>JAFCDK010000026.1 GCA_017609745.1 Candidatus Pacearchaeota archaeon
TGAGAATTCATTTCCATATTTCCTTCATCTTTAATATTAAATCCAGGAGGATATTTTGGTGTGCAAAAATCAAATTTAAATTTATTAGCAATATCTATTTTAGTTAATTCACAATCAGGATTTTCATTACATTCTTTTGTTAAATTATATTCTTCTTCATTTTCTTTTGCTTCAGCAGCGTCTATATTTTTTTGGTTGCATAAAGACCACATATTTGGCCTACAACTTGCACTTTGAAAAACACCTTGATTATCTGGTAATTCTGTTTCTCCTTGAACACAAATTCCATTTCTATAATCAGAACAAGGTTCTGTCTTAACCTCGCCATCAACACATTTTTTTACAAAATGCCGAGAACCAACAACATCTCTTCCTTCACCAATTTGCCCCTCATAATAACACCAACTTTCTCCATGTTTTCTTTCATTTCCTTTTTCATCTCTGCAATCCATGTTTTTACAATAATAATCTCCATATTGTGCATTTCCACCTAAATCACAATAACTTCCTAAAAGACGATTGCAATTTCCACATGTTCTTGAATCTGCATTTGATTTATCTGAATTACAAGAATCTTGTTTTGTTATTTTTGTTTTCCAATAATTAATATCCTTGACTTTTGAACTATCATAAATATTCGCAACATTCCCGCAAGAATCTAAAAAATAAACTTCATCTTTTCCCTCTATACAAGTTGTTTGTTCACTTGGCTCGCAGTTTGTTTCTAAAATTGGATTACTGCATAATAAACCTTCTCTAAAATTACTTCTTGCTTCTTCAATTCCTATAATTTGCTTGCATTCTTCTCCTGTTGTATATTTGCAAGTTCTTTCTCCTGTTGATTCTATTTCTATAATACAAGCACCTTCTGCATCTAAAGACTGAGTAAATAAACATTCAGGTTCTGTAATTATATTAGAATGAAAATAAGTTTCTTGCCAATCTAAACTTTTATCTCTTGCTTGTTTTTTACATCCTGATTCTGTTAAAAACTTAGGGATATTATTTATAATACAACATCCTCTTTCACATTCTGAAATAGTATTGCAAGATTTATCATCTTGCCAAACTCCTCCCCCACCTTCACATTCTCCTTTAGGAGAATTTGGAGAACATATTCCGTTTTCTTCATCAAAACAACAACCAGATTCACAATTAGGAAGCTGGTCACAAGTTGCAGGAACAGGAGGAGAACCTACACTGCACCTATCAGCATATTCTATGTTTAATATATCCTGGCAAATCGCATTATCTTTTGTTCTAGGACAACAATATAATTCCAGATTTTCTTGAGGAGCAGTGTCTTGATTTTCTTGAGCAGAAGCACTCGGAAGCATTTCATCTACTTCTTTTATTACTTCATCAATTAAACTAGAACTTTGATAAACAAAATATGCAAATGCAAAAGTCGCTACAACTAAAATCAAGATTTGAAAAAAAGCCTCATTTGCTTTTTCTGTTTTCAGATTTTTGTAATTTATTTTAAATACCATTTTAACCCAACCCCGGAGGAATTGCACAACTTCTTATAGCGAACACTAATTCCTCATTTGTTTTTTTATGTCTGACAGAGTAAATTTTAATATCATCACTTGTTGTAAATTTATTTATATCAAAATCAGGATAAAATATCATAAATCCCTGATATTCAAAATAACAGGATTTAGCTTCCTGACTCGCAATTTCCTGAGCAACAATTGCAATATCATATAATCTGCTTTTTACTTCTGTATCAAAATCTTTAAAATTCTTTGTTGCCTGATTTTTACTCATTGTAAATTCTCTATTAACATTAATTCTTATTCTTCCTTGTAAAAGCTCTGTTGAAATTTCCAACCCCTGCATATTTACATTATATTCATTTGCCTGTAATTCTTGTCTTAAAGAATCAAAACAATTATCAATTTTAGGTTCAATATAATTTGTAATTTCCTGCTCAATAGATGAAATATACATTGGATCTTGGGTTACACAAGTTCTATAATTGTTTAATGCATAACATAAATAAGTTCTGTTAATATCTTTATATAATTTAGAAACTCTTTTTTCTGAATCCACATACCCCCCCTGTGGAAGCATAATTGCAACAGCTTCTTGAACATTATCTTTAACACATTTTTGTATATAATGAATCGGCTCTTCAAAACTTGTAGTTTCTGTAGGAATTATATTTTTCTCACTTAATAAAAAAAACAATAGCACAATTACAACTACTATCAAAATTGCCAGAATTATATAAATTGTAATCTGCGCTTTTTTGTTAATCATTATTTTTTTCATTTTAACATCCACAAATTTACACCTTCCTTTTTTATTCTAATAATACTATTTTCAATAATTAATTCCAATAAATATTTTTCAGCAGTATTCCAAGAAATCTTCAAATATCTAGCTAATTCAGAACTAGTAATAACCTTTTTTTGTTTCAGAAACTTTAGAATTTTATTTCTATGAGTATTCATATGAATATGCCTCTCTTTTTACCTATTAATTTACCTATTAATATTATTATGAATAAACATATATGTTATATAAATCTTTTGGAAGAAATAAATAATAGAAAACCAAAAAATTTATAAATTATACTTTATGTATAATTATTATATAAATTTGTTATACAGATAAATATCAAAAATGATAACTAAAACAAAAACAAAAAAATGGGGGAATTCTATAGGTATAATATTGCCCCAAGAAACTGTAAAAACAATGGGTATTCAATTAGGAGAATTTATTATTGTAGATATACAAAAAAAAGAAAATATATTAAAAGAATTATTTGGTTCTTTAAAATTTAAAAAATCAACTGAACAATTATTAAAAGAAGTGCGAAGAGATTTAAAAGGAAAATGGTTGAAGTAAAGAGGTGTCTGGATACTTATGCTTTAATTGAAATATCCAATGGAAACCCCAAATTTTCTAATTATTTAAATTTTGATTTTGTAATTACTGATTTAAATTTAGTTGAATTTTATTCTGTTATTTTAAGAGAATATGATGAGCAGACTGCTGAATATTGGTTTAAAAAACTTTCTCAATATACAGTTTCTGTTGATAAATCTATTCTTAAAGAAGCTGTTAAATTTAGGCATGAGCATAAAAAATTAAATATATCCTTTTTTGATGCTGTTGGATATATATTTTCGATTGAGAAAGGATATTTATTTGTTACTGGAGACAAGGAATTTGAACATTTTAAAAATGTAGAATTTAAAAAGAAATAAAATTCTCTCGTGCTAATCCTTTACTCAGACTACTCCTCGTTATTAAATTAAATTTTTGTCTCGCATCAGTCCTCTACTCGGATTAGTGCTCGTTATTATATCCAAAATTTGTCTTACACTAATCCTCGGTCTCAACCCGCGGCGCAAGAACAAAACTCAGCTCCATTTTTTCTGTTTTAAACTCAATTTTTAGTGGATAATCCTGAGAAAACCGAATTTTTGTTTTTTCCACGAGCTTGCAGGATTTTATTATTTTCTGAAGATATTCTAAACTATATCTTGATTTAACAGACTCTTCTTTTGCCTGAATCTTAACTTCATCACTTGAAAACTCAGACATTGCAGTATTCATTTCTTTAGCCTCTATCACAAATTTATCTTTTTGAGTAATAAAACTGCAGGCATCTGCAACAATTGCACAATCTTCAATACTATCTACTAAATCAGAAGAATTTATTTCAATAACAGAAGTAAAATCTAAAATAGGAACTGCTTTTTCTTCACCTTCTATATCTATTAACAACAGTGAGAAATTCCTTTTTATTTTATCTTCTATTGAAATATTAAGCATATTTTCTTTACTCTGCATAATAAGATTGCTTCCAGTCTTGCATCTTCGCAGAATTGATTTAAGGCTATCTAAATTAACCCCCAACATTTCTTTACCACTCGATTCAAATTGGCTAAATGCTGAAGCCGGCAGTTTAAAAAAAACTAATGCAACATTTGCAGGATCAATAGCAACAATAGACATTCCATTCTCACTAACATTTATTTTAACTTCTGTTACTAATTCAGAAATTATAGCAACTACGTCAGATAATAACTTTGGATTTTCAAATTTAACAAGCATAAAATTACTTATCTTCTATTCTTTTAAGCTTTGTTGTAGTAGAATTAATAAATGTATTTAAACAAACCCTCCCTTTTTTTTAAATGGAAAAAGAAGAGGCAATTAGACAAATAGTATTATCTTATTATTCCCGCAAAGATATTCAAGAAGTCTTATATAATTTCTCGAAACAAAGAGAAGTTGTGCCCCGCTACTTCGAAGGTTTTGGCAAGCGTCCAGATAATTTCCAATATCCTTCTGATGTTATAGAATTTGCAAAAAAAGGTGCAACAAGTTTTCATGCAAGTGAAGAACTATGGAAAGACCCCCTCCAAATTCCAAAAGACTCAAAAAAAGAAAAACTCGATGAACTGAGACAAGGCTGGGATTTTTTGATTGATATAGACAGCAAATATTTAGATTATAGCAAGATAGTTGCAAATCTTTTAATTCGTGCATTAGAATTTCATAGAATAAAAAACATTGGGATTAAATTTTCAGGAAGTAAGGGATTTCATATTATAATTCCTTGGAAAGCTTTTCCTAAACAAGTTGCTAATCAAGAGACAAAAAATATGTTTCCTGAATGGCCAAGAATGATATTGCAATATTTAACAAAAATTATAGAACCTAAATTAATAGAAGGAGTGACTAATTTATATGCTTCTAAAGTTAATATGGGCAGTTATATTAAGGATTTTGAAGCACCAAAACAAGTTATGCCTGATTTAATTTTAGTTTCTTCCCGCCACCTTTTCCGTATGCCCTATTCTTTACATGAAAAGACACGTTTAGCAAGTATAGTTTTAGACAAAAAACAAATTGATGATTTTCAGCCAAGACATGCAGACCCATTAAAAGTAAAACCAGTTAATTTCTTGCCTGATTCTATTGAAGGCGAAGCACAAGAACTTTTAATTCAAGCATTAGATTGGTATAAAGACCACAAAGATGAAGTAGAAAAACAAAAAAACAAGAAATCTGGACAATATAAAGAAGTCATTATAAAAAATTTAACAGCAGATTTATTTCCCCCCTGTATATTAAAAATTCTCAATGGTTTGGAAGACGGAAAAAAAAGAGCTCTATTTATTCTCATTAATTTCTTCCGCTCACTTAATCTTTCTATAGAAGAAATTGAACAAAAAATTACAGAATGGAATAAAAAAAACAAACCACCATTAAGAGAAGGATATATAAGAAGCCAGTTAGACTGGAATTCTCGTCAAAAAATTATGCTGCCGCCAAATTGCGACAAAGATTATTATAAAGGGATAGGTGTCTGCGAACCTGATGAACTTTGTTCAAAGATAAAAAATCCTGTGAATTATGTTGTGAGGAAAAGCTTTAGGGGGAAGAAGAAAATCCAATCAATATTAAAAAGTTTAACAAACTTTTTAAACTCGATATACTTATAAAAAATATGAAAAGAGGTAATAAATTAGTTTTTGCATTATTAGTTATAACTTTATTAATTTCCCTAATATCTGTTTTAGTTATTGCAGACGACCTAACTGACAGCCAAAAACTTGAAAAAGCAGAACAATGTTTAGAAAATAAAGTAGAACAAAAACAATGCAAAGATTTGACTTCAGAAGAACAGGCATTTTCTCTGCTGGCAATTTCTGAATGTAAAGATGAACTCATAGAAAATAGTAAAGGTGAAGATGGGGTATGCTGGCCTAAATCAGGATGCAAATTAAAAGAAACAGCAATAGCACTTATAGCTTTAGATGATGCAGGAAGTGATACAGAACATATAGAAGATTGGTTAATAAGCCAAACAAAAGATTATACTAATTTACTTTGGTTTTTAGAAATTCACGCAATTAGTAATGAAGCAACAACCTGCGATATTTCATATTCTGGATCCACACATTCTATTAATATTAATGAACTTGGAAAAATAAATTCAGGAGCAGGAAGCTGTCTTGCTTTAGCTATGGATGATTATTATTTAAAAATATCATCTACTTGCTTCGAAAAAAATATAACAATTTCCTGCGACAAAGATTTTATAACAACAGTTCTTTATAAAAAACCAGATAAATCCACAATTTATGTTTCTCAGGAGACTCATGAATCATCAGCAGGAGGAGAAACAAAAGAAAGAATTGATTCTAAATGTTTTAAAAGAGGAAATTCCTGTGATTATGAAGGAAGTTTATGGGCGACTTTAGCTTTAATGATAGCAAATTCAGAAAAAGACCTTTCTCCTTATTTCCCTTATTTAATTTCTGAAATAACTGATAAAGAAAAATTATTTCCAGAAACTTTTTTGTATTTTATGTTAGGATATGATGAATATAGATTTGATATAATTCAAAAACAAAAGAGCCAAGGTTTTTGGGAAATTATGGGCTCATCTAATTCAAAATATTATGATAGTGCATTAGCAATGTGGTCTTTAAGAGAAGATAAACCACAAGAACTTGATAATGCAAAAATTTATTTCTTAGACCACCAAGACGATGATGGATGTTGGGGCAATATAAGAGACACTGCATTTTTATTATATGCTGGGTGGGGAACTGGAGCAGGAGGGGGCGCTGACCCAGATGATTGTGAAAATAATGGTTTTTATTGTATGACAGAAACAGAGTGTTTGGATGAAGCACAAGGAGAACTTAAAGAAGCATATGATTGCTGGTATTCCTCAGATGTTTGCTGTTCCAAGGAATTGCAATTAAAAACTTGTGCAAAAATGCATGGACAAGAATGTGCTTTAAATGAAGTATGTGATGGAAATGAAGTAGAAGCTTCTGATACTTATTATTGTTGCATTGGAACATGTGAGAAAGAATCAGAACAAAGCGAATGTGTAAGACATGGAGGAAGTTGTTATTCAACTTGTTTAAGTGATGAAGAACCAGCAGATTATAATTGTTTAGAAGCAGGAGATGTTTGTTGTATGCCTATAGCACAAGAAAATAAATGTGAAAATGCTGGGGGTTTTTGTAGAGTAAGTTGTTTTAGTGATGAGGAACCAACAACAGAAGATTGTCCTGATTCAGATAAAGTTTGTTGCAAGACCAAAACCAAGATTATTCCAGGAGGAAAGGGAATGAAAACATTTATTATAATTTTAGTAGTTTTAATAATTTTATCTATTCTTGGAATCTTATTTAGAAAAAAAATAAGGACTTTATTTTTTAAGAGAAAAAGTGGATTTAGAGAACATCCAGGTCCAACATCTTTGAGTCCAAGACCTGGCTCACCACCAATGCCTCCAATAAGTTCTATGCCCACAAGAATGTTTATGCCGAGAACAACCCCTGTAAGAAGACCAAGAAAAACAAAACTTGAAAAAGAAATGCAAGACACTTTGAAAAAGCTGAAGACGCTCGGTGGGAAGAAATAAATTACAATAAGTTTTTTTAAATATTTAAACTGATTATTATAATGTTTACTATAATCTCAAAAGAAAAATATGAAGAAATGGTTACAAATACTAAGAGAACATCTTATGGATTTTTAAAACCAGATTGTTCTTTTGAAGAATTTGGTCAGAGACTAAATCCTATTTCCCAAAAACCATATGAAGAAGATTGTCGCATAGTTACTAATAGATTATTAAAAAAATTAGGTATTGTTGTTCAAAGGTAAATAACAAAATATTTATTAACTCCCCCCTTCTCTTTAATTTATGAAAAAAACAATTTTATTTTTAATAGTATTTATCTTATTGATGCCAAATATCTTAACATTAGATATTCAACTACAAGATAATTATCAACCAGCTTCAACCTTTCTCGCAACACTCGAGGGCAACATACTTGAACCAATTGATGCCTCGCAAATCAGTTTTTATCGCAGGCATATTCAAGTTCCTTTTCTTTATAATATTGCAAAAATAAAAGGAATATATTATATATATGCAATTTTACCAGACAAAGAACAGAATTATTCAATAAAAATAAAAGATGTAAATTATCGAGATAGCCAGGGAATACATGAAAAAGATTTAACAGCTAATTTTACTGTTTTGGGAGAAAAAGCAGAGTTCTCAATAAATCCAGGTTTTATTATAACAGATAAAGATTTTTTTATTAGTGTTCAGAATAATTTAGATAATTCAATTGAAATTAAATCTATTTTTTTAAATCAAACCAAATTAAAAACTATTTCGGCAGCTAGTTCAGAAAAAATTAATTTTGAAATCAATGATGAAAAAGGTCTTGAATATTTAACTATCTCATCTGGAGCAACTTCTTATGAAATTCCAATTTATCTTCTTGGAGCAATAGGAGAGGACCCGGAAGAAGATTATGAAATTAATGAAACTATTATAGAAAAAAAAGAATTAATTTTTATTCCAGCAGGCATTGTAGCTACTTTAAATTTAGATGAAGAATTAAGTTTTTCTGCAGACTTATTTAATCCAACCCAAGATGATTTAGTTGATATAATTTTTATTTATCCAAAAAAATTTGACAGCTTAATTACAATAATTCCCCAAAAAATTGATATTATAGAAGCAGGAGATTCATTAGAAATGAATTTTACTTTTTTATCTGAAGAGCAAGGAGAGTTTGCAGAACTAATTTTAGCACTTTCAGAAGATAAAGAAGTTGGAAGTTTTTCTACCTCCTTTTTAGTTAAAGAAAATGTAACTGCAAGTTCTTCAATAATTGAGGAACCAAAATATTGCAGTGATGTTGGAGGAACAATTTGTGAACTTGGGGAAAAATGCAGTGTTCCTATTAAAATATTTTTGGACGGAGCTTGTTGTCCTAAAGAAGGCAAATGCGAAAAACAATCAGAACCAAAATCAAAATCAAAATGGCTTATATTTTTTATATTAATTTTAGCAATAATTGTTGTTTTATATTTTATTTTAATTCAAATGAAAAAAAAGAAATTTACAAAAGATATTCTTAATTCAAAAACCTCAAAATATGAAAAAAGATTCAGACCAAAACAAGAAACAAGAGAAAGTTTAGAAACTTAAAAATAGAGTATATAAATTCTTAAAAAATAGAATTTCTTTAAATCGCCGTGAATAAAAATCATATTAGTAAATTAGTTGCATTATTGGCGATACCATTGCCTGTGATTAGTGGAGATTGTATTGAAAATAAATCAGGGGAAATTGTTCCTAGAAAAGATGAAACTATTATTAGAGAAATAAAATATGAAGAACCAGTCACAGTTAAACTAATTAAAGAATCTCCACAATATATTTGGAGTAAAAATAATTATAGATTAGAACTTTATGACTCAAAAGGAGAATTACAAATATATTTTGAATCTAGAGAAGGAAAGGTTATGATTGCACATGGCGAAAATAAAATCCGAACCATTAGAAAATAATTAATCTTTCTTCTTATTTTTTCTCTTTGACTTCTTTAACTTTTTTTCAGGTTTTTCTTCCTTTTTCTCTTCTTTAATTTCAGGTTTAAAAGTTCCTTCATGTTCTGCAAGTTTATTTTTAAGAATTATTTTCTCCATACCCAATATTCTAACAAGTTCATCAGCTTGATGCAATCTTCTTATAATTTTATTTATCATAGCAGTTATATCTATATTTTTGAGCCGCATTTCTTCTGGCTCTATTACTTCAAAATGAGAAGGCATATATGTAAATAAAATTTCAGAAAGAATTTCCAGATTATCAAAAACCGCCTCCACTTCTGCTAATGTTGAATAAAGATTTTCCTTACTTTCAAGTTTTTTTGCTTCAAAAACATTTTCTTCTTTTATTTCAACACCTTGAACATCCTTTATTTTTTCTAAAATTTCTTTCATGCTTTTTATTAAATGTTCTGGAGGCCTGCCTATCATTTCTAATATAAATGCAACACGAATTTTCTTTCTTTCTTCAGTCATTCTATTTCTCTCCTAAATCTCTTTTGTCTTATTTTTAAATATATTGTAATACATAATAATAAAATAAAAAAATAAATTGCGTATTTTATTATTGTATTATAGCTTATTTCAATTAAAAGTTTATTATCATCAAAGCCTTTTAAATCTTGTGCAGATTGTTGAGCTTCTTTTTTATTTAAATAAATTGGTTTTATTTCATAAACCTTATCTGATAAACTTTCTATATTCTCTTCTTTATTATTTTCATTTTCAGTTTCTTCCTGCTCTTCTTGTTCTTCTGCACAAGAATTTTCTTTTTGTTTGGTTGATTCTAAAAACTGCCAATTATCAGAGCAAAATTGCCATGTTTTACTACTGGATGAACTCTCCTTTAATGTAGATGTTTCATAAATTTTTTCTTCAAAAGAATTATAAATAGTTACAAAATCTCCACCATTATTTAAAACAGAACTATCAAACTCAATAATATAATATTCATTTTCTTTAATTATTGTTTCTCCATTGATTATGAACCTTTTTTGAGGACTAATTAATCCATCGTAAATCTCCCATTTAGAAATATTGACATCTTTATTCTCATCATTATATAATTCGACCCATTCAGTACCTGATTTTCCACCAGCAGGATTTAACTCAACTTCATTTATTCTAATTGCACAAACAAAATAACAATTAATAACTAAAACAAAAAACAAACTAAATAAAACTACCTCCAAACTCCTGCGACTGTTCCTCCACATCCACATTTTCCTTTTTTTAGTTTATTTTGAACAACTTTATAACCATCTCTTATTATAATTGGTTTTTTACAATTTGGGCAATAAGTGTTATTTCCTTCATCATCATGTATATTTCCTGTATAAACATAATTTGCTCCTGCATTAAGAGCAATTTTCCTCGCTTTTTTTAATATATTCATAGGGGTTGGAGAAGTATTTAATAATTTATATGTTGGAAAGAATGCAGTAAAATGTATCGGTACATCATATCCTAAATTATTTATTATCCAAGAAATTAATTTCCGAATACTATATAAATCATCATTTAATCCAGGTATAATCAAATTTGTGATTTCCATCCAAACACCTTCTTGCTTTATAATTTTCAGAGATTCTAGAACAGGGTTAACTCTGCCTCCACAAACTTTTTTATAAAATTTGTCATCTATTGATTTTAAATCAACATTAATACCATCCAATAATTTGCAAATTTTCTTTAAAGGTAACTCATTAATAAATCCATTTGTTACAGCGGTATTTTTAATTTTCTGTTTTCTCGCAAGTCTCGCAATATCAAACATATATTCATAGAAAATAGTAGGTTCTGTATATGTATAAGATATTATTTTTGTATTAAATTTTTTAGCTTTATGTATAACTTCGAGTGCAGATATTTTTTGGCTTGGCACATTTTCAGGCTCTGCCTGGCTTATATCTGCATTCTGGCAATTTAAACAACTAAAATTACAACCAGCTGTTGCAATACCCAAAGCAGTTTGTCCAGGCATAAAATGGTAAAATGGTTTTTTTTCAATAGGATCTATAGCAATTGAACATGGTCTGCCATAAACTAAACTCATCAGTCTGCCGTCAACATTTTGCCGAACACGACATTTACCAACTTCCCCATTTTCAATTACACAAAAATGCGGACATAAATTGCACTGAACTTTTTTATCCTTAAGTTTCCGATAATATAATGCCTCTTTCATGAAAGATTGAATGAAATATAGATTTTATATTTTTCCCTAATCAAACATCTGGGAGAATTTTTATAATCCCCACTTTTCTTGAAAATCAATAAACTCAATCTCTCCTCTTTTTTCACCTTTCTTTGCAATAAGGATATTACTAAAGATTTTCTTCTGCAAGTAAAATTTACATTTTTCTTTTTCTTCTTTACTTAATAGTCCATTTATTTTAACTTCAATTCCAATTACTCTATAACTTTCCCCACCAATATGCCTAATTCCAATAAAATCAGGAAATCCAGTGCCAATTACCATAACTTTTTTAAAAGGATTAAATTTTCTTTTTGCAGGAATGATTTTTCCAAGTTCTAAATCAACATTACTACTCCACTTATCTATAATATAATTTTTTTCTTCCCAATATTTGCGAACCTTTAATTCAAATCTAGCACCTACAGCTTTCGCTTTTTTCCCTCTTATTATATTGCTTTTTTTCTTTGTTATTGGAATACCATCTTTCCATTTTACTTCATACTTTTCATTTACAGCTCTTTCAAGTCTTTCAAGAATCTCCTTTTTTCGGTCTTTGGATATTTTCTTCATAGAATAAAAAATAAAAGAGATTATTTATATTTTTAGATAATCTTACAAATCCCTAGCCTGCAATGTTCTGCGCCCATTTGCTTTTGCTCTTTCTATTGCTTTTTCTAACATCTCACTAACTTTCCCTTCAAGCGCAGGCCCAACCTCTTCTGCAACACTAGTTATCTTTTCTTCTTTATCAATTTCTTTCACAACTTTTTTTATATTTGATTTTACTATAAGTGGCATTTTATAAACTATCAATAAGGCTTTTTATATTTATCATTCTTATGTTCAACTCAATAAGTGTAGATTTGTAAATCCTCCGACCACCCCCTCCCTAAAATGGAGAGAGCACCGTTAAAATGCTTATCTCAAAAGCAGTTCTTCTGCGTCACTAAAGAAAACCTGTGATGATTTTATCTATATGAATAATTTAGTCAAAGAATTGTAAAAAACTGCCCGGCATTGCCCGAAGACCATACCGGGAATATATTAATATTATTAGCTTTACGATATTTATAAAATTTCCTATCCTAAAAAATTACGGGAATGCTAAAGATTCCCCCCAAAAAAATGCTCATCTGCTACTCCTTCGAAAAATCAAAGATTTTTCTCGACCACATTGCATTCTCACTCTATTTCATTCCTCTCGGGCACTCTGCGCTAAAAATCAAATCTCCCCCAACAACTTAATTATTTTCTCCTTTCCAATATCTAAAATAAAAGGCGCAAGTCGCGGTCCTCGCGTTTTTCCTATTATAACTTTATAAACAGCAACAAAAAAATCAGAATTTTTAATCTTTATTTAATTCTGATTTTACTTTTCCTGAAACTTTTTTCTGAATTTCAAATTTCATTTCATCTCCAGCATATTTCTTTAACCAGTTCTTTACTTTTTCTGCACGAATCTTGTCTCTGCCTTTAAGATTCTTATATCTGCCTGCTTGAACAAGAGTTATTAGATGTTTAAAACTGGTTTTTTTAGGTTTTGTTTTAGGTATTTTATTTGTTTCTATGATTTGGCTTAATTCATAAATTCTTTTTTCCTGTGGATTTGTTTTCCTGTTATAATATTTTTCTTCTAATCTGTCATAATCTTCATAAATCTTAATTACATCATTATCAAAACTTATTTGAAAACTTTTATTTGGTCTGGTTCCTGTAAATATATATCTCAAAACTTCTGGCTCATAAATTTCTTCAACTTCATCAACTGTTAAAACATTGCCTATAGAACTTGAAAATGCCCCACCACCTTTAATTTTTACCCATTCATAAAATTGATAAATTGGAGCTTCAAAATCAAAAACCTTTTT
>JAFCDK010000027.1 GCA_017609745.1 Candidatus Pacearchaeota archaeon
GATATAAAAGAGTTATTCAATGAGTTTATAAACAAAAGAGAACAATTTATAAAAAACGAAATAAACAGTCTTGTAAAATAAAAAATGAGGAGAAATGAAAAAAATGACAGTGGACAGTTCTTTGGTATTTTTTATGTCAAATGTGAAGACCTCTTATTTATATTATTTAAGTATACAAGATTAAAAAGAAGTAATCGAATGTTTCAAAATTTTTAAATTTTTAGGGAGATAAAAATTGAATTACTGTGAGACTACTATTAAAGAAATTGTAGAAAATTTAAAAATAAATAAAGAAAATGAGTGCAAGACAGCTGTATTATTGGGAGCTGGTATGTCTGTCACTGCTGGCATACCTACAGCTAAAGGTATAATGAAAGATATTGAAAAAAATATGCCAACTACAGTTTCTAACTGTGGAAATAAAACGTATCAAAATTATATGCAACTTTTGAGCCCATATCAGAGAAAAAAATTAATTGCTAACTATGTGGATAATGCTAAAATAAATCTTGCACATCTATATCTCGGAACTTTGATAAAAGAAAATTATATTGATCGTGTTCTTACTACCAATTTTGATAACCTCGTAATAAGAAGTTTAGCTTTATTTAATATATTTCCTGCAACTTATGATCTTGCGGTATCTCAAACATTTATCCCGGAAGAAACAGCTCAACTTTCACTATTTTATTTACATGGACAAAGAAATGGATATAAAATATTAAATACTGAATCTGAATTAAGAGAATCAGGCGAATTAGAACATTATAAAGAAATATTTCTAGATACTGCTAGGCAAAGAAGTTGGATTGTTATAGGGTATAGCGGAGAAAACGACCCAATTTTTAAAAGATTGGCGGAAATTAAGATTTTTAGGAATAAGTTATTTTGGGTTGGTTATAAAGAAGAACCAAAAGAACATATCTTACAAAACATTTTGACTCCAGAAGAAAAATATGGATATTATTTAAAAGGTTATAACGCTGATGATTTTTTTCTTAATCTTGTAAGGAAGTTAAAATTACCAGAGCCACAAATTCTTTCTACCCCTTTTTCTCATCTAAAAGAAGAAATTGAAAATATTGGTAAATTTTTAGTGAACGAAATAGCATTAAGCCAGAATGGATTAATAAAGCAAAATATAATAGACCCAACGACTACAGTAAAAAAATGGACAAATATTGCTATTGAAGGATTTGAAAAAGGAAGAGGTTTCCAGGATTTAAAAGGTGCCCAAAAAGAAACAATTAATAGAGAAAAGATAATACATCAAAGTCAGAACATAAAACTTAATTATCGATTCGATATTATCGATTCGCAATTTATTAGCGAAATTAAATCAAGCAAATCCAAAAAAGCAATTAATAATATAGTTCATTCTCTTTCTGATTGGGGTTTGCAATTGGCTAAGATAGCAAGAACTAAAGAAGGAAAAGATGCTGATAATTTAAATAATGAATCTATTAAGAAGTTGAAAATTGCTTTAGAAATTAAACCTGATGATCATGAAGTTATTAATAATTTGGGCACTATTCATGCCGAAATCGCAAAAAAGAAAAAATGTAGTGAAGCTAGAGATTTTAAGACAGCTTTTGATTGCTTTAATAAATCGCTTTTAATAAAACCAAACTATTATAAAGCATTATATAATTGGGGGACAGTTTTAATATATATAGCCGCCCAAAAAAAAGAAGGTAAGGGAAAAATTAATTTGCTAACGCAAGCAATTAGTAAGTTTGAATTGATTCCGAAAATGAGACAAAAAGATCCCAAAATATTAAATAATTATACTATTGTCTTATTAGAATTAGCAAGGTTAAAGGATGCGAAAGAAAAAGAAAAGCTTGTAAAACAAGCTATTACAAAAAGTAAGGCGTTACACTTAATAAAAAAGTGTAAATCTGATAAGGCCTTATTAACTTGGGGTATTGGATTACTAGAATTTTCGACAATAAGAGGGACAGATGAGAAAGAAAACTTAATTAAAAAGGCTATAGATAAAATTGAAAAATCAATAAATATAAACAATAGTAACCCTGAGGCAATCAGTAATTTAGGTATTGCTTTATTAGGGTTAGCAAAAATAAAAAAAGGTAGGGGAAAAGAAAGATTACTAAGAAGAGCAATTGATAAATTTTCTCTTATTGAAAATAATCT
The DNA here is from genome assembly GCA_017609745.1 of Candidatus Pacearchaeota archaeon. Lineage (GTDB taxonomy): Archaea > Nanobdellota > Nanobdellia > Pacearchaeales > GW2011-AR1 > JAFCDK01. The sequence goes on from JAFCDK010000027.1 coordinate 2,158, forward strand.
TCCAGAAAAAGCGTATTATAATAAGGCTTGTGCTTATTCGCTACTAAATGAAAAAGAAAATGCAATTGTATGGCTAGAAAAATTTTTAATTATAAATAAAACACTATTAAAAGAAAATGTTTTAAGCGATGAAGATTTCAATAATATTAAAAATTCGGATATTTTTATAAATTTATTAAATAAATATTATTCGAGTTGATAAAAAAGTTCGTGAGAATTAAGGTTAAGTTTTCACATTTGACGTAATTTTTTTTAAAATTATAATATAGTGGAGTCTTCGCAAGTTCATAAAATATAAAAGAGAATGGCTTCATGATCAAATCGAGTATAGAAATTTATGAAAATGTGAAGCCTGACTCCGGATCTTCAATAATCAGTTAACTAGAATTGGAGTAGAAATAGTTATGTCAAATGTTGAGACCCCTAGGCCCCTATATAAGTAAGATATTTGTATTATGATATTTAAGATTACACATTTGACCAATTTATCAATTACACGGTTAATTAACCAGAATTTTATTCATGAAAATCACTAATCAATAAAATTGAAATCCAATTTGGTAAATGCTATGAATAGTAAGAATTGGTATAAAAAACATTTAGTACAAATTAAGCAGATGGCTGGAGCTAGATACACCCCAGAATTAAATGTTAATCTCCCCATTTCTGAAATATTTGATGGAATTAGCAGAACTGAAAAATTCTATATAACAATAAGAATAAATTATGGTGAGTTGCTTCGACAATTTAGACATATATCTACAAAATACGTAAAAGATGAATTACAAAAAAATTATAATCAAATTAAAAAAGAAATTGATACACTATTTAAACTTATTGAGAATATAAAAGTCTATAATACAAACAAGATTCCATGGGGTGAAATTAATAAGGAAACAAAGACACTTTTAGATAATTTAAGGAAATTCGCTAGCAAGTTAAGAGAAGAAAAAGAACAAGTTAAAAATATAAAAACGACTGCAAGAAAAGATGGCAGTTATCAGCAATCACCTTCTGAAAAATTAAACTCTGATATTCATGATATCTATAAAACTCAAGAATCGATCCGCTATTTTGAAGAATTATCATCGGGTACAAAAGCACAACTTTCAAATTATCCATTTCTATTGCTCACTGGATCAGCTGGTACTGGAAAAACTCATTTATTGTGCGATATTGTAGAAAATAGAATAAACAACAAAAGTAATATTCTACCTGCCATTTTATTATTTGGTGAATTTTTTTCGAACGAAAGTAATTTTTGGTCGCAAGCTTGGGAGCAGTTAGGAATAGCAAACACTATAAAAACCAAAGATGATATTCTAAAAAAATTAGATGATTTTGGAAAGAATGTAAGATGTCGTTCTCTGTTGATAGTAGACGCATTAAACGAAAATATTTCACATGCACCTGATTTCTGGAAAAATAATCTTCACCGTATTATTAAAGAGATTAAAAAATATCCAAACATAGCTTTGATTGTGAGTGTTCGTTCAGGTTTCGAAAATGAGGTATTAATAGAAGAACAAAAAACAATTTTTATCAACGAACAACATAATGGTTTTCGTTTTAAGGAATGGGAAGCAGTAAATAAATTTTTTAAAGTATTTTCTCTGCCTCTTCTAGAAATTCCACTTTTAATGCCAGAGTTTCAAAACCCTTTATTTTTATTGTTGTTCTGCAAAGCTTTTAAAAAGAGAAAAAATAAGAAGAAAAAGCAAATTTTCAGAGGTCACGAGGGAGCTACATATATTTTCGAGTCTTTTACACTTAATGCAACTGGTAATATTGCAAAAGAATTTAGAATTCGGAAAAATGGATTTAAAAGTGCTGCATATCGTTTATGGAACGAAGTTATTAAAGAAATAGCTAGCGAAATGGTGAGTCAAAACGATGATAGAATTACAGAAAAAAAATTATATAAGATTATTCAAAAAACATATCCGCAAGTTGATGTTGGAAAGTTTATCCAAGCACTTGAAAGCAATATGCTTATTATTAAAGTTCCAAGATATGTAAAAGGGAAAAGAGAAAGTGGTTTTGATATCAGATTTCCGTTTCAAAAATTCAGCGACCATTTAATTGGAAGGTATATCTTTAAAAGATACGAGGAAGAATTTAGTAAACTGAATAAAAACCTAGGAACTGCTAAGAAGTTTTTTTCAAAAAGAAGAAAACTCGGCAAATTTTTATCGAAGACTTGGAATAGAGGAATTATAGAAGCATTATCAATTCAATGTCCCGAACAATTAAAAGGTATTGAGTTTGTTGAAGTTGCACCATACCTAATTAAAGAAAACCACATTGCTCATATAGCAGAAGAAGCATTTGTAGAGAGTATTATTTGGAGAAATCCAGAAGCATTTTCAAAATACAGGGTAAATACTCTTAAAATCATAAATCAAAATATTATCAAAACAAAATCAGGTCATAATCAATTATTAAATGTTTTTTTGTCGGTTGCGCCAATTCCAAATCATCCTTTTAATGCGGAATTTCTACATCAACATCTCATAAAATTTTCAATACCCAAAAGAGATTCATGGTGGTCAACCTTTTTGCATTATCAATATGGAGAACAAGGAGCTGTTGATAGACTTTTGAAATGGTCTTGGTCTAATCAGGAAAAATTACATATAAACGATAAGTCTATTTTTCTTACTTCTATTGCCCTTTCTTGGTTTTTAACAACTTCAAATAGATTTGTAAGGGATAAAGCAACAAGAGGATTAGTTTGTTTATTGCAAAAAAGAATTAATCTACTTCCACGGCTTCTTGAAAAATTTAAAAGTGTTAATGATCTTTATGTTCTCGAAAGGATTTTTGCAGTTGCGTATGGGTGTGTTTTAAGAAATCAAGAAGACCAAGAAAGTCTGAAAGTTCTTGCAGAATGGATTTATGAAAATATCTTCAAATATAATAAACCTCCTATTCATATTTTATTACGTGATTATGCTCGCGGAGTTATTGAAGTGGCACTAAGCAGAGACATTAAACTCAAAATAAACGAAGACAATATTACTCCACCTTATGAAAGTGTATGGCCAAAAAAAATCCCAAGCGAAAAAGAATTAAAGAAGAAATATTATCCAGAAAGTTTTTTCAAAGGTAAAACAAAAAATAGAGGGTTTTTAGATATTTGGTCATCGGTTATGAATTTTGATGATTTTGCCAGATATGTAATTGGTACAAATTTTAATAGATGCAATTGGAGTGGAAGGAAATTAGCATCGTTGGAACCAAACAGAAAGAAACTGTTAAAAAATTTCAAAGAGAAATTATCACCAAAACAAAAAGAGTTATTGGAAAAAGCAACAAATCCACTATATGGAATTGATTTATCCGAGATATCTAAACTAATAAAAATCGTTGATCCAAGTACCGAAAAGAAATTAAGTAAAAATGAAATAAGACAACAAAGAATTGAAGAAAAAAGGGAACAACAAAAAGCGTTTGTTGAATTTGAAGGTTCCTTGCAGGAAGTTAAAAGGTCATATTTTAAAAAGGAAATAAAACCTTTTCTCAATGACAGCGGTGGGGTAAATGATCCTTTGGAAAACTTTGATTTGAAAATTGCTCAAAGGTGGATTTTTAATCGTGTTGTTGAACTTGGTTATAATCCTCATCTCCATGGCGAATTTGACAAATTTGTTAATTATAATCGCTTAGATCGTACATCACATAAAGCCGAAAGAATTGGGAAAAAATATCAATGGATTGCTTATCATGAGTTTATGGCTTTAGTTTCTGATCATTTTGAATTTAAAGGTGATAGTAATAGTAACAATGAGGAAGATTATAAGGGGCCATGGCATTCTTATATTAGAGATATCGACCCATCTTTTATTTTGCAAAATGATAGCCATATAAAATGCTCGGTAAAATTTTCTGAATGGTTAAAAAGTCATGGGAAATACGACGCATGGGAAAAGAGTAAATCTGATGAAGATTGGGTAAAAACAAATGATGATCTACCAAATTCTGAAAATATAATTCAGATTGTTGATGATAATGAAAGAGATTGGTTAATGCTTGAAGGTTTTGTAAAATGGGAAGAGAAAACACCACCAGAATATAAAAAGTATGACATTCCGATTAGAGAAGTTTGGTATATGATAAAAAGTTATATAGTAAAAAAGGAAGATGCAAGAAAATTCTATACATGGGCAGAAAAACAAGACTTTATGGGTAGATGGATGCCGGAATCCCATGATTTTTATGAAGTTTTTCTTGGTGAATATCCTAATTCTTTAGCATTTGAAGATATAAAAGATGATTACAATGTTTGGATAAAGCCTGGTTGGGGAAATAGTGAGTTACCCATACCAGTAGTTGTTACTGACGATTCTTATTTGAATGAATTTACTTTGGATTGTTCTCATAGCGGAAGTGTTTCAGTACAACTACCTTGTAAATGGCTCGTAAATAAAATGAATCTATGCCACAAATATCTTGATGGAAGATTTTACGATAAAAATAAAAATCTTATAAATATTTGTACAAGCATCTTTGAAGAAAATTTCCTATCAGCATTATTGATAGATAAACAGGCGATTTTTGAGTTTTTAAATAAAAATAACTATGTTATCTTTTGGACTTTATTAGGTGGAAAACAATTAATTGGAGGAAGTCATTCCAGAGAAGGTTTTTTTGGTAGACTAGAAATTAGTGGTGTTTACACTTTAGATAATAAAGGAAAGATTTATGGTGAAAATCATAGTAAGTTTGAAAAATAAACTTGAAGGGGTCAGTTCTCAACATTTAATATTTCTTCTTTTAGACCAGTTTATTGATATGAAAAATAGAAATATTTTAAAAATGAGTAGAAACTGGATTATAAGAGAATTTCGTCCGACTCCAAATTGTTTAAGAGAAATCAGAAGAATTTGGAGACCTTACAAACAACATAAGAATTGGAAAAATTGGATATAATAAGGGCAGACACCTATTTTCCTAAAGTATAAATAGCAATAATTATTTTTTGAATTAAACGTTGATCATACTCCATTTTATGCGAGGTGATTATTTATATGTACTTAGCTGAATTGCGTGGCAAACTTTCTTCCAGAGTAGAGAAAATGGAAGATATTTTGACTTCTAATGTTTTCTCTTTTTTCAAATATTCGAACAGAGATATTTTTCTTAAAAATTATTTGAATGAATTAGAGTTTAAAGTATTGACAAAGGAAGCAGAAGAAGCAGAGTTTAAATTTTGGCCCCACTACGAAGATGGTACTGAACCGGATTTAGTAATAATAGTGGGTAAGTATTATCTATTAATA
>JAFCDK010000028.1 GCA_017609745.1 Candidatus Pacearchaeota archaeon
ATCAATATTTTGTTTTCCATTTTATTGAATTTCAATGAATAGTCCAATTATTAGTCCAATTACTCCTGCAATTAACCATTTGAACCAAGTTACAGTCGTTAAAAATTCAGGCATCCAATTTTGTGATTGAAACCAAATCTCGGCTCATAGATTGGTTCTAAAATATTTATTATTGCATGATGTACAATTCTATCTTTAAAAATAGATTTTCTTATTAATCTTGTTTTTGGGTCATGTATTGTAAATTTAGTTAATGGAGCAGGATGATAAGTTTCCCACACCAGTTCTTTTTTAAGATCCAATAAATTTTGTTTGAGATCTTTTTTAAATTCAATCACATAAAATTTCTTGTTTTTTTCTTTTGAAGCTTTTCTAAATGCTAACTCAAGATTTTTATAAGAGCAAAGTTTTGGATATAAGTTTTTGTAAGTCTTCATTTTAAATTTATGTCCTAGCACTTCTGAGACTATTCGGCCATTGTCGTTCGAATTAGCGAGATCCCTGTTCCTAACGTTCAGGTCACGATCCCTGTTACGATACAGCACCAGCTAGCTTACCCATAATTATTTATCCACCATAACTCTAATGTTCACAAAAGGGCTTCCCACACACCCTTTAGCGTTACTAATTATTGTTATTGTATTTTACTAACAGCAAAGCTATATTATGGATAAGCGTGTAGTCCAGGTACTATCCTTCATTAGTTTTCTCTGGGTAGAGAAACCCTCCAAATAATACGCTAGGACAATTTACTTAGAAAAAATATCTTTTTCGGTATAAATTCAGTATAATATCTTTTCCAAAGATTTTTATGAAAAAGAACAAACAACCCTAATTTTACTTAACTGACTTTTTCAGCTCCCCCATTATAATTTGTTGAATATCATATTCAGAAGTTAGAGGCAAAATAGCAACATTTTCTTTATTACCAAAACTTTGTCTTAATTGTTCAACATAACCACTACCTTCTGTATAAAGTAAATGAACTCTATTTGTTTGTGGAATTTTCAGAACAGTATCTACAAAAGCCCCCAAGTTTCTAATATCCATATCTGAAATAACACTTATATCATATTCCATTTCACTTTCTCTTAAAATACCTTCTAAAAATTTTGGATTAAATGTTGTCCCGCCATCACTTGAATATCTTCTTAATTCTCTATGAACCAATTCTCTGTTCTTTGTTGGATTTGTTAGATGGTCATTACTTCCAAAACTATAAACTGCAACTTTTGAATCATTAACTAAATAAGCATTTGAAATAGCAGTTGCTCCGACAATATGATTATAAATTCTTTTTGAAGGAGAAATAACTTCTTCTGTTGGCATAAACATACTTGGTGAATTATCAATAACTATAAAACTATCTGGAACTGCTTCCTCATTGTTATAAACTTCTCCTTCTCTCCTTACCCATTTTTTTGTAATGCCAGGCAAAATTCCAGGAGTGCTAAAAGCATCAACTTCTGTAATTGAATCTCCAACTTCAAAACTTGTATGTGAATGAGGATACAAACTTCCATTTTTGTGCATTGGTTTTTTTCTAATTGGGATTATATATTTTTCAGATAAAGCTGTGTAAAAATTTTCAGCTAATTGAGTTATTCCTCTACCAGAACCTGCTCTTTTTCCCATTGCTTGTGAAACTTGCCCCTGTTCTTGACCTTGACCTTGCTCTTTATTCTCTTCTAAAACTTGTCTAACTATTTCTTCATATTCATTTGGATTTGAACATTCTTGTGCAAATTGTTTTAATCCTTCTCTTATTTGATTGTCAGTAAATCCTTCTAATCCATTACCTGAACAAGGTTTTCCTTGCCCACTTTCTTGACTTTCGCCCTGTCCTTGACTATTCCCTTCTCCTTCTTGATCTTTCCCATCTCGCTTATTTTGATCTTGAGGAGGTTGATAATCTTTTAAAATTTGAGCAAATTTTCTAAAATTGTCTATTTCTTGATTTTTATTTGTATAATCAATATCTTTTAATTTATCAATTAAATTTCTTTCTTCGTTAGTAGGTCTTACTCCAAAAACTCTTTTTACTTTTTCTGTTAAACTTTTTTCTCTAGGTTCCACTCCTAAATCTTGTCCTGAAACTTCTTGATATAACCCATACATTAATCTTCCAAAAACATCTTCCTTTGGCAATCCATAAGCTTTTCTTATCTTTGCTGTTGCAGGATGTTTCAATTCATTTAACATATAAATATTTGTTTGAGCTTCTGTAAAAGCAGTTCTTAATTCACTTATTTTATGTCCATCTGATATTTCCTGTCCTGCTTTTTGCAATTTTAAAATATTTAAGACACTTCCAGGATATTTCATAAAATGGGTTAACTCATGTGTTAAAACTTCATTTAAAGATTCTTCTGGTGGAATATTGTGTTTTTCAAAACCTTTGATAAAAGGCTCACTTACAGTTATCTCTAAATTTTTTATATTTATTGAACTATTTGATTCATCTTCTACTAATTTTGGTTGAAGTAATTGTGGATAATTAAAGCTCTTTCTAACTTTTTGCCATTCTCTTCCCATTATTTGTCTTAAATTTTCGTCTGTCATTTTAAACTCCTATTTTACGGCGCGCCCTGTGGGGCAAAATTTACCCGACCGAACACGTCATCAACCACGAGATCCCAGTTCCTGGCGGAAAGGCCGAGAATCCTGAAACGATACAGCACACGTAATCCTATATCAGAAGTTTCGCTTGGCATATAAAGAGTTCTTTTTCCATTACCAACTTGGGAAAGTGAAGGCAACCCTTTAGTTAAACCATAATCAAAATTATGATTTTTCCCTGTCTGATTTAGAATCTCATGAGTATAAACAATAGTTATTCCAGGAACTATAATCGGTTTTACTCCAAATCTCATGCTTGAATCTGGCTCTCCGCCTGCATTAACAACAACTAATCTCTCTTCTAAGTCAGACTGACTTAATCCCAATTCAGACCTATGCCTTGCTATGTCTTCTTTTAATGCAGCTGATTCTTTTGGATTATATCCATTTGAACTTGTATCATAAAGAAGCAATCCCAAATCTTCCCGATATTTACTTGAACCTTGCAATCTTCCTTCTTTAAGCAAACATTCGTCCTGCATAGGTGTTATTGGAAGTAAGCCATAATTTCTTAAATTAGGATTAGCAGCTATTGTTGAAACCAGAGCCATTCTTTTAACAGCATACATATTCTTAACTTCTCCTCTTTTGCCTGTTAGAATTTCTGCACGAGTTCCTCTAAACCTTTCATTAGAATTAGCAATCAATTCTTGGAAGAACTGCCCATGCTGTCCATCATAACTAAAAATATAAGTTTCATTTGGTAAATCAGGATAACTAACTCCGCCAACATTAGAAGCTTTTGGAATCGATTTAGCTCTCTGAGTTCTAACTTCAGGAACATCCTTATTCATCCATTTCTCAGCTGTTTGTAAAAATCTTTTGTTTACCATTTTACTAATTTTTTGCGCGCGTGCCTTCGGCACACATGATTACCCGGCCACTGTCGAGCGAATAAGCGAGAACCCTAGGCCTAGCGACCAGGTCACGACCCCTGCCACGATACAGCCTTCTTAAACCTCCTTCTCCTGTATATAATGTTCTGCTACCATTTTGATCAAAAATAGGAAATCCTTTTTCATCAGCTTTGTTAAATTTAGCATGATCATTTTTATGTTCAAGCTGAAAAGCATAAATTAGCTCTGCAAAATCAGTTAACTGAAAAGACAAATTATGGGGTGAATTTGAATCATATTTTAAATCTAATCCTGCTAATGGAATCATTAAAGGATATTGTAAACTTCCTCGTTGTTTAACTTGATTAATCAAATCTCTTGCTAAATATCCATTAGGATCTCCATCACTTCTTAAAACTAATCCGGAATCTCCATAAGTACCCTTTAAATTAATTGCTTCTTTTTCTAATGCTCTTTCCAAGTCAGCAGAAGTTGCTATTCTTATTTTTTGCTGAGTTAAAATTTTGTTTAATAAAATAAATGCAAAAGGATTAGAACCTTTAACAACATCATCTGAAAAAGATAAAACTTTCAAAGCAGAACTATCTTTGTAATCTGCTTTTACTCTTTGATTATCCTCTTCTAAAATTTGTTTTCCGGAATTTCCTTCCAAGAAACTATAATTAACATTACCTATTGGAAAAGGAGTTTTTTGTTTAACTGGTCTTTGTTTTTTCTCTCTTTCAGTTGGAATTTCTTTGTTCTTCCAACGTTCTGCTGTTTGAAGAAAACGAGGGTTTGGCATTTTTACCTTCCTTCCAAATCCTTTATTGTATCTTGGAATATTGGATGTCCTTTACCATCTTCTGCACATTCTTTTGCTTCTTGTAATGCTTTATCAATTTTACCATGCCCAACTAAATCAATAACTCTTTGATAATTTTCCTGACTTTCTGTAAATCTTTTCTTAACTCCAGGCATTTCATTTGTTCCATCTCCCAAAACAGTTTTAGTTATATATAAATCCAAAGGATCTTCTCTATCATTTTCTCTAAATGCTTGCTCTGTCTCAGGTATCCATTTAATTCTATGCCATAATACATAAGGAGCAACTTGTGTAACATGATCAAGATTAACTTCCCCATGATCTTGAAGCCATGCTAAAGATTTAGCATATCTAACAATAGATTTTTCTTCCCTTCTACTACCACTTCCAACAAAAGCTGCTTGCAGATACAATCCATATTCACTTGAAGCAGGATCAATACTTCTTTTCTGTCCATACTTTTGACTTGTATTCATTTCAGCAATTAAAAAAGTAAAATACTGCTCAGCATCTCTATCAAAAGGAACTACTCTAATTTCCTGCTCAATTTTTTCTTTATCTTCTACTGATAAAACTGGGAATCCTTTTTCTTTCAAAACACCTTTATGTCCTTGAACTATTTGTTCTAATTCTTTTTGTGTTTCTTCATAAGATTTTCCAGAACTAAGAATTTCCAAAGCCTTTCTTGTTAATTTTGGTTCACTCAAAACTTTATCTTTGTCATTATGATAATCCTGAGCAATATCTAATGCATTAGCAACACCTGGAAATCTTGATTCAACACCGACGTCAAATCTATCTAAAATAGGTTGGATTAATCCATTGTTTCCTCTATCAGCATAATTACAGGTTGCAAAAAATGGTTGAGGTCCTGTTGAGACAAAATCATTCAAATAATTCCATTCTCCTCTGTCAACACCATTTAAAACAACAGCCTGATTTGACTCTGGGATTCTATTAAACTCATCAAATATTTTAGGGCCAACTAAAACAAAATGTTGCCATACAACATCTTCTTCTCCTTGATGCATTTTACCATAATGAGGTCTACCAACCATTTTTTCTTCTGTCAATTGAGGATTTCCTCTAATAGCAACTCTTTTAACTAAATCCAACGGTAACCCATTAAATACCGAGTTCAAATATTCTGCAGAAGTTGTTTTACCTCCACCATATTCTCCAAATAAAAGCATGTTTCCTTTGTTAAGTTCTGTTAAAGTTCCCATTAACAAAGCAGAATTAAATCTCTCTCCATTTGATTCAAAATCATCCCTGCACAGATAAAACTCGCTCCCAATTCTATCATAAAGTCCCCTTACTTTATCTTGCAATTTTTTTTGTTTAGGCATTTTGTTTTCTCTCCTTTAAAATTTTGTTTAAACTAAATTCAACAACATGGCTTTTATTCCGAAATAAGCCATCTTTTATAGATTCCTCTATAAGTTTTATTGTTTTTCTGTCGATTGTTATGCTCAATTTTTGCTTCATTGGATTTCTCCTATTATACTATTAAATACAATTTTATGCCTTTATAAACATTTCTACCTGTTGTCACTATATAATTAATATATTTTAGAGCATCCAATGTTAAGATAATAATTTCTTAATTCTTCTTCCTTTTTCAGTAAGTTCATAGATTCTCCCCAATTTTTCTTTTCCTCAAATTTCTTCATCGCTTTTTTAAATTCTTTAAAAGGAATTATTTGTATTTTAGCACCTTTCTCTTTCATCCTGATACAATAAGCCTCATATTGCTCGCGTATATCTTCAATACACATCCTTATCATCCCCTAATTTTTTTGTAATTCTTAATACATTCTTTTCCATTTGTTGCAGTACCTGGCCTAACATGATTTGATTTTCTGAGCTTGTTTTCATCATATCTCGCAGCTCCTTAAAATTAGTATGAATCTCGCTGGTAGTCATTGGGAGAGCTTTAAGAGAATTAAAGAAATTTTGCACTTTTTCATTATCTAAATCTGCCTCTCTTGGATTTACAGTTTCTACTTCATGCAAATTATAAGAATTATCTATTACAAACCATAGTCCATTTGCAGAATAAACCTCTAGTTTTTCCCCTTTCTCGTCATATTGCTTTGCTAATGCATTCTTGATTAAAGCATAATGTTGTCTTGTGACTCTAAACTTATATTGTCCCTGTCTGCTGAAATCAGCGTTTAGATGATTCTCTAATTTTCTTACAAGATTCAGAAAGTGATAAATTGCTGCACTTTTAGCATCTTTTGAGAGATCAGCAATATAGCTCTCTTTTTCATAAATTATTAATGAACTGTTTGTAAGATGTATTTTTCTTCCTTTAAAAGTTAAGCTTTGGCCACCACCAAAAAGATGATTTAGCTCTTTAAATTCAATCCCTTTTCTTTTAAGTATTTCTCCTCTCTTATCCCAGTTTCGTAAACCTTTTGGTATTAATAATTTAAATTGAAATGCATGACCTCTTATTTGATCTTGCTTAAGAAGTTCAAATTTACTACCCCAGCTGTTCGGAGCTACTCGGATTGATTTTTGAACTTCTTTTTGATCAAATTCCTTAAGAATTTCCCAAACACCATAACCAACTTTTTTAATAAATCCTAAGCGTTTTAGCGTCGATAAATAATATTGGAGAGAAGTCTTTTTTATTTTTAATATCTTACATATTTGAGAAGGCCTGATACCTCTTTTTATGAACTCAAATACTATCAAGTTCAAATTTTTTCTACGAGTTATTTTTTGAAGTTCTTTAACTTTTTTCACTTTAGTTAAAAAACTTTAAAAAAACAAAGCGCCCTGACCGGGAATCGAACCCGGGATTCGGCCGCGACAGGGCCGTGTTATAGCCACTTAACTACCAGGGCATAAAGCATAAAATTTCTAGAAGTTTTAGGTTTTTAAACCTTTGAAGTGGATATTAACTATTTTTAATATTATGCTCGTAATTATAATAATCTTATTATTAATTTTTATTTTTTTATTTATAATCCCATTTGGAGAAGAAACAGAATTAATAGCAATTAATGAACAAGAACAAAATCCTCTAAATTATACATACAAAATGCAGTTTTATCCAAATATGAGATATCCAGATTCTTTAATTAGTTACCAAATTTCAGATGAATGTAATGAAAAAAAAACTGAACAAATGAAAAGAGCGTTTCAAATTTTAGAAGAGCAAACTTTTCTCCAATTTACAGAAAAAACAAACAACCCAGAAATTGAAATTTCTTGTTCTGAAAAAGACATAGCAAAAAAAGGATATTTTATAGCAGGTGAAGGAGGACCGAACACAATAATCAACACAAGTTTATATAATGTAATTTTAAATGGTACAATCCTTCTTTATAAAGAAAGCTCATGCAGAGAACCAATTTTACAATTACATGAATTATTACATGCTCTTGGTTTTGACCATTCTGAAAATAAAAACAGCGTAATGTATCCTATTCAAAATTGCAAACAACAATTAACACAGGAAATAATAGATGAAATAAATAGATTATATTCTATACCATCAAAACCAGATTTAATTTTTACAAAAATTATAGCAACAAAAAGAGGAAGATATATTAATTTTAATATAAGTGTAAAAAATATTGGATTAAAAACTGCAGAAAATGCTGATATAAATGTTTATACAGATGAAAAACAAGTTTGGAACTATGATTTAGGAGAATTATTAATAGGTGTTAAAAAAGAAATATCAGTTAAAAGTGTAACAGCAAGCAGAAATTTTGAAGAACTTAAATTTATTATAGATGAAGAAAACAAAATTTCTGAATTAAATGAAAAAAATAATATTAGAATATTAATAACCGAAAACTCTGAATAAAGAAAAAAAGAAAAGAAAAAAATAGAAAATTAAATATCTTCGTCGATATCATTTATTGTGCCATCTTCATCTTCATCATCGACCTCTTCTTCAACATCAAATTCTTCTTCCATCTTTTTTCATGAAGATTTATTTGAAACTCAAAGATATATAACCTTTTTAAATGTTTGGATAATTGAAAATTCATAATCAACAAACATAAATAGATAATCCATCAATTTTCCTAATAAAATTTAATTGATTATAAAGATTGTGCTCTTAATGGAACATTTGCAACTCCAGACACAGTAACAAGTCTGTCTGCATATTTTGATTTAAATTTTCCAAATCCTAATTTTTCTACAAAAAACACAACTCCCTTTTTAACCCTATTTACTAATTTTCTCTCTTGTCTAATTTGATTAATCTGTTCTGCAATCGCCAATACATTATTTTCTATTTTAGTTCCTCTAAATGAATAATTTTGTTTTTTAATCCAATTATTTAAATCATCTAAATATTTTCCTTTAATTGTATCCCTATTTAAAATTAAATCAGAATTAACATTATCCAATCTTTTTTCAAGTTCATTCCAAACAGAATTTACTCTATTAGTAACATCTTCTTGAGTAACTTTAAAATAATTCCAATGAATATCATTAAGATTTTTATCTAAAAAATCAAGTTCATTTATATTTTGTAAATTATTAGTATAGAGCCTATAAATCGGGCTAGTTTTAGGAATATATAAAGATTTATCTTGTCTTTGTTCTTTCCCATAATCTTGTATTTTTTCTTTTAATTCTCCAAATTCTTCTTCAAATCCTTTCCAATTAATTTTATAAAGATTTTGTTTTAAATAAGCAATATCTTCTAAATTTAAATTATTAGAATCAATTTTGTAATTAAGAGCCTTAATTCTATTTCTTTTTTCCCAACATAATCCATAATGTTTGATTTCATCTGAACCATTTAATCCATAACTTTTAACAGCTCCTTTTAAAATATCTTGAACACTTGCTCCTTTAATTAATTCTAAATTTCTATCTACTGCAAGTAAATCTTTATAATATTTTCTTAAAGCCATAAAAATTCATAGAAAAAGGGTTTTTAAAGATATCCCCACTTTATTCAAATAAATCCTTTGCCCACCCAATTGCTCGCTCAAAAACTAAGAGTGTTCCTTCTGAGCAACCATTTCTTAATTGCCCTGTATCTTCCCCTGGTTTTAAATCAAGAATTTGATTACAAGAACAACCATAAACAATCTGTTCTTCTATTGTTTCTGGACACTTGTCTTCACTATCAGGAATCCCATCATTATCTTCGTCAAAAATTACAGATATAACCTCAACATTTATTGGCAAACCACATACAGCCATACAAACATTTCCTTCAACAGGACACCCTCTTGCACAAAATTTTTCAGTATAATTTCCTGAAGCTAAACCTTCTGGAACATATACACTTCCAGCAACATTATATCTCTGATTTGCAGGAACAATAATATCTTCAGGCAAAGTTAATTCTAATGGGGAATCCTCATCTATATAAAAAGTAAAATTTACATCACTATCATCTGTTTGTAATTGAAAATTAAAATTGCCAGTTTCTCCAACATATAATTGGAAAGAATTTGGATGAGGATACGTCACGCCAATAGCAACAGCAAAAGCAACAAAGATAACAATTAAGGCTACCAAAACAATTCCTAATACAA
>JAFCDK010000029.1 GCA_017609745.1 Candidatus Pacearchaeota archaeon
GGGAGGATTAATTGTTGCTTTTTCTTCATTAGGATTAACAGAGGGTGTTTTAAGATATATCTCTCTTTATAGAGGAAAAAAAGAAAAAGATAAAATTAAATACCTTTTTAAAAAGTCCTTAATCTTTTTATTTTTCTCAGGAATTTTCTCTGGATTACTTTTATTCTTTTTATCAGAATTTCTGGCAGTAAATATTTTTCATAATCCAGGTCTTATAATTTTCTTAAAAGTCTTTGCTATAGCAATGCCTATTATAATTTTCTTAGACATTTTTGTTTCAGCTATAAGGGCTTTTGAAAAAATAGGAGCACACTCGTTTATTTGGAATATTTTTCAAGGAGCTATTAAACCCCTTCTTTTAGGAGTTTTCATATTTTTAGGATTTAATAGTAATTCTGTGGTTTTTTCTTATGTTCTTGGAATAGTTCTTACTTTTATTCTTGCTTATATTTACTGCAAATACAAACTACCTCAACTTTTTGGAAAATATTATTTAAAAAATAAAATCAAAAAAACAATAACAAAAGAAGTATTCTCATTTTCATGGCCATTAATGTTTATAGGAATTTTAGGATTTATTTTTTATTGGACAGATTCTTTTTCAGTAGGTTATCTCAAAGGTGCTTTTGAAGTAGGAATTTATAATTCTGCAACTCCAATAGTAGGATTATTTGCAATAGCTTCAACATTATTTTTAAAACTATTTTTTCCATTAATAGTAAAAGAATATTCTAAAAAAAATTTAAGTCTTATCAAAGAATTAAGCAAGCAAGTAGGGAAATGGATTTTTATAATTAATTTTCCAATATTTATTTTGGTTTTATTATTTCCAGGAGTAATTATAAAATTACTTTTTGGGTCAGAATATCTTTTTGCAATAAATGCATTGAGGTTTCTTTCAATAGGAGCAATAATCTCCTCTGTATTTTTAGTATCCCATAATTTGATACTAATGGTTGGAAAATCAAAAATACTTCTTTTTAACATAATTCTAACAAGTGGATTAAATATTATATTAAATTTTGTCCTTGTTCCAATGCCTTATATTTTTGGTTTAGACAATTCTCTTGGGATAAATGGTGCAGCAATAGCAACAATGATTTCTATGATTGTATTTAATTTTCTTTTATTATTTCAAGCAAAAAAATATGCTTCAATAATTCCTTTGAGAAGAAAAATGATAAAAATAACTTTTGTAGCAATTTTACCAACTATTCTTTTACTTTACTTTAGAAGCATAATCCCAATTAATTATTTAACAATGATTATCTTAGGCTCATTCTTTTTGCTTTTTTATTTATTTTTAATCTTTATAATAGGATGTTTAGATAGAAATGATTTAATGATTCTGAAAACGATTAAGAAGAAAATAGTAAATATCTAATCGTTTTGTTTAATAACCCCTGCTTTAAAATATTTTTTTATGAAATCATTATTTTTTAATTTCTCGAATAAATTTTCTATATTTTGGAAGATAACAACATACCCTCTAAACTCAGAATAAAGAATATTTTTTTTAAACGCTTCTTTTCTCCCATAATTTGGATAAATTAAATTATATTTTTGTTTAGGATTCATAAAAGGTTTTATGTATTCTATAGAACATTCCCCTTCATCATATGCATCAAATGAAAATCTATTATCTTCAGGAACTTTAAAATCATCAATTATTATTATAGCAGATTTTAATTTTTTAGAAATTATTTCAATTTCTTTTTTAAGAGGCCATTTATCATAACTATGAGCATCTAAATAAAAAAGAGGCCTTTCTCCTAACACCTTATTTTCCAAAAATTTCTTGAGATTCTTTTTTGCTTTTAGATAAAATTCTTTATTTATCTCACAGGTATAAATTTCTAAATTTGGGAATATTTTTGCGAATAATTCTGTAGAATATCCTAAGAAAGTCCCTGTTTCTATAATCGAACTTGGTTTAATTTCTCTTCCAATTATCTTAAATATTTCTTTTTGAATTTGGTCCCCATGCAATGCATTTTTTTTAGGAATTTTCTTTGTCAGTTGTCTAATCTTTTTTAAAATTTCAATTTTTCTGAGATAAGGATATAATTTATTTTTAGTAGCAAAATTAGTGTATATATCATTCATAAAATTTCTTAATCTAGTTATCATAAACTATATATATTTTGTTTAAAAATAAAATCTAAATTACTTGTCATTATTATATGTTTATATTATCATTTTTAAATATTTAGAGGATTTTAAATATTCATTTGATAGCCATAGTTCATTATACATATTTTTTTAAACTTTATCTATGAATTTATTTTAATGAAAACAGAGGCTTAAATCAGAAATAATAGAGTCTAAAATAGATAAAATTTTAGTAACATTTACTAAAAATAAAGCTTACGCAGATTATTATAATTGGGTTCCTGTTTTAAAAAAATATTTTAAGGAAATTATTAATTTTGACAGAAAATGGAAGAGAATTTGTCTTGGAGAAGAATTAATGAATAAAAAATTTTTAGAATTAATTGAAAAAGAAAAACCAGATTATATTTTTTTAGGAATGAGGCCCGGTGAACCGGATGCTTATATTCTACCAGAAATAAGAAAAATTTCTCCAAAGACAAAAATATTTACTCTTTTTGCAGATGATGACATATATTTCGAAATTTTCTCAAGATATATTATTTTATTTTTTGATTATGGATTATTATTTCAAAGAAAATATCTTTCTAATTATAAAAATGAAGGAAGTGAAAATGTTTTTCCAATCACTATGTTAAATACAACTTTTTTTAGACCATTAGATATTGAAAAAAAATATGATGTTATATTTATAGGTGCTCCTAAAACAAAACTTTCTAGAAGATATGAATATATAAAATTTTTAAAAGAAAATGGCGTAAAAATAAAACTATTTGGGTTGGGTTGGGCCAATTATCCAGATTTTAAAGATATTTATGGAGGGGTTCTAAGTTCAGAAGAGATGATAAAAATTATAAATCAAAGTAAAATTTATTTATGTCTATCAAAAAATGATTATGGTGAACCCCATATGACTTTAAAATTCCTTGAAGGAAGCGCATGTAAGACTTTTGTTTTAACAGAATATTTTAAAGAATATTTAAAGCTCTTTAAAGAGAATAAAGAAATTATAATGTTTAAGAATAAAAATGAACTTTTACAAAAAATAAATTATTATCTTAAAAATGATAATGAAAGAGAGAAAATAGCAAAAGCAGGTTATAAAAAAGTTCTTAATAATTATAATTTAGATGTGGAATTTAAAAAAATGCTTGAAAAATCTAAAAGAAATAAATCTTATAAACACAAGGGATTACCAAAAATAAACAAGAAAATAATTTGTTTATATAAAAAAGATTTTAATTTGGATTTAGAAAACCTTAAGAAGAAAATAAAAGATTATGATTATGTTTTTTTTAATAATGGAAAATGTGAAAATCTTAAATATAGAAAATATCTTCAAGCATATTCATTGGAAAAATCAGGCAAATCTATAAGTTGTTGTGATTATTATGTTTATTCTAAATTATTAGGAAATTACTTGTATTTTTTTACAGATAATGCATTTCAAATGGTAAATAAGTTACAATTTGATTCTTTTTTAAATATAAATCAGATTATGGTAACTAAAAATTATTTTTTAAAGAATATTAAAATGTTTAATGAAATTTTAAATGGTGCAAAGATAGATTTTGTAAATAAAGAAAATACAATTTTTGTATCAATTCCTTTAATAAGAATAAATAAATTTAAATTTGGAGAATATAAAATCATGAAAAAAGTATTTCAATTTAAATTTCTAGGAAAATTATATTCTTTAAAATACAGAAAAAAATTTCTTAGTATTTATCCTTTTGTTCTTTTTTTTGAGATACTCAAAGGCGAAATATTTATTTTAAAATCAATAGTAGATATTTTAAAAGATAAAGATAAAAGAGAGAGATTAAAGAGTTTTGAGAGGATGTAGTTATTCTAACAATGTTTTTTAAACCATTTTTAATCTTTATAACAGGATGCCTAGATAAAAATGATTTAATGATTCTAAAAGCTGTTAAAACTAAATTAACATCAATTAAAATTTAAGTTTATCTTAATTTTTCAATTTTTTTGTGAAAATCCTTTTTTTCTTTTGTTTTAATTCTGTTTGCAAGGGTACCAGTTTCTTCATGTTTGTCTAAAGAATATATTATCTCAAATTCCCAATATCTAATTTAAGAAATGTTTAAAAACTCTTCATTCAGTTTACTTTAATGAGGGGGAAGAAGATAAGAATTAAACAAGTAATAAAGGTAATCCCTCTTAAAAAAGGAGTTGAGGTTTTAGACTTGAGAACTGCCCCTGTAGATATTTTAAAGGGATAAAGGAGAATGAAAGGATACAATAAATTAATGTATGAGAAGGGAAAGGGCAGAGAATTTTATGCTATTCAGTATGCCAGATATATCCACGATAAGTATTTTAAGAAAGCGGGGAAGTTATTAGATATTGGGTGTAGTCAGGGGTTTTATATGGAAGGCTTTAAAAGATTGGGATATGATTGTGTTGGTCTGGATTATGACTCAGAAAGTTTAAACGATTTAAAGAAACAAGGATATAATGTTCTGATTTGTGTTGCGGGAAAAGAGCCTTTTCCCTGTAAGGATAATGCCTTTGACTTTGTGTTCTGTAAATCAGTAATAGAGCATATTTTTCCTGAAGATATATCTTTTTTTGTGAGTGAGATAAAGAGGGTATTGAAACCAAAAGGCATAGTGTATATTTTAACTCCTCATTGGAAAAGATGCTGGAGAGGGTTTTATGACAGTATCACTCATTATACTCCTTTTACAAAAAGAAAATTAAAAAACCAATTATTGTATGCAGAATTTAAAGATGTAAAAATAGATACTTGGGATAACTTTCCAAAACTTTGGAAATACTATTATAAAGCTATTGGTTGGAAAAGACTTTTTCCAAAAAATATAATCGCATTGGCAAGAAAATAAAATAATTTTTAACAAAGAACATCCGAAATAAAACTTTTGTTAGAAGTTTTTGTAAGATTAAATATTCTCAGAGTTTATTTCGATATTTATCATAAAATTAAATGTAATGAGCCTTATGCTTACTCAAGAATTAAAGACTAAGAGGAATAATATATATTCTTAAACAACAAACTTTATAACTATCTTTTTACAGTTTTATAATATGGATGAAAAAATTATTGTTTTAGGCGGGGATGGTTTTTGTGGTTGGGCAACTAGTTTAGGTTTATCCAAAGCAGGTTATGATGTGACTATTGTAGATAATCTTTCTAGACGAAAAATTGATGTAGAATTAGAATGTAATTCTTTAACTCCTATTAAACCTATTTCTAAAAGATTAGAAACATGGAAAAAATTAACTAATAAAGAGATACATTATGTTAATCTAGATGTTTCTACCCAATATAACAAATTGCTATCCCTTATTAAAGACTCAAATCCTAAAGCAATCGTCCATTTTGCAGAACAAAGAGCTGCTCCTTATTCAATGAAATCACCTTCCCATAAAAGATATACTGTTAATAATAATATTAATGCTACACATAATACTCTTGCAGCCATGGTAGAATCCCCACAAGATGTTCATTTAATTCACTTAGGGACAACAGGTGTTTATGGTTATTCTAGTATTGGCATGGAAATTCCTGAAGGTTATCTTAAAGTTAAAGTTAAAGTTGATGGAAGAGAAAAGGAATTAGAAATAATGTATCCTCCAAGTCCAGGTTCTATTTACCATATGACAAAAGTACAAGATGCTTTGATGTTCTCTTATTATAATAAGAATGATGGTGTCAGAATAACTGATTTACACCAAGGAATTGTTTGGGGGACTAATACTTTAGAGACTTTACTACATGAGGATCTTATAAATAGGTTTGATTATGACGGAGATTATGGAACTGTTCTTAATCGTTTTTTGATGCAGGCTGCTGTTGGCCATCCTTTAACTGTACATGGTTCTGGAGGTCAAACAAGAGCTTTTATTCATATTACAGATACTGTAAAGTGCATTAAAATGGCAGTAGAAAACTCTCCTAAAAAAGGAGAAAGGGTAAAGATTTTTAACCAGACTTCTGAATGTTTAAACATTGGCGAACTAGCACATAAAATAAGTAATATGACTGGTGCAAAGATTAGATATTACAAAAATCCACGTAATGAAGATTCTAGAAATGATTTAAAAATTAGTAAGAAAGGTTTTCTTAGTTTAGGTTGGAATCCAACTCTTTTGGATGATGGTTTACTATTAGAAATTAGAGATATCGCAACAAAATATAAACATAGGGTTGACAAGTCAAAAATAATTTGTACCTCCGTGTGGACTAAAGATATAAAACCAGACTTTGAAGGGTCTTTAACAGCCGTCTAAAATATATAAATTTTTAAATCCCTTTATTTTTCCAGAAAAATGAAAGTACTTTTTATAACTGATGCATACCCCTATAAAAAAAAGCTTTATGGTGGGCTTCCTTGGTATATTGTACAAGAGCTTTCTAAAAAAACTGAAGGAGGAATTGTATTATCTAAAGAAAAATTTAGATACAACTTTTTTAGAACAATTTATAAATCTTTAAGGGAATTTAAAAGATTAAATCCTGATATCATCCAAGCATTTACTTTGGATACTTGTGGGCTTGTTGGTTTATTTTTAAAATTTTTAACAGGAAAGAAATTGTGTATTCATGCAAGGGGGGCAGATTTACTTATTTTTCCAAATAAAAATTTTATCACAAAAGTGATAACTAATCAAATATTAAAAAATGTAGATTATCTTTTTGTAATTGGAAAACTTATGGGAGATGCAGCAATATCTTTTGGAATAGATAAGAATAAACTACATGTTTTTGAACCCGGAGTTATTTTAGATGAATTTAAAAAGGAAAAATCAAAAAATGAACTAAGAAAAGAGTTGAGATTGCCATTAAACAAAAAGATAATCATTTATGTGGGGTTTCTCTATCCTAGAAAAGGGCAAATAGATCTTTTAAATGCAGTAAAAGATTTAAAAGAAGATTTTTTATTACTTCTTGTTGGAGATGATTGGGGGTCAAAAAAATTATGCGAAAAAAAGATAAAAGAATTTGGCCTGTCAAAAAAAGTAAGGATAGTTAACAATAGAACACATGAGGAAATAATCAAATATTTGCAAGCTTCTGACATCTTTGCATCCTCCTCTCTGTTTGAAAGTTCTCCTTGTGTATTATTTGAGGCAATGGCTTCTGGTCTCCCGATAGCGTACACAAATGTCGGATCTGTAGCTAGTATACTCAAAAAAGAAAATGGAATCTTAGTCAGAAAACGAAATCCTTTAGATATGCAGTTCGCTTTACAAAAATTATTATCCAACAAAAAGTTAAGAGAAAAAATGTCTAAAAACAACTTAAAGAAAATAAAGAATTACGATAGAGAAAAAATTCCAAAACAATATCTTAAAGTTTATAAAAAACTCTTAAAAAAGTGACTTTATCTTCCATAAATATTTTTCACTAGAAAATCTTGAACTTTTTTAAATTTATTTAATTCAATCTCAATATTATAAAATTCTTTTAATTCTCCATTAAATTTTCTTTTAAATTCATACACAAAAAATCTAGAGTCATTTTTATCTAAATTAATTGTAACTCCTCCTAAATCATATTCTTTCACCCCTTCTTGCTTAAATCTTTTGATTGATTCCCACTGAATTAAACTTGGAGCCTGCTTTATAGAATATTCTCTGTCAGAGCAGCTTTGAAAATAAACACTTTTATTATTCCATATTAAAAATAGTGCTCCTGCTATTATTTTGTTATTATATTTAGCAATTAAAAATCTTCCAAGTTTGTTATTAAAAAGCTCTTTGAAAAAATCATAACTTTGAATAGAAAAGGTTTTTCTTCCTTTGTTTTTCTGAATATTTTTCTCTGTTTTAAGACTTAGATTATAATATTCTTTTAACTCATCTTCATCTTTTAATTCAAATATTTTTACACCCTCTTTTTCAGATTTTCTTATAACATTTCTTAATTTTTTATTAAAATTTTTCCAAATTTCTTCTTCAGTTTTGTTTAAATCTAAAATAAAAGTGTGCCTATTAATAATCTTGGAATTATTGAGATTTATTTTTCTATCAACCCCAAACATTGTGTTTCCTATTCTTGCATAAGGAATTTTCATATCTTTAAGCTTAACTAAAATTGCAATTAAAAACTCTTTATTTAATGAATCAGTAAATATTTGTGCTCTAGCTAATACCTTAATATACTTTTTTTTAATAATTACTAGGGCTTTATTCTCGTTATTGCATGCAAAATAAACTTCTCCTGAATACATATTTGCTTCTGCAAATTCTTTTGTACAGCAAGAATCTTTTATATTATTATTCCAATTTTCTGGGGCTTCTTTATTAAAAATCATTTTAATTTTTTATCAACTTTAATTATGATTTTAATTATTACTTCTAAATCTTTTTTAGATAATTTATCATGTATTGGCAGATTTATAATGTTTTTTGAGAAGAATTCAGAGTTTTTCTTTCCAAAAACTTTTCCTTTAAAATAATCAGAATTAATATGTGAATAATATTCTGTAGCATTTATTTTATTTTTCTTAAATAATTTTATTGCTTTTTGTTTTTTACTACATAAAATTGGAAAATATAAAGGGCTTGTTGGTTTTTTTAATCTGATATTTTTAAAATTTTTTGTGTTCTTTATAATCTTTTTAAGCGTATTATAATTTTTTACTCTTTTGTTCATTTTTTCTTCAATATTTTTAATTTCTCTTAATAGGATGTTTTTTTGGAATTTTCCTATTTTTCTAGAACTAATTCTTTCAAAGATTTTTTCTAAAATAGCTCTTGGTTTAGGATAATTCTTTATTTTGCTTCTAAAAATTAAATCTAAAAAATCAATTGCTTGGATAATTTTACTTGATTTTTCCAAATTAATAGGTATTTTCTTTTTACTTAAAAGTATTGCTCCAGAACCAACTCCAATTAATTTACTTGTTCTAAAACTAAAAAAACTATAATTTCCCCAATTACCTGTGTCTCCCCCAATTATCTGTGCACAATCTTCAATAAGAAATATTTTGTGTTTTTTTGCTATTTTAATAATTTCTTTTGAATGTTCAAATCCCCATGGATGATAAAAGATTATTGCTTTTGTATTCTTATTTATGGCTTTTCTGACTTTTTTTGAATCTAGTGAAAGAGATTCATTAACATCAACA
>JAFCDK010000030.1 GCA_017609745.1 Candidatus Pacearchaeota archaeon
TAAGATTATGGGAATTCCTGCAGTTAAGATGTTTAAGCGAGGGAAAGTTGTTGATGAATTTACAGGAGCAATTTCTGAATCAGAAATTAAGAATTGGATTGAGAAGAATTTGTAGATTCCCTATATAATCTTTCTAAAAAACAATCTCTTATTATTCTTGCTCTATTTACATTATATACTGAATTGCATATTTCTATTATTCCTGCCGCTTATTGAACTTAGTAATAATAAATTAGAAAATACAAAAACTTTGGTTTGTTTTATACCTTCATTATTAAGATTAAATATATAATCGTAATAATCTTTTTATACTTGTTTCTATAATTTCTAGGATGGAACTTATAGCAGATTTACATTTACATTCTAAATATTCTCGGGCTACGAGCAAGAATTTAAGTTTTGAGAATTTAGTAAAATATGCAAAAATTAAAGGAATTAATTTGCTTGGAACAGGAGATAGAAATAAAAAATTTGAGAGAGGAAAATGGAATTTTTTATTATGATGATTTCCCTTTTTTAATCACAGGAGAAATTAGTTTAATGTATACACAAGGAAGAGGGAGAAGAATTCATTTAGTTGTTTTTGTTCCAAATATAGAAGTTGCAGAAAAAATTCATGGTTGGTTAGATACAAAAGGTCGTCGGGATTATGACGGCAGACCGATTTTTAATATTTCATGCAGAGATTTTACAGCTAAGATGTTTGAAATTGATGAAAGAATTGAAGTTATACCCGCACATATTTGGACACCTTGGTTTGGTGTTCTTGGAAGCAAGTCTGGTTTTGATTCATTAAAAGAAGCTTTTGGCGACCAGATAAATAATATACATGCAATTGAGACAGGACTTTCGTCAAATCCTAAAATGAATTGGAAATTGTTTGAATTAAATAATAAATCTATTGTAAGTTTTTCAGATGCACATTCATTCTGGCCTTGGCGGCTTGGTAGGGAAGCAACTATTTTTGAGGTTGAAAAATTAACTTATGATAATCTAATAAATTCTATAAGAAATAATTCAATAAAAGCAACAATTGAAGTTAATCCTGCTTATGGAAAATATCATTGGGATGGACATAGAAATTGCGGATTTTCTTGTTCTCCTGAAAAAACAAAAGAACTTGATGGAATTTGTCCTGTTTGTGGAAAACAATTGACAATTGGTGTTGAATATAGAGTTGAGGAAAGAGCAGATCAGGCAGAAGAAAATAATCCTAATAAAAAAAAATATTATGAGCTTTTGCCACTTCACGAATTAATTGCTTTGGTAAAATCTTCGTCACTTTCAAGCCAAAAAACTTGGAAAGTTTATAATCAACTTATTGAAAAGTTTGGAAATGAATTTAACATATTATTGCATGTGAGTAAAGAAGAGATGGTAAGAGAAAATATTGAAAATAAGCTAATAAATTTGATTTTACAGAATCGAGAAGGAAAAATAAAAGTTAAGCCAGGATATGATGGAGAATATGGAGAAGCTTTGCTTGAAGAAAAGCAAGCTAAGTTGTTTTAAAGGGGTTTTTAAAAATAAAATAAAAAAACCAACTAACCATAATTAAAATAATAAATAAGAAAATTGTGGGAGTAAATGCTTTGTTATAATTTATAATTTCAATAGTTCTTATAGACTCACTGAATAATCTTGAGATAAGTCCATCAAAAGAAGAGCCTAATCCAAATCCCATTAAAGCAATTGAATATTTTTCTGGTTTATGGAAAATGAAAATTAGAGACGCAATAAAAATAATTAAGATGCCATATGTATAATGATGAAAATTTAATCCAGTGATTTCTCTTAAAAAAGAAATTTCTCCTTTTTTCAAAACCACAATTAGTCTCCAAAAAACAAAAGCAGTTAGCATTGATATACAGAAAATTAATAATCTTCTTGTTTTATTCATAGGATAAATTAAAATATTAAGTTTATAAGAATTAATATGTTTTAAACTATAGTCTATTTTAGATATTATGCTGGAAACAATTTTAAATTCTTGGTTTTGTTTTCTGTCTCTAGAAATCTAAGAGATACTTAGGGATTTCTTGATATTAATGTTTCATCTATGCACCAAAATCCTTTGGGTTCTCCTGGTTCTTGAATAAGATAAATTTCATCTGTGAAATACCAGAATGCAATTCTTTTATTTTCTGGTTTTAATTCTTTTAGTAATTTATAATTTTTGATATTATATCCATGCATTAAAAGAAAATCTGCGTCTGTTTTTTCATATGTGTAACTTATAAAATGTTCTGATAAATCTTCTGTTGGCATGATTGTTGACAGAGTTAACCAGTAAATTTTTCCTGTTTGAATTTCAGGATAATTTTCTTCAATATATTTTATTATTTCTTCTGAAGAGGAGCTTAACATTATTTGTTTACAGATTTGTCTTTTTCTACAATCTTCTATAACAAAATCAACTAATTCTTTGTCTTGTATGAAATTTCCATGAGATTTTATTTCTATATTTACTGGTTTTTTATTAGATATTAAATTCATTACTTCTTGATATACTGGGACACCAAATTCAAATTTTTCTTGTATTTCTTTATAAGTTAAATTATTGATTTCTATTCCTTTTTTTGGAATCCTGAATATATTGTTTTGATGGAAAACTATAATTTTCTTATCTTCTGAATATTGTATGTCAAATTCTATGAAATTATATTTTGATTCATTTAATGCTTTTTCAAATGCTTTTAATGTATTTTCTTCAAAATCTAGAGATGCGCCCCTATGTGCCCCCTGAATATAATTGTCCTGAACTGCACTAATTGTTGGAACTGTTGCCAAAGTTAAAACTAAATAAATTAGTATTGGGACTTTAGTTCCTGCGAATATTATTAATGCTTTTTTACCAATTTTCATGATATTTAGAAGTATTTTTACTTTATAAATCCTTGTATTTGTAACTACTTAGCAGTTATTACTTTTGGGGTTTTTAATGATTTTAATAAACTTATAATGAGCATCTTCTGTTTTTTCTTTACATTTTGGGCAAATTGTTTTTAATGTATATGTCCTGCATTTTGGACATTTTTTTAATTTGTTTGGCATTTTAAATTAAAGATTTAAATTTTTGTTTTATTTCTTATATTTCTTCTGTATTTAAATTATTAATAAAAAGTTTAAGATTAATAAGAAAATGTTCTTATTTTGAACCATATGTAACATATATGAACCATTTTTTTAAATGTTTTGGAAAAAGAAAATTTTATTTTTTTCCTTTCTTTCTTTTTTATTGGCGCGAAAGTATTATAAATATGGTCTTCTTGTTTTAATCATGGAATTAAAAGAAATGAAAATAAAAATTCGAAGAATTTTAAAAAAATATGGCATAGTTAGAGCTGGAATTTTTGGGAATTATTCTCGAGGAAAACAAGGAAAAAATAGTGATATTGATATTTTAATTGAATTTAATGGAAGTTTATTGAAATTAGTAAAAATAGAAAGAGAAATTAAAGAAAATTTGAAAATCAAAGTAGATCTTATAACTTATAAAGGGATTAACCCATTACTTAAAGAGAAAATATTAAAAGAGGAGATTAGAATAATATGAAAAAAGATTCATTGATTTTTATTAAACATATTTTAGATAGTATCAAAAAAATAGAGTTGTTTATGAATAAAGTTAATAAAAAAGATTTTTTTGAAAATGAAGAAAAACAAAGTGTAGTTATTAGACAAATTGAAATTATTGGGGAAGCTGCTAAAAATATTCCAAACTTTTTTAGAAACAATAACCCCCTTGTTCCTTAAAAAGATATTGCAGGAATGAGAGATAAATTAATACATCATTATTTTGGAGTTAATTTAGAAAATATTTGGAAAGTTATAAAAGATGATATGCCTATTTTGAAGGGGCAAGTTGAAGAGATTTTGGAAAAAGAAAGTTGATAATTACTTATTTTTTATTTTTTTCTTTTAAACTGAATTCACAATCTTGTTTTTTTGCTTGTTTTTTTATGTTTTCTAAAACTTGGTCTATTTGTTTATCTGCTTGTTTAAGATTTTCGGATTTTAAGCTGATATTGAATTTACTTGAGCCAAGATATTTTATTTCAATTTTATTTTGCGTTTTTAATATTTTTTTAATTTTTTCTACACCATCTGAAGCATTGCTTTTAAGTGTAAATTCTTTTTTAATAATTGTTTGTTTTGTCTTTCTTTTTTCTAATATTTTTAAAAGAGCATCAATTTCTTGTTTTTTAAAAAATCGTTTTAATATTTTTGGGTTTTCCCGAGCCTGCTCTAAAAAATCAGAAATTTTATCTTCTGCTTTTTCTATTTTTTCAATTATCTCGTCTGCGCGTTCTTTTAATAATATTTTCAAAATATTTTTTGAAGTTTTTTCTTTTTTATGTTCTCTTAATACAATTTCTTTTTCTCTATCTGATACTCTTCTTAAACTTAAATCTATATGATTTCCTCTTATTCTTAGAATTTTACACACTATTTTTTTATTAGGTTTTACATATTCTCTTAGATTTTTGATTCTACCAGGCGCTATTTCAGCTGTTATAATCGTGCCTTCTCCATTTTCTTCTATTTTTACAAATACAACTGTTGATTCTACTCGTGTAACAGTGCAGAGAACAATGTCTCCTACTTCATATGTTTTATTTTCAGCCATAGAAATAAAGTATTTTTAAGGGTTTTAAAGGTTGTTGTTTATTTCCCCCTGACTACCCAATCCATAAATTTATTAATTAAATTATTAACTGATAATCTGTACATGAAATTATATTCAATCTTCTATGTTTTATTAGTGCTAATTTTTAAAAATAGAAAATAATCAAACCTTCACTAACTCAATTTCCAAATTCTTTTTCAGAATATCAATAAATTCTTTTTCTTTTTCTTTGTAAATAAGGCAACCTGCTGCAAAAGCATGTCCTCCGACTTCTCCTCCTATTGATTCTATAACTGTGTTTAAAACTTCTCTGACATTTCTTCCATTACCACTTCTTCCAGCAATTCTTGCAGAAACTTTTATTTTTTCTTTAGAATATGCCATTGTTACTATTATTTTTCCTTCTTTATAATCTTTTGATCTAGATAGAATACTTGCAATAGTTCCAATTATTGTGTCTTTAATTTGGTCCTGGGCATTTATTATAACATATGCCTGCCCTTCTTCTTTTTTTATTTTTGGGATTAAGTTTAATGCCTGGACAAGATATTGTTTATGTTTTACATATATTTTATCTGCTTCTATTTGCGCTTTTTTATTTTCAAGACAAAAAGCTATAGCCATATTACTATAACCAAGATTACTGCATGCATTTATCATAGCACTTAATTCTCTTGCATCATGTAATTTATTAAATAATTTAATTAAATATAAATTTCCAATTAATTCTTCTTTTCCTGTAGTATCTTTTATTCTTAATAAAATAGCAGTTATTAATTTAGACATTTCATCATCATTTAATTCTAAAAGAGATTTATACTGGTTGTTTATTCTTTCAATTCCAGTTTCTCTTAATAATGCAATTGCCCCCCTATAAGAACCTGTAACTCCAGGGATATAGATTCCTGAGCTATATTCAAGAGCTTTGTTTAATGGACGTGTTGCTGGATAGAGTAAAAGCCCCTTTTTTATTTTGGTCTTGGCATCTTCAAGTATTTCCTTATTTAGTTTACTTAGAGAACCCCCCATCATATCACCAATTAATCCTAAGACAGCCAAATTTGCTAAATCTTTATTTTTTTTATTGATTTTTTTAGCAATTAAATAAGTTAAACCAGAAGCACTTATTTCTTCACCACTATATCCTTTATAGAGATGAGGATTTATCATATGTATTTTTTCAGGAACTTTCTCAATTATTTCATGATGATCTATTATAAAAATCTCATTATCTAATTTTTCCAAATCTTTTATATTGTTAGATCCTAAATCAAGAAAAATAAGAATTTTGTTTTTAGGTAATTTTTCTATTATTTCTCTTTCTAATTGTTTTACAATTTTTATAGAAAAAGTTTTATCTAATCTTTCTAAAGTTCTTATAAAAATTGCAATAGAAGTTATGCCATCTGTATCATTATGGCTTATTATATGGATATCTTTATTTTGTGTTTTTTCTAAAAAATTATTTATAAAATTAGGGATATTATTCAGCATGTTTACCTCTTTTTTATTTATGTTTAATCTTTTTTCTGATTTTATATTTTTTTAATTTTTTTGCTCGTGAAAGCAGACGAACAAGTTCTCTTTTTGTTCTAATATCTTGTTTATTTTTTTCAAGATGTTTTTTTATTGCGTGGATTTTATTCTCAACATTTTCATAATCTTGCTTGTAAGAAATCTTATTTTTTTCCATGATTTTTGTTATATTAATTCCAAGAATTTTTGATTTATGCACCCCTAGTTGTTTTTTTAAAATTTCTCCGATTTGAGCAGGATTTTTTCCTTTTTTAGCTAATTCAATAATTTTTTTTTCTATTTCTGCTGACTCTTTTCCATCAAGTTGGTTGGTTTTAATTTTGGGCATTATTATATTTGAACTTTAAGATTTAAAAACTTTAGCCATAAGATTTAAAAAGGGATGAGCTCGAAATAGCCCTGCCAGGATTCGAACCTGGGTCACGAGTTCCAAAGACTCATATCCTTGACCGCTGGACGACAGGGCTGTAACATTTAAAATTAGAAAGTATTTATAAAGGTTTTCAGTGTTTTTTATATCTCCCCCTGGATTCTACTTTTTTTAATTGGCCGGTGGTTTTTTTGTAGTTTTTTGATTGTTTGTAGCCTTGAAGAATTAATTTATAGAACTTTTTATGGTTTTTAGGATGTTTTGCTTCTAAAGCTTGTTTTATTAGGTGAAGGTCTACTGCTTTGTCTTCGATTCTATGCGAGTGAAAACCTAAACCAAAGTCTATGAAAAATAAATTATTATTTTTGTCGAGAATCATATTGCTTGTTGTTAAGTCTCCATGGATAATATTTTGATTATGAAGTTTTGCTATTTGCTCTCCGATTTGTCTGCAAACTTGCGTTGAATTTTTTAAATTATCAAGATGTTCGCTGAGTTTTTTTCCTTTTATATAAGGCATAATTATTTTTGTTTTGTCTTTGGTTTCTTGAATGGGTAATGGAGCATTGGTTATTTTAGAAGCTTTTGTGAGGAGTTTTGTTTCTGATTTTGTTCTTCTTTTTCTAATTTTGGTGTCTAGTTCTTGCAGTCGATATGATTTTTTTATTCTATCCTTGATTATGAAGTTATTTGAGAGAAGTATTTTTGCTTCTGCGTTATTTGAGAGAAGTATTTTTGCTTCTGCACCTTGATAGATAAGTTTTGGTTTCATATTAGTTTTAACAAATAAGAAGGTTTAAATATTTTGGTTTTGTTGGAGGGTATGAAAAAAGGATTGTATAAACTAACTGGAATAGTTTTAATGATTTCTATTGTTTCTTTAATCTTAGTAACTCTTACTACTTATAGACCCTTTAAATTAATTTATCTTTGTAGTTTTTTTAATGGGTGTCCCGCTTCAATGGGCTCTGGGGTAATTTCATTTCTTTTATTTTTAGATTATGTTATTACCCTACTTATTTTGGCAATATTTTTATTTCCTGGAATTTTTTATCTTAAAATTAAAGAAGAAAAAATAAATAAATTAACTAATTGGTCTGTTGGATTAGCTTTAACAGCCTTAATAATTGTAATTTTAACTATTCTACTCTTTTTTATTTTGTGTTTACCTCAAGGAGGGTTTCGTTCTGAATGTTTTGTATGGGGGGCAGGTATTTTTGGAGTGTTTACTTTTATTCCTGCAGGAATTTTATATATGGTGTCTATTTTACTTTTAATCATAAATTGGTTTAAAAATATAAAGAAATAACTAAAACCTCATCATCTTTTTCTTTCCGAACTTCTTCGCAAGTTTCATTATTTGTTTTTGACTGAGGCCTTGGCTTAAGTCTGCCATATCCGACATATTTTTTCCTGA
>JAFCDK010000031.1 GCA_017609745.1 Candidatus Pacearchaeota archaeon
CACAACAAAACTTAAAATAAAAGAATTCTTCTGTATTCTATGAAAAAAAGGGTCTTGATTTTAGCAATTACAATTTTATTAATACAACAATGCATTGCAGATTGTTCTGACAACCAGATAAACATAAATTCTGCTTCAAAAGAAGAGTTAGATAAAATAATTTGGGTTGGACCAGCAACAGCAGATAAAATAATTGCTGCAAGAACTTTTAATTCTGTTGATGATTTAATCAAAGTGTCTGGTATTGGAGAGATTAGGTTAGCTGATATCAAAAAACAAGGACTTGCCTGTGTTGAAGAAGAGGAAGAAGAGAAAGAAACCAAAGAAGATAAAAATGATAAAGACAATAATGAAACTATTGAGAAAGTTGATGATAAAACAAATTATACTAAGAATTATGAAGAAAATAATGAAATAGAGAATATAAAACAAGACATAAAATTAGAAGTAATAAAATTAAATACAAAAGATATAAAAACAGAGGATGTCAAGGAAAATCTAGACACAAATAATTATGCAAGGTATGGATTTGTAGCCTTTTGCATTTTGTTGGGATTTTTATTTATAATAAAGAGAAATAAAGAAAAGAAAAATGAGTTCAGATAATGAAAAAACAAATAAAATAAGAGCAGTAATGATAATTGAAGTAATAGGAAAACCTCCAGAGCATTTAACAGAAACTCTGAACAATATAATAAAACAAATTGGTGAGGAAAAAGTAGTAGATATTAAGGACAAAAAAATCAATGAACCAAAATTAATGAAAGACCAAAAAGAGCTTTACATAAGTTTTGCAGAAATTGAATTTGAAATTACAGACATATTAAACCTTGAAATATTAATATTTAAGTATATGCCTGCACATATTGAAATTATCTCCCCAGAAAAAAATATCTTAAGCAATAATGATTTAAATGATGTTTTTAATACACTTGCTCAAAAACTCCATGAATATGATGAAGTGGCAAGAGTATTACAAACTGAAAGAATTATTTTAGAGAAGAAGTTGAGAGAGTTTATAGATAAGGAGAAAGAAAAGAAGTAAAGGAAAATATCCAAATACCAAAAAATTTATAAAGTAAGTTACCCCTATTAAATAATGACAAGAAGAAACCTAAAGCGAGAATCAAGAAATTTGATAATTTTTGGAATTATTGCAAGTGGACTCTGTGCTCTTGTAGGTTATACAGGAAATAAAACAAATGAAATTCTCAAAGAAAAGAAAGAAGCTAAAACAAGTTTAGTATCAAAAGTAAATTATTCTCCTTTAAGAGTAAATGAAGCTAATTTAGATTATCAAGAAAGAAGAAGAGTAGATGAAGCTAATTCATATCAAGATAGAAATCATTAAAAAATCACTTCTTCTTGCCCTTAGCAATCTTTAATAAATTAATATCTTTTTTTGTTCCGCGATATTTTGTTTTGAAAAACCAGACTAAAAAACAAACAAGCGTTATAACAATTATCCATCCAATTATTTTTCCTGTTGAAGTTTTTTCTATTTCCTTACAATTCCCTAAACAACATTTATCATCTTTTGCATAAATCTCTTCTCCTTCGCACTCCTCGTTATTTTCACAGATTATTCCACCTAGTTCTAAGCAAGTTTTTGTAGTAGGAGTTGTATCATTCTCTTGTGGGGGTTCATAGTCATCAATAAAATTCAAAAATATTGCACAATAAGAATAAGTAGTCTGATTTGCCTCTGCAGTTAATTGCCCTTCTATTTGTTTTTCCTCGTCATCTGAAGAGACATACAATTCAATTCTAACACTTGAATTTTCTTTTAACTCGTCAATTTCATTTAGTGAAAGAGAAATATATTTTTCTAATGAATCAGAAAAAGATAATGAAATATTTTCCAGAGATTCTGTTCCTGTGTTATAAAGATAAATTATTCTTGTCGTATTTGAGTTTGTTGACATGGAAATACTTAATTCAGATGGTTCAAACCTGAAACTTTTTTGTTTAGGTTCTTGCACATCACTACCAATTATATAAACAGGAATTTCATATTTTGTATTTTCTGTGCTTAGTTCAATTGTTTCAAATAGCGATTGTTTTATATCTCCTAATTTAAAGTTTATTTTTTCTATTTCTCCTGATTTTAAAGTAACAGAATTGTTTTCATTACCTATGCTATCCTCAAACAAAGAAGAAAAAAATCCCCCACTATTTGCTCCTGAAAAATTTATTTTTATCTGAATAGTAATTTCAGAATCTTTTAAATTCTGCACTTCTATAAAAAAATCTTCTTCAGTTATAATAAAACCAGGGTTTACTAAAAAATCTGCAGTATTATTTGTTATTGAAAAGTTTTTTACAATATCTTCTTCGCTAATCTGCCCGCCTTTATAATATTTAGTATCTTCTATAACAAGAGAATAATTGTTTTGTTCTTTTCCTAGAAGAGAAGCATAAATATAAAAATCATCATTTATCTTAGCAACATAAGGGTCTAAAGAAACTCTTACATGTCCTCTATAAAGTTTTATATTTTCTTTGGAGATTGGTTTAAGAAAATTTCCTGAAACTTTTGCAATTAAAGTCTCTCCCTGACTGAATTCTGTTTCCATATTAAATTCAATTGCTGATATGATTGGGAACAGAAGTAAAATCATTAAAAGAAAAATTGCTCGGCTAACACCGAGAGATAACTTAAGTTTATTAATAAATGAATTTTTTTGGTTGCTAGTTAAAAAAATGGCCTCTTTCATAATTAATTGAAGAGAAAAGGGTTAATAAAGTTTATCTACAAAAAAGGAAGAGTATTTACTTTTTCTTCTTCAGTATCTGAAAGTGTTATATTAATTTTTATGTTTTCTTTTTCAAAAAGATTTTTTATTGAATCTATTGTCTTTCTTAATTCTGATTCTTTTTTATAAAATAATTGAATCATACAATTTGGTCTTATTAAGGAGAAAGTCAGCGAATTTACATGCTTAGAATCTCTGCAGAACTTTTTTATTTTGTTTTTATTTTCATCTGAAAAGTTTTTTATATCTAAAAATATCTGTGAAAAATAATAATCAAGTTTTCCCATGTCAAACTGAATTCTTGAACCAAGAATTATTTTGTTCTTGTTTAATTTCTTTAATTTATGAAAAGTCAATTCAATTGAAATTCCCACATTTTTTGCAATATCAATTAATTTCATTCTGCTATCTTCTGCAAGACATTTCAAAATTTTTTTGTCTTTTTCATCTATCTTTATCTTACCTGTGCTCTCTCCAATAAATGGATAATCTTCTAAATTTTTGTGACTATAAAGCTTAAGAGGATACATCTCTGAAAAAAAGGGTTTTATTAAAAGATAATTAGAAAGGGTGTTGATTTTATCATTAAACAAACTGGAAATATAATCTCCAAGTTCTTTTTCGTCTTTGAAAATAAAAGTGGCATATAAATCATATCTTCCATGAATTTTCCCCCATGAAATGCAATTCTTATTTTTAGCGAGTTTTTTTGGGAATGTTTTAACAGAGAAAAATTTTTCAAATTTAAGTAAGAAAATTGCAAAACAATTATAGCCTAATTTATTATAATCAAATATAGTTCCAAATTTCATTATTAAACCCGAAGAAAGATATTTTTTTATTTTATAATCAACTTGCTCTCTTGAAAGTTTGCATGCTTTTGCTATTTTTGTCAATGGCTCTCTATTGTGGTGATATAAATAAGACAATAATCTAAAATCAGATTCATTAAGTTTCATATTATGAATTAATACATGATGTATTTAAATCTTTGGATTTATTAAAAATATGATTGCTTATTTTTAATTTTTAGAGAATTTTGGCTAAGAAGTTTTAAATAAAATTTATTGTTGATAATTTTACAATGGAAAGAAAGTATAGTGTTAGAGAGATAACTCCTAAAGAAGATATGTGTATTATTCAACTTTGTCCAGGAATTTATGAAGACAAATCTGGTAAATATTTAATAATTGGAAAAAAAGCAAATCCTTCTAAGTTTGGTTTAGAAAAGAAAGTTGGAAAAGATGAAGTGTTAATAGAGATTCCTAAAGAGATTATTGATAATAGAAGAGCGTGATTTCTTATAAAAACATGATTAAAGAATTCTTGAAAAATTATAGAGACAAACATCTTTTTAAAATAAGAAAACAAATTTATAATTTAATTGATGAAAATTCTCGAATTGTTGATTTTGGTTGTGGGGATGGAGAATTATTAAGAATTTTGTCTTCTAAAATTTCTTATGGATTGGGGGTTGATTATAATAAAAAAATAATTCAAATTGCAAAAAGAAATTGTGAAGGAATTAAAAATTTAGAGTTTAAAATTGCTGACGCGAGCGAGAATTTAGAAGAAAAGTTTGATTATTCAATTTTAATGTTTGTTTTACATTCTTTAGATTATGATTCTCAAAGAAGAGTTTTAGAAAACGCCATGGAAATTTCAAATAGATTAATAATTGTGAATTATGAAACTCCTCTTTTATTAAAAAATAAGATTCTTGTTTATACTGATGAAATTTTAGCAGGACATTATAGAAATTTTAGAGATTATTTAAGAAGAGGGGGAATAGAGAATTTAATAGAAAAAAATTCATTTGAAAAATTTAATACTAACAAAAGTTATCTAAAAATTTGGGAAATTTATAATTAATAAATTTAATTATAAGTAATGCTCGCTCTTTACCTCCTGACCTCGCTCGTCTTGGTGTTGAGGCGCTCTCGCAAAATCACTCGGGCTCGCAGATTAATTAGATTTTGTTAATGTGAAAATATTCTCCAATACAACAATTCTTATAAATAAAGGATTATTATTAATTGTATGAATTTAATGAAAAAAGTTTTAAGTGAGATTTTTCCAAAAGTTGAAATTAATAAAACTAAAAGAGAGGTGACCATCAAGGAAAATCTCATTGGTTCAAATGTTACAGAATTATTCTATACTCTCAAAGGATACAAAGTAAAATATAATTATGAATCACTTCCCCATATCCTTTAACTTTTTCAAAACATCATCTATTTCGCTTTTTGGTTTTTGGACAGGTCTTTTTTGAGGACGCCTTTGTGCTGTGGGAGGCAGAATTTTTCTTGGCATTGTTCTTCTCTGAGGTCTTCTTAAAGGTGTTTGAGGAAATCCTGAACCTAACCCAGGAGTTCCTGGTTTAGTTTTTTTAAATTTAGATTTTATTTTTATATAATAAGGTCTCAATTTATCTCTAAAAATAATAGCTAATACAACCAAAATAATAAGTAGCACTAAAAGCCAAATCCACCAATAACTTTTTCCATCATCTGTTTTTTGAATACAACATTTATCCCCATAATCACAAGTGTAAGAAAAAGATTCTTCCTCATCTTCATCACATTCATATGACCTACATATTCCATTATTAATTTCGCAATCTGACTGCTGTGGACTTGGAACTTCGCATATTCCTCCAACACAACATGTTTCACCATAATTTAAATCAGAAGCCTCAACAGTTGTTCCTCCAACACAACTTTGCTCTGAATTACAAATTTCTCCTCCCTGTTCTACACAAGTATCTAAGGATTTAGGAGTGTCACAACATTTAAAGACTCCTGAGCAAGTATATTCAGAAAGAATTTGCCCTTCACAGTTTATCTCAGACATGCAATAATATCCTGCATCCTCGCAATCATCATCGTCATCATCTCCATTTGCATAACCTCCTTTAGGCCATATAGAATAAAGAATAAATGCATTATTTCTTATATTCCCACCATCCCAGCATCCGTCTTTTCCCTGAATCTCTAAAAGCCAGTCTTTTGAATTTGTTTTTTCCTGAAGCTCTTCATATTGAAAAGGATATAATGCCAAAGCAGTGTCATAAAACTTATCGTCTGATTCATCCCAATAATTATTTTTTTGTTTTAATAATAAATTAGTGCGAAAATCAGTGTAACCTGTTAAAAGATATAGGAAAGATTCAGGAAGATATTTCTCATTTTCATCAGCCATTACAACTAAATAAGGTATATAAGAAGAGATATCATAATCCAGATGATTTAAAACTAATGCTGCCCACAAACTTCCTTCATAATCACAAGAAGTTCCTTGTGAAAAGCAAGAAGAATTAATTATCTCTGTTGTTGTTCCTTCTGCTGATGCTGAGGAAGTTTTATCTGAAACATGAATTGTTGAGGATGTTGTTTTTTTAAATAACAGTGTTGTAAGAAATTGTTTATCGCAAGATATTTCAAATTCTTTGTGATAACACGCCTGAGAAATTCTAAGCCACCACCCGCCTTCTGACAAACTCAAGCAACTTCCTGCTCCTGAATTTATTCTTTTATCTTCTCCTATGTTAATAGTATATTGGTTTGAATCATAAGTTATTTTACATGTTGTTGCTTCTGGACTTTCAATTTCTAAATACCATATCATATTTTGAGGAATTTCTTCTTGAGACAAAAGCCAGTCTTCTGCATCACTAGTTGAAATTCCTGACTCATCAAGAGCTAAAATTGCCTGTGCTGTTGATTTAATTTTACACCCAGATTTTGGCCAGCATTCTTTATTATTTTTTGATTCAGAAACAACCTCGTCCTTGCATTTATTAATTGCTAATAATGTAAAAATATTATCTTCTAAAGAAGAAGAACAATCATCTTTTACTTTTTCTTCTAGGCAATCATAGGCTTTATTTACTTTTGATTGCTCATTATCTGAAGTATCTACTGACAAATTTTCATCTGCAAGTGTAAA
>JAFCDK010000032.1 GCA_017609745.1 Candidatus Pacearchaeota archaeon
TTAACTTTAGAGTGGTAAAAAACCGAAAGATTTATAAATATGTTGTTAATAACTAATTGTATGACAATCAAAAAAACATTAGGTTCAATTGTTCTTGCAGGAGCAATAGCTCTTGGAGGATGTTCAGGAGATAAGCCAAAACCTGAATATAGAAATGTTGCTGGACAAGTCTATCAATCAGACCGGCAAGAATTGATTTATGTAGATAATCAAGGTTTTGGTTCAGGTAAAAATATACCTGTTCCAGTAACTTTTTTAGGAGTTGAAGCAGAAGGGAAAAAATACCAAATAATCCTTGCTGGACCACACAACCTAAAACAAGAAGATTCTGTTGATTTAGATTATTTGGTTGATAATGAAGTTACAGGAACTGAAATTTGGAACAGGTTTTATCCGGAAAGAGCAAATTCTCATTTAGTTACAGAACCCAATGTTAGATTCAAAGCCGATGGTTACGCTACAGCTTGGAAAAAGAAATAAATCTTTCGGTTTCTATCTTTTAGCCCGAATTCTGAATTAGATATAATTCCTGTTAGTAGAGTTTTTTCGTAGAAAAAACCAAGCTAGAGTGCAACGTGGTCGACCGAAGGGAGAAGTTCGGGGCTCGCCGAAAATTCGTTGTTATCGTAGTTGTTGAAAGATGGATTATTAATTTTGTAGTAGTAAAAAGAACGAAAGATTTATAAAGTGGTAAGTATTAGGGTTAGTATGGGAATAAAACAAACATTGGGAGCAATTGTGCTCGCAGGAGCGATTGGTCTTTCAGGATGCTCAAAGCCAGAACCAAGTGGTTTTGTCGAGGGCGAAATTACAAGAGTTGGGGGTAATTTAGTTTCTGTTGTAAAAAACCCTGAATGGAATGGATTCGTATCTTACTCGAATGAAACATTAAAATTTGGAAATCCAAGTTATACAGTCCACGTTAAGACTTCCCAAGGGGAATATTCAATTCAAGTTGACCCAACAGATAATGGGGGAAGTCCTGGACCTCAAACAATATATAACTTGGCAGAAACATTAGAACCCGGAATGAGAGTAAGATTTCCAACAGAATTATATGAGAGACAAAACTCTGAAAGACAACCGATGGGATTTTCTAAGAGCAGAATTGGGATGTTAGACCCAGATGATATTGAAGTTCTAAGAGAATAAATCTTTCGTTCTACTATTTTTATTTTTCAACAATTTCGTTAAAATTTTGTTAGACAAAGTTACGAAGTAATTTTGTGGATTTTTCTTTATGATTTTAACGAAGATAACAACATTAGAATTTTCGGTTTTAACCTCTGTGTAGGCGAGCCCCGAATTGAGTTTAATCCTTGTTATATTCGTCTGATCAACGGGAAGACCTAAAATTTAGTGCAACGTGGTCAAGCGGAAAACTCAAAGTCGTCGTGTCTATTTTACATTTAGAATTTAGGGGTAGCCGCCGCCTTTTTTGTTTCTTTTTTTCTAAAAAAGAAAGAGGGGTTTTTGCGTTTTAGGAATTAATTTCTTTCAATTAATTCTATATTCTCAAACATTAATTTTTCTAAGTCATAATAGGGTTTATACCAATCTTCTATTAAAGTATTATAATCATCTATTTCATTATTATAATCTTTTATTAATGGATTAAATCTATTAGCATCCCAACAAGTAGAGATAGTTGCAGACCTATCCCAATCTACAAACTCTGCTCCAAAAAGACCTTCTTCACAAACAACACAATCAGTTTTACACATCTTGCCTTCAATCTCAATTAAATTGGATTCTATTGAATCTAATTGTGATTCTATACTCTCAACTTCTAAATATTTTGTTTCAAAAAGATTTATCAAATCGTTTCCATAATTAACCCCCTGATAAACTTTGTTCCCTTCGGAAGTTTTGATATAATCTTCTATATCTATTTCTACTTCTGAAGAAATTGGAGTATAAATTGTTGTTTCAATAAAACAAATATCTTTGCTTTCATATTCTATATTTCCCTCTTTACAAACAACACCTACTAAAGCATGATATTCATAATCAGATTCTCCTAAAATTATATAGGAAGTGTAACCTAAATCTTTTAGAATTCCAACTAGGATTAAGGATTTATCTAAACAATTTCCTTCATCTTCATAAAAAGTTTCGTAAGGGTATCTATTTAATTCTGAAGAATCAGAACCATAAGGGATTGATTGAACAAATAAAGTTGCTATTTCTACAATCTCGTCATCACTATATCCTTGATTTTTTAGTGAGATAAAATCTCTTGCAACAGCATCCATAAAATAATTATTGTAAGGGTCTTCCAAAAATCCCTCAGTATATTTGTCTGTACCAAAATAACAATCTTGGTCTTTAAGATTGTTTGAAAAATAATATAAGTCTGGGTAAAGATTTATTTTATAATTGAAAATTTTATCTTTATATTTAAACTCAAATTCAGAAGTTTGAGATTTTGAAAAGTTTATCTCGGTTTTCTTTCCTTCACAAAAATCATAATATTCTGGTTCATAATCATAAAATTTATAGTTAAACTCTAATTTTGGAACCTCTAAAGTATAATTTAATTTCAAATCAGAATAATCATTTAATAAACTTCTTTCTTCTACTGGTTTAACTTTTTGATAATATTCTTGAAAAGACATATAGGCATGAGATTTAATTTCAAATTCTCCATTTGTATTATTAAAAACTTTTTCAGGGACAGTTTTTCCAAGACCTTGAAAAAAATTACTTGCAGAACCATAGATTAAAAAACCAAAAATTAACAAAAATAAAGTAATTCCTAAAAAGGTTAGCCAAGGCTTGTTACTTTTATTTTCCTTAAAATATAATTTTTCTACCATAAGAACAACCATAACAGAATTAAGATGCCTAGAGTTATAGACCAACCCTTAAGCACCTGATTCCAATTAAGATTTACTGGAAGCATATGATATTGTTTATCTGCATAAAAACCAACATCTGAACCAGTTTCTGCAAAAACAACCCATGAACTAAGAGGAGTTAAAGGGAGAAATAAGAATACAAACCATTTAGTAGCAATATAAGAATTTCCGCCTTCAACATCAATTCCCATACTATGTAATTCTTTTTTTGTTAAATGTCTTTTCCCATACAAACTAGTTCCAATACCATTTATCGAGTACATATAATTTTAATAGAAAAAACTTGTATAAAAAGTTATCTTTTTGTTTTCCAAAAACCCCAATAATATCAGAAAAATTTGGGCGAAGCCTTTTCTCCTCTGTTAGACAAAGTACGAAGCATTTTGTAAGTTTTCGTTGGTCGATAAAAGAAGTTTTTCTGCTTGACAAAGTCAAGACTATCTATCACGAAGTGATTAAGGCGGCTCACTTATTTATTAACAACAATTTCTACATTTTAGGGGTGGGTGGTCGGGGGTTTTAAAGTGTCCTCTCCTAACTTTTAACTCAATAATTTAGAGAATTTGCAATTGAAACTAATAAGGATTTTTCAAAGAAAAATCCGCAGAGTTGCGAGACAACATTCTGGGTGGGATAAATTAAGAAAGGTTTTTATTATTTATAATTAATCCCAGTTAGGTTCTAATCTTCTTTATTCATATTCATTCCATTCCAATATATGTGCTTTCTCAGCTTCTAAAATTGCATTTTGATATTTTTTACATTCTTCTTTATCATAAGTTGAGTATCTTTGTTCTTTTCTTTTTTGAATATCTTTTTGATTTTTTATTAAATCAGAGCGAGAGATAATTGAAAAATCATATACACTAATTATGTTGCCTGAAGGTTTTTT
The DNA here is from genome assembly GCA_017609745.1 of Candidatus Pacearchaeota archaeon. Classification (GTDB taxonomy): domain Archaea; phylum Nanobdellota; class Nanobdellia; order Pacearchaeales; family GW2011-AR1; genus JAFCDK01. The sequence continues at coordinate 3,754 of JAFCDK010000032.1, forward strand.
TGAATTCTTATCTATAATTTCATAATAAAAAGTGCCCATTGGAGAATCAGAGATTAAACTTCCGATAGTTTTTTTCGAATATTTATCTTCTATAAATCCTTTTATTTCTAGTTTTTTCCCGATTGCTTCTGGAATCCCTCTATAATGACGTTGTATTAATTTATCCTCTTTCATTGATCCAGTCATAACAGTAGCAATATTATTAAATTGATATTTTTGATCGCTTTCATCAGAACTCGAATCAGAAAATAATTTTGCATTTCGCTCTAATTTTTCAAGAGTACTCAAAGTTATAAATTCACTTTTACGAAAAATAAAGAGATAGTAATTAATATCTCCAATACTATTATAAACAGGATAATCCCCCACATAAACCCAATCAGATTCGGGATAATATTTAGGAAGGTAATTTTCTCCAACAGATTTTGCTAATTGTAAAGAAACGGGAGTTTCCCTTGTTTCTTCTATTTTACATGTTCCTTGATTAAAATCAAAAGAATCTTTATTAAAAAAATTTATTGCTATGGTAACTAGAGCAAGAACCATTAAAACTATTATAAATAAAAATATTTTTTTCATGATGATTATAAAAAATAATTCCTATATAAAAACCTTTCTTTTTCGAGGGTGGGAAAGAGTGCTGTCTCGCAATTTCGTTGAATGCCTGTTATGTGCCCCGAGTGGAGCGAAGCGGAACGAGAATGCAATGGGGTTCGGAGCGTAGCGGAGAAAGTCCGCCGGAGCTCGCCGTCGTTTATGGATGCCCTATCTTAAAACAACTTCTATCAACTCAGGAAACTCCTCTGTTCCCATATCTCCTAAACAATAATGACCTCGCCCTTTCAATTCGATAATTTCGCCACCAAGTGATTTATGAAAAATTTTCAAACTTTCTTTTCCATCATCTTCTTCATCATCGGCAGTAAACATGACAATTTCTTTTACTCGCTCCTTGATAGTTTCATCAATAGGATAAGTATAAAATTCCTTTCTAAATTCATCATCTTTATCAGGAATTTTCCAAGGAGCGACAAGTATCAGTTTGAAAATTTTTCTTTTTGTTTCACCAAGCCAACGCACCAAGAAAGCACAACCGCAACTATGTCCAATTAATATTGTATTTTCATCAACACTATATTTTTCGAAGGTGCGTTTAAATTTTTCATAATCTGGTTGCCAAGGCGAGGGCATAAGAGGAGTTTCCGTTTCAATATTTTTAGAAAGAAGTTGTTTTTTTGTCCAAGGAATCCAGTGTTTATCATAGGTTCTTGTTTCTGGATTCATTGCTTTTTCTTCATCAGAGGGGCATCCATGAATTATAATACATTTTTTAGCAGACATAATTATTGTAGGTTATTCAAACATTATAAAAGTTGCTATTAAAGGCGGGCGGAGGCGGATTGCACATAATGCGTGTTAAGGAATTCGGAGCGAAGCGGAGAACGAGGAATAGTCTGCAAGACGGTTTTTGCGAAGCAAAAAATTCCGAAGAGTATTTTCACTTTCGAAAATTCTTTGATATCGTAGTTGTTGAAGAGTAACTCTCAAGTAGTAAAAATAGAAAGGTTTAAATAGTATTAATCCTTGGGAAAGATAAGGAGGATAAACAAAAATGTTACCACAAGGATACCAAGACATAAGAGCGGAATATGGAAACGCAAAGTTAGTCTTATATGATGCTGAAAAGGGAGTAGATGGAGAAACAGCTGTAGATTTCTTTGATAGATTAAGAGAAACTAAAGAAGCTGTTGTCTTAGAACCAAGAACCCCTTTTCGAGGAAAGAGTATTGTAGACGCTCTTGATGTCGATAGAGAAACAGGACTTCCAAACTAAACCTTTCTATTTTTTATTTTAAATTACTTTCAACAATTTCGTTTAATCGCTGTTAGTTTCTCCCGAATACTTGGAGGGATTGATTTTTAGTGCAACAATGCCGAAGGCAAAAAATCAAAGTTTTTGAGAATGCCGTTTTTATGATTTGAAATAATATTTTTTTGGGTGGGCAATGTATTAGAGAGACGCGCGCTTTTTTTATTTCTTTTTTTCCTAAAAAAAGAAATTTGGGATTTCCGTCTTTTTGCTTCTTTTTTCTAAAAAGAAGATTTTATTTAAACCAAATTTTCTATAATTCCTACAATCTTATTTTTAATCTTATTTTTTTGTTTTTCATCACCATCTCTTTTATCAAAAATAAAATATAATTCTGATGCTCTAACAAATGTCCAATTATTAATATCCTCATCCAAACCACTATAACAATAACTAAAAGAATTTTTGTAATGATTAACTATCTTTTCTTTTTTTCTTGGACTAGAGATAATTAAAGAAGCTATATCTCTCGCTGGGTGTCCTATTCCCCCTAATTCAAAATCAAAATAATAATTATCATTATTGTAAAAAATAAAATTTTTTGGAGTTAAATCTCCGTGCAATAATGTTTCTATAGAACTATTTAATTCCACTTCTCTTAGTTTATGTTCTACATTCGTGCCAAGGGAATTAGAAATATTTTCATGTTGCAACAAATATCTAGAAACTTTATTTATATCATGTTGTATAAATAATTTATTCTCTTTGGGCGGTCTTTCTATAAAATAACTATGAATTTTTGCCCAATCTTCTATTGCAAGAGGAATATTTTTTCCTTTTCCATCAATAAAATATGTTTTAATATTCAATCCATCAGCACCATAAACCAGGGGGGTTTTAATAAGATGATTTTCATTGAAAAAAATGTAAAAAAATTCTTCTCTCTTTAAAAATATTAATTTTTGATGTTCTTTGGAAACTATTTTTCTTCTATCTATTCTTTCAATTTTTGATTTGTTTCTATTAAAATTATTCATTTTTCTTTGTTAGTATTGTTACTAAATCTGAGGCATTTTCTTTTTCTGGGACAATTGAGTCAAACACAATTTCTCTATAATCCATTCCGAGATTTCCCATAATGTTTCTTCTTGAACAGGGGTTATCTACCGGATTTTTGTAATTCTCTTTCTTTCTTGAATCATAAACATAAGCGGAACAAATGACTCCTCTTTCATTCAAATATTTTTTCATTGGTAAGATAATTTTTTTACAAAAGAGATTAAAATGATTTGTATTATCTGAATAAATTTGCTGAGAATAATCTGCCAAGTTTGAAAGTAATATAACATCAAAATTATCCCTCAATTTTGAGTGTAAATCTCTAACATTAGAATTAATTAACAGAATATTTTTATCTTGAATATTTGATTTTGTTTTCTCAAAATTATGTCTTGAAAATAAATAAGGATTGCTTCTAATCCTTAAATCGTCAAAATCAAATCTTTTGTTAAACAATCTTCCTTTCCTTAAATCTACCCCTCTAAAACCATAATCTTCATAGAGATTATCAAAAAAACTTAAGCAAGATTTAGATAAGCCCTCTTTTATTGAATTATAAACTTCAAAGTCCATCCCCTGATGATTTCCAACAAAAAGATATTTTTTAAAATCTTCAAAATCTAATTTTCTAAGAGCATTAAATTTTAATTCTGCAAACAAAGAAGCAAGAGAATTAATATCAAATCCTACCACACTACTTGCACCATAATAAAAAGAATTTAAAATATGATCTCCAGAACCAGTAATGGATAAAACCTTTTTATCTTTTAAATTTAGATGTTTCATATATCCTGCTAAATTTTCTGTTGTAAAGGGATATACTTTTGACCTCTCGCTAAAAATTGGCATCTTAAACTTTCTGAGCTAAAAAGATAATCATTTTGTGTTGATGCATTTTTTCTCCATGTTTTTTAGAGAGGCAAAGCTCATTTTGAATTATCTTCCAGTCAGAGTATAGTTTATTTAACTCCTCTTTATTTGGATAAAAATGAACCTTATCATTATATTTTTCCTCATTTGACATACAGATAAAAAAATTGAATCCGTTTGAAAAAGTATTCTCTTTTATTTTTTTTATTAACTTATGAGCTTCTTCTTTTTTAAGAAAGTGTAAAATACCAGTTCCAATAACTAAATCAAATTCTTTTTTAAATTCAAAATCTCTGATGTCTTTTTGAACAAAAATTAAATTGTCTTTTGATTCAATCGTATTTTCTTTATCTACGGCCGTAACATTTATACCTCTGTCAATAAACAACTTAGAAAATTTACATTTACCACAACCTAAATCTAAAACAGAGTCAGGATTTAATCTTTTCATACATTCTATGATTATAGGTTTAGCTCTTTGCATTTTCAATATACATATCCTTTAGATCCGTTGGTTTAACTAAGTTTCTAAAACACATAGGGTCTTTTGCCATATAATCACCTGTTGTTGCATAAGCAATTGCCCTACAACCCTTACAATGTGTAACGTATTCACAACCCGTGTTTTCGGTCATTTTTCTAAAATCTCTCAAATTTTGCATAACTTCTTTTTCAGTTATCAAATTAACTAATCCTTCGCTAATATGCCCAATGTCTATTGGAAGCCTTCTACAAGGATAAACTCTTCCGTTAGAAAGAACGGAAACTCCTGAGAATCCCGCACCACAACCCCCCAAATATTTTCCTTCTTTTCTTGATGCCTGCATTAAGGGATCATCGCGATGCATTAAATTCCACAAAACTTCTGTTTCTAATAAATTAATTCTATCTCCATATTTTTTGTCTAATTCTCTTTGATGCCGATAAATTTCATATAATCCTTTTGAGTCAATAAATTCTGGATCTTTTACTCCTAATTTTGAATCTGGAACATAGGATTGAATTCCAAACATTTCTGCACCCACCCCTATTGAATCTTTTATTGCCTGCTCTATATAATTTTTATTTGATTGCATTGCAGTAAAAGAAATTGTTACTCCAATGCCTGCATCTCGACAGTTAGAAATACCTTCCATTGCTTTATCGAAAGAATATTCTCTTTGTCTAACAAAATTATGTCTTTCCTTATCTCCATCTATGGATATTTGAACCCTATTTACCCCCATTGATTTTATTTCTTTTGCTTTTTCTTTTGTAATTAAAGTTCCATTTGTAAGGAGTTTTGTTGTAACTCTATTTTGTTGGGTGTATCCCAAGATGTCTAGTAAATCTCTCCTCATTAAAGGTTCTCCTCCAGAAATATGTAAACGAGGACTCATGTCCCACCTATCAGAAGTTTGAACTAAATCATCAATCATACTCTTGACTTCTATCAAACTCATTAAATTTTTCTTCTCTTGAGAATGTTCTTGATTTCCTTCTTTATTATGATAACAATGTCTACATTTTAAATTGCAATCATTTGTAGAATCCCATTGGATGAAGAGTTGTTTTTTTGCCATTTTTTCCACTAAGACATCACTACTCTTTAAATGCTAACAAAAGAATTACTTTCGTGGTGCGTAATCATTACCATCGCAACTTACACAATCGCTGCAACCTGTAACACAAGTATAGCCTTCTTGTCTAGCTTCTGGCATGATGCTTGAAAGATATGCTCTTTCGTTCGTTGTTTTTTGAGGAGTTGCTTTAGCAACTTCTTTTTCTAAACAATTTGTTTCCATAAAATTTCGTGCTTATTCAACTTTTTAAATATTTGTATTCTGTATTTTTTTTAAGACAAATACGAGGCAAAGCCGAAACTATCTGTGCGAAGCACTAAGGAAATCCCCCTATAAATTCAAAAACGAAGTTTTTGCTATCTAGTTTTCTTGTAAAGAAAACTGCACGCGTCTCTCCTATTGGGTGGGTTAAAAAAATATTATTTCCTATTTCTTTGTTTTAACTCTAACTTGTAGGTATTCTCAAAAATTGAAACTAATCTGTTGTTATGTCTCCCGAGCGAAGCGAGAATGCAATGTGGCTTGAGTTCCCAATTCTCCAATAAAATTTCCAAAATCTCTCGGCGGGAAGTCGTAGCCATCCCATAAAATTATGAAGGTGCGCGTAGGTTTTATAAAATATGTTTTGTTTGTATTAAAGAAATGAAATATTCAATATTCTATTTAATAAAGGGTCCTGCTGGAAAATATCAACAAAAACTAATAAAAGAAGTTGGATCAAAATTTAAGGAGAGTTATATGATTGAAAATCCCTTGCCTTCACATATAACTCTAAAATCCCCTTTTGAAACCAATAATAT
>JAFCDK010000033.1 GCA_017609745.1 Candidatus Pacearchaeota archaeon
ATATATCTATCATAAAAAATACAAAAACAGTGATTTTTCTGTTTTTAAAGAATTTAATTTTGCTTATATATTATATTTTATAATTTTAACATTAGGAATTATTGGGGCAAGAGGGGGCATAAGATTAATTATGCTGTTAGGAGCAATTAGTCCTATTGCAATTTCTTTTTTGATTGTTAAAACATCTAAAAGATATCTTAAAGAAAAAGATGAGGCAATGAAACTTTTTATTGGATTATTTGCATTAATCATTATAATTGCTTCTGTTTTTACTATGTGGACTTATTATCAGCAAGATAAATATAGTGCAGAAAATTTTGCCCCTGGTTCATATCAATGGCAGTGGCAAAAAGCAATGGAATGGGTAAGAGAAAACACACCAAAAGATGCTGTCTTTGCTCATTGGTGGGATTATGGTTATTGGATTCAATCAATTGGTGAAAGAGCAACAATTCTCGACGGAAGCAATTCAATAATATACTGGAATCATTTAATGGGTAGGCATGTATTAACTGGAAGTGATGAAGAAAAAGCATTAGAATTTCTTTATACTCATAATGGCACACATCTTTTAATTGATTCTACAGAAATTGGAAAATATACTGCATACTCAAGTATTGGTGCAGATGAAGATTATGACAGATTTTCCTGGATTACTAGCTTTTTAATGGATGAGAGACAAACACAAGAAACAAACAATGAAACTATTTATTTTTATACTGGAGGTGTTTCAACAGATGAAGACATAGTCTGGAAAATAGATGAAAAAGAAATATTTCTTCCTAGAAAAAAAGCAGGTGTTGGAGCAATAATCCTAAGAAAAAGCGAAAATAAAACATTTTCTCAACCAGAAGCTATTTTTGTTTATAATGGGGAGCAATACATAATACCTTTAAGATTTGCTTATTTTGATGAGAAATTGCATGATTTTGAATCTGGATTAGATGCAGGGGTGTTTTTATTTCCAAAATTAAACTCTCTTCCTGACGGAAGGATTAATATTAATGAATTTGGTGCTGCAATGTATTTAAGCAAAAGGACTGTTCATACACAATTAGCAAGATTGTACTTATTTAGAGAAGAATCAGAATATTTTAAACTCGCTCACTCTGAAAATAGTTTTATTATTGATAATTTAGAACAGCAAGGATTAAATATTGGAGATTTTTTATATTATCAGGGATTTCAAGGCCCAATTAAAATTTGGGAAATTACATATCCTTCAGATATAAAGATTAACCCAGAATATTTGGAAAGAGATTATCCAAATATAGAATTAATGATGCCAAAACCAGGAGAGTATTAACATGGAAAAAATTCTTTTGATACCAGTATTGCTTGGGTTTTTCATAGTTTTATTTTCCACTTCAATATGGATAAAAAGAGCGAAAAGAGCAGGTCTTGTTGGAAAAGATATCCATAAAGTTTCAAAAAAAGAAGTTGCAGAAGCAGGCGGAGTTGCAGTTATCTTTGGGTTTATTTTTGGAGTATTAAGCTATATTTATATTAAAACATTTTATTTTAAATCTACAGATAATTTAGTAGAAATCTTCTCTTTAATTTCCTCTGTTTTGATAATAGGATTTATTGGATTAATCGACGATATTTTAGGATGGAAAATAGGATTAAACAAAAAAACAAGAATTTTTATTTTAATATTTTCTGCAATTCCATTAATTGTGATAAATGCTGGTGAATCAGTAATGATGAATCTAGATTTTGGATTTTTTTATCCTTTATTACTTATACCATTAGGAATTGTGGGTGCATCAACAACTTATAATTTTTTAGCAGGGTATAATGGGCTTGAAACAAGTCAAGGAATTTTAATTTTGTCTGGTTTAGCATTAGTAACATGGCTTACTGGAAACAGTTGGTTGAGTTTAGTCACTTTATGCATGGTTGCTTCATTAATCGCGTTTTATATATTTAATAAATATCCCTCAAAAGTTTTTCCAGGAGATATTTTAACTTATTCTGTTGGAGGATTAATTGCAATAATTGCTATTTTAGGAAATATTGAAAAAATTGCTGTTTTCTTTTTTATCCCATATATTATTGAGACAGGATTAAAAGTAAGAGGAAAATTAAAAAAAGAGAGTTTTGCAAGATTAAATGAAAGAAGTAGTTTAGAAGTTCCTTATAAAAAATTTTATGGATTAGAGCATATTGCAATTCATGTTCTTAAAAAAATAAAACCAAGCAAAGAAGTTTATGAAAAAGATGTTGTTTATTTGATAAATCTATTCCAGATATTTATTATAATTTTGGGATTATTTTTATTTAGAACAACTATTTTTTAGATTTAAAATTTTTATGCATAATCAAACTCATAAATAATCAAAGCTGGTTGTTGTTTTTGAGCATCTAAATAATATCCTTGAACAGGTGAATCATACTTTCAAATTCTTCTTGTGTTGATGGGGGAGGATATGTCATTCTTTCGCTATAATAAATGTTTTGCGGAACACTTTGACTAATTACTATATCTTCTAGATTAGAATGAGTTTTAATCCAAATTCCTGCTTCTTTAACTTGTGTAAAAGAATCTACTTTTGCTTTAATAAGTTTATTTCCATAATTTATTTGGTATGCTCCTGCAATTAAAACAAATAATATTAATAAAAATACAAAAAACTTGTTTGATTTTGGAAGCATTTTTTTTATTCTCAGGGAGCCTCTTGCACAGATTATACCAAAAACTGGAAAAAGAGGAAGTAAAAAAGCATCATAAGCTCTGCTAAATGTAAGATAAGAGGTATAAAAACCTGCAACAATTAAGAACCAGATTAATACAAACAATTCTGCATTATCTTTTTTATTACTCTTTCCTTTTATTATTAAATCAAAAATTAAAAATAATTTTAAAAAACCTATTAATCCAATTAAAAAGAGAATTATCCATAACCATCCAAACATATGAGGAGCCATATTAAAATAAGCAAAAATATTCCCCCAATCTGGACTTATATTACTAAGCACTCCCTCTGCTACTGCAAATCTTGGATGTATATAACCATAATTAATTTGTGAAAAAATAAAATAAATTATGAGAGGTAGAAATCCAATAATTCCCATCTTCCATAACTCTTTATTTTTTAAAAATTTTAATTTTTCTGTAAATAATAAAAATAAAATAATTATAGGGATTGCTAAAAAACAAGTAGAATAAAGAATTATACCAAAAGAAGTTAGAAATATAGACAAATAAGTATATTTTTTTCCTTGATTTAAAACATAACCCTTATAAAAAAACAAAAGAATTGCTGTGATTATTAGAGGAGGCCAAGAATAAATTAATAATCTTCCTGTAAAAAATAATGCAACACCATTACAAGCAATAAAAAAACCAGCTATTAATCCTGTTTGTTTGTCAAATAATCTTTCACCAGCAAAATAAGTCACAACAACTAATAAAAAAGATATTATTAATTGTCCAAATCTTGCTAAAATCTCTGTGGGATTAATTTTATATAGCATTGCCCAAAAAATAGGAACTATAATTTCTGTTCCAGGCATTTTTCCACTTGGAATATTTGCAACATATGCTTTTGCTTGAGAAAAATATCCTGCTTCATCCCACCACAAAACCTGATTTTTAGTGATAAAAAAAACATATAACCTTATTGTAAAAGCAAGAACTAAAATTCCAACAAAAAGTAGATTATATGGATTTTTAAACCAATTGATTATTCTTGACTTTCTTTTTGATAACCATTCATCACCCATATCTTCTTCCATTTTCGTTTGTTATTTGATTAGTATATACTCTAAAAGGATTAAGTTTATAAATAATTCTCCTTGTTAATAATTATGAAAACAAAATTTAATAGGGCTATTGTGACTGGAGGTGCGGGATTTATAGGTTCACATATAATTGAAGAGCTTCTTAAGCAAGGATTAGAAGTTATTAGCATAGATAATTATCTTTCTGGAAAAAAAGAAAATCTTGCTGAATTCAAAGACAATCCTAATTTTAAAGAAGTTGATTGTGATATAACTGACTTTGATGAATTAAAAAAACACATAAATGGGGTTGATATTATATTTCATAATGCAGCTTCAAAAAAAACAATATGTCTTAATGACCCAAGAAGGGATTTAGATATAAATGCTAAAGGCACATTTAACTTATTAGAATTATCAAAAGATTTTGGTGTTAAAAAATTTGTTCATGCTTCAACAGGTTCTGTTTATGGAGAAGGAGTTATTATTCCTCAAGATGAAAACCATCCCTTAGTTCCAGTCTCATATTACGGAGTCAGTAAACTTGCTGGAGAAAAATATGTTAAATTATTTAACAGAATTCATGGACTGGATACAACAATATTAAGATATTTTCATGTTTATGGTTCAAGACAAGATTTTTCAGATGAGGGGGGGGTTGTATCAATATTTACAAATAAGATTCTTAATGATAAACCTATAACTATTTTTGGCGACGGAACACAGCAAAGAGCCTTTACTTATGTAAAAGACGTTGTTGACGCAAACATATTTGTTGCTAAGTCAAACTTAACTAATGGCAAGATATATAATTGTGCCTCTGGAGTCAATATTACTTTAAAACAATTAGCAGAAGTATTATATAAACTTCTTGAAAAACAAGAAAATATAAAATATGATAATTGGACTGCAGGAGATATTAAGGTATTTAATATTGACAATTCAAAAATAAGATCAATAGGTTTTGATTTTAAAACTTCTTTTGAAGATGGATTAAAAGAAACTATTGACTGGATGAAGAAAAAAATATAAAATAAAATGCTAAAAAAGAAAAAAATAGGGGTTGTTGTTCCTGCGTATAATGAAGAATTATTAATAGAAAAAACCTTGACTACAATGCCTTCTTATGTAGACAGAATAATTGTTGTTGATGACTATAGCAAAGACAAAACTAATCTTATTATAAAAAAATTAATACAAAAAAACAAAAAAATAGTCTTGGTTACACATGAAAAAAATAAAGGCTTAGGACAATCCTTAATAACAGGTTATCTAAAAAGTTTAGAACTTAATCTTGATATAACAGCGGTTATGGCAGGAGATGCACAAATGGATCCTAATGATCTAAAAAAAGTTGTTAATCCAATATTAGAAGGTAGAGTAGATTATGTAAAAGGAAATCGTCTTCTTGAAAAAGATTGCATAGATAAAATGCCAAAATACAGATTCATAGGAAATTCTTTTTTAACATTATTAACAAAATTCGCAACAGGATACTGGAATATCATAGACCCTCAATGTGGTTACACAGCAATTTCAAAAAAAGCATTAAGCACAATAAACATAAAAGAAATGGTAAAGGGTTATGGATATAATGCAGATATATTAAATATGCTTAATCTCTCAAATTTCAAGGTGAAGGATGTTTCTGTAAAACCAGTATATGGAAAAGAAAAAAGCGGGATAAAATTATGTAAATACATTCCAAAAGTAAGTATGTTATTAACCAAGCTTTATTGGAAAAGGATGTTCCATAAATATATAGTAAGGGAATTCCACCCTTTAGTATTTTTTTATTTATTTAGTTTTATTAATATATTTTTAATTTCACTTCCTTTGTTTATATATATGGTTTTAAACTACAAGACAGCACCACAAACTTCTTTGATAATTTTTGCATTTTCTTTGATGATGGGTTTTTTCTCATTCTTTTTTGGTATGTGGATGGATATGGAAGATAATAGAAAGTTGAGAGGAGGATAAAATGCATAAATCAGAGAAAAAACAAGAAAAGTATTATGATGAAGTTGCAGAATTGTATGATACTCACCATTCTGATAAATACGCAATGAAATATCGTTATTATGTTTTTGACAAAATCTTAAGGGGTATTGATTTTAAAGGGTTATTATGTTTAGATGCTATGGCAGGAGGAGGGGAACAAACAGACTATTTGTTATCTAAAGGAGGGGAAGTTATTGGGTTAGATATTTCTAAAGAATGTTGTGATATTTATAAAAAGAAGTTTCCTAATTGTAAAATAATCAAAGCATCAATTCTTAATTCAAAGATAAAGGATAACACTTTTGATGTTATAATTACAGATTCTTTACATCACTTACATCCTAATGTTGATAAATGTATTAAGGAAATATGTAGAATATTAAAACCAAATGGATACTTTTGTTTTTGGGAAGTTCATACTGGTTCTATCCCTGATTTAATTAGAAAAGTTTGGTATAAAAAAGATAAAAAATTTTTTGAAGAAAACGAAAGTTCAATAGATTTAAATAAATTGGAGAAAGATAATGAAAAATATTTTGATTTTAGAAATAAATTTTATGGGGGCAATTTAGCTTATATTTTTGTTAGTCATTCTATGATTTTAAGAATACCTCCTGGATTGAAAAAGTATTATGCTCCAATATTAATTGGTTTTGAAAGAATGTTTTCTTGGTTATTTAATTTTAAATATATTTCATGTTATGTTATGTGTTTATGGCAGAAGAAATAAAATCACTTTTTAATAAGATAAAGAACCAAACCAGGTAAAGCATATATCATTCCTGTAATAAAAATAACTAAAAAAGATAAAGCAACTGCAGACTCTGCAGGAATATTTTTTAAAAACAAGAAAAACATAAAAGACGCTTGGCTTGTTCCTAAACCTGAAATTGAAATTGGAATCAAGTTTATTAAAAGGATTATTGGAAAAATAAGAAAATAATAAAAGAAAGACACTTGTATATTAAGCGACTGTGATAATAAATAAACTGTAAAGATATTAATACACCACATAATAAGTGTATAAGATAATAAAATCAGGTAATTTTTTATTTTAATAGAATATAATCCTTTATAAAATTCATTAAAATGAAATCTAAGTTTTGATTTGTGATTCTCTGGAATAAATGAAGAAACTATTGGTTTAAGAACACTTTTCATTCTTTTGTGATTAGAAAAAATAAACAAAGATGTAGAAAATATAAGAATTAAAATAATTAGAAATAAAGGGGAGATTATCGAAACTGAATAATAATAAGTAAAAAATAAAATTGCTAAACAGCCTAATACAAGCAATGAAAATAAGTCAAATAACCTGCATAAAATAACACTTGAAAAACACACCCCAAAACTTTTTTTTGTTTTATCTTTTAAATATTTTGAACGATATAATTCTCCTAATTTGCCTGGAGTAATTGTTCCAAGAGTTATTCCTTTTGCAAGAATTGAAAGAGTTTCTCTATAAGAAATATTCATATCCATTATTTTAATTATCTTTAGCCATCTTAAATTAATTATAAACATACTAAAAAGAGATATTGCTGCTGCAATAATTATAAGAAAAGGACTTGCTGAGCTTAAAATAAGAAATAATTTTCTTAAGTCAATTATATAAAGTATGTAGATTAATATTAAAATTCCAATTAATGGTGAGAGATTTTTTAGTTTGAATTTCATTTATAATAAAGACTTTTAAGATTTATAAAGTTTAGGAGAAGAATTTATTTTTTCTAATGCATTTGCCAAGTCAAATTCAACAATCTCTGAGTACCATTTAAGAGAATCAAATCTTGGTTTATTATACTCTTTTGAAAGTTTAAGTGCTTCTGCTCTTTTTATATCTCTTTCTCTTATTTGATTGCTTAAAAAAGTATCAAATTCGCTAAATCCCGCAAGAATATAATAAATATAATTATAAAATGCTGCTGTTCCGTCGCCAATTCTCCAAGTAGTTTTTGTATCATCAGACAATTCCCAGTTATATTTTTTAATAAGTGTTGGGATTATTTTTTTCTCTTCCCATTTTATGTATTTGTATAAATTCGCAAAATCATGTTTAATAATATAATAAGAAGCATAAGCCCCTATTGTATCTAATAAAGATTTATTTAAATAAGAAGGATTTGTTATAAATTGTTTTAAATAATAGGATATTAATTTAATTTTGTTCTTAGCAGGCAAAGTATAAGTATGTTCATCACTATATTTTTTTTCAACATTACAAAAACCATATTTGAATTCTGTTTTTTCTAATAAATTTTCACCAAGTATTACAAGTTTTATTCCTGTTTGTTTTCTTAGTTTATTCATATAATAAAAATATTGTTTATCTCCAGCCATGAACAAAGGAACAATTCCTAAATCAGGTTTTTTTAACCATGCAAGAATATTTTTTCTAATATTTTTTCTTTTTTTATTAATATCTGCAGAAATAAGTATATGCTTTATACCTAATTTACCACACATTCTTTTTTGATTTCTTATTGCTAAATCAGTACTCATCCCCCAATCATAAGTATATGCAATTGGATTCATCTTAAGTATTTCTTTTGCATAATGTAATGAATAAGAACTGTCTCTTCCACCACTAAAAGCAACTATGCAGTCTGGATTTCCATCTTTGCTTCTGAATTTATCAGCTAATTTTTTTAATTCTTTTTCTCCGTGAAGCTCTGTTTTTTTATAATTTTTACAATAATTACAAATCCCTTTTTCATCAAATTTGATTCCCGGAAAAGTTTCTGGAAGTATGCACTTACTACATCTTTTTAATTTCCATATTTCTTTTTCAAATTTCTCAAATTCTTTTGAAAACTTTTTTTCATCTATTGCTCCATACATAAGAATTACATATTATGTTGATTTTATAATCTTTACTCTTTTGGTTTTTGGTATAAATATATTTATAAATAGATAGTATATTTCTCAGATATGAAAATATTGATAGATATGAGCAACA
>JAFCDK010000061.1 GCA_017609745.1 Candidatus Pacearchaeota archaeon
TTGAAAAATGATGGAATATTTATTGGTGCTGTTCCTTTTCTTGCTGCTGTTCATGGTGACCCCAATGATTATTGGAGGTATACTCAATCAACTCTTAAAAAATTATTCAAACAAGCTGGTTTTAAGAAAATAAGAATTGAAGCATTGGGTTATGGTCCATTTATTATGAATTATTATATGATTGCCTTTTTGTTTCCTAGGTTAATACGGATTATTTTATTATTTCCTGCTATTCTTTTAGATAAAGCAATAGTGAGGCTTAACAAGATACATGGAAAGGAAAAGTATGTTTTAGCATATTATTTTAAATGTGAAAAATGATTTATGAAAGATAATAAAAAAATCGAAATTTGTTATTTTGGTGTATATGAATCAAGTTTATCTAGAAATGGAAATTATATTATTGGTTTAAAGCAAAATAATGCAAAAGTAATCGAATGTTGTGATTGTAGTCAAGGATTAGTTAAGTATTACAAGTTATTTATTAAACATTGGAAAATTAGGAATAAATATGATGTAATGATTGTTGGATATGCTGGGCACTTAATAACTCCATTTGCAAAATTAGTCTCTAAAAAACCAGTTATTCTTAATGCCATGACTTCTTTATATGAAGCCAATATTATAGCAAGAAAGAAATATTCTAAAAATTCTTTTATGGCTTGGCGCATATGGTTAATTGATTGGTTAGCTTTTAAATTTGCTGATTTGGTTTTGGTTGAGACTAACAAACAAAAGGAATATCTTGTAAAAAGATTTAAAATTAAGCCTCGTAAATACGCAAGATTATTTACTGGCGCAGATGATGCTATTTTTTATCCTGATGATAGCATAAAAAAAGATGATAAATTCACTGTTTTATTCAGGGGCAGATTTTTACCAGAAGCAGGTGTAAGACATATTTTACAAGCAGCTAAAATTTTAGAAAAAGAAGAAGTTAAATTTTTAATACTTGGTTTTGGTCTTTTAGAAAAAGAAATAAAAGATCAAATAAAAAGTTTAAATTTAAAAAATTTAGAATTAATAACAAGAAGATTAGAAGAAAAAGAATTAAGAGAAAAGATGCTAACAGCTCATATTAGCATAGGGCAAATCGAAAATCATGAGAGATTAAAAAGAACTATTCCTTATAAAGCATTTGAATCCCTTGCTTTAAAATTACCATATATTACTGGCAATTCATTGGGAATAAATGAGTTATTAGAGGATGGGAAAAATTGTATTATGGTTAATTTGGCAGATCCAGAAGATTTAGCTGATAAAATAATGAAGCTAAAAAATAGTTCAGATTTAAGAAAAAAAATAGCCGAAAATGGCTATAAATTGTATAAAGAAAAATTAAATCCCGAAGTATTAGGAAAAGAATTATTGAATATTATAAGAACAAAATTATACTCATCTTGAAATTAATTAAGAATCTTTTTACATCTTTTTAAAACATTATCAACTGTGATTAAATCCATACTTTTTTCCGTTAAAATCGCGCGCACAGCTTAATTTATGGCATCCCAACCGTTAAAATCGCGCGCACAGCTTAATTTATGGCATCCCAATTTAAAATAAGCTGCTTTTATAGGTAATTTAGCAGGAGGAATTGTGGTAAGGAAGAGAGGAGCATCATTAGTTGCAAAAGAAGAGTTATTAAAATAAATTGATGAATATATGCAAAAAATTAAATACGCTCTCAAAAAAATATTGTTTAAACTGGTTGAATTAGCAATAATATTTCATAAAAAACCCATAAACATCCAAAAAAAACTTTTACTAATCCGTATTGATGCAATTGGTGATTTTATAATATTTTCTCCAATGTTAAAATATTATAAAAAATTATACCCGAATTATCCGATAACATTATTGGTCAATAAAGTGAACAAGGAGCTTGCTGAAAGATATTTTACAGATGAGATAATAACATTTGATAGAAAGAAGTTTAATAAAAATATAATTTATCGGTATAAATTATTACTAAATATAAGGAAAGAAAATTTTGACATAGTAATCTATCCAACTTATTCAAAAGAACCATGGGGAGATTATTTGATAAAAATATCTGATGCAAAAGAAAAAATAGGATTTGATGGAGAAGGAAAAGTAGTGAATAAAAATAATAATAAATACTATACAAGGCTAGTTAAACCAATACCAAATATTATAACAGAGCCAGAAAGAAATAAAGAGTTTATGGAAGCATTGGGGGCAAAAGTTGATGATTGCATTCCGTCTTTTACTCCATCGCTAAAAGATAAAAAGAAAGCAACAGAAATTTTATTAAAACATGGATTAATAGACTCTAAATTTGTAAAAAATAAAGGCAGATTTCTTTAATATTATTGGGGAAACAACATTACCTGTTTTAGGAGCTATTCTTAAAAAAAGTCTTTTGTATGTTGGCGGTGAAACAGGCATAGTTCATCTTGCTTCTGCAGTAGGCGCCCCCACAGTTTGCATAATGGGTGGAGGTCATTTTAATAGATTCTTTCCTTATGGGAGTTTAAATAAAAATAAAGTTGTTTATCACAAAATGCCTTGTTTTAATTGCAATTGGAAGTGCAAATATAATTCAATTAAATGTATTGAAAATATTACAGCAAAAGAAGTTATTGATCAAATAAATAATTAAAAAATTGGTTAATGCAGCTTCTTTAAAACAAGCTGCTTTTTTAATTTTGGCAATTATTTTTAATAAAACTCTTATAGGGTTAAATATAAAATCATATCGGATATCAATAATCTTAAATTCAACATTTTTATTTTTTTTTGTATCTTATTATTTAAAATTTCCAAACCATTTCTCTGGAGGATAAAATTCTTTAACCATATTTATTAATTTAAGTTTTTCGAGTTTTTTAACAAATTCTTGTTTTAAATCTTTGTCTGTAATTATTTTTGGTGATAATTTATTAATAAATTTTAAATCGAAATTTACTTCTGAAAATTCTGATATTTTTTTAAACCATTTTTCTGGTTCAGACATAATATCTTCATAAAAAACAATCATCACATTTTTCTTATCTATTTGACAAAAAGCATGATAGTTGAAATATGTCCAAATTGTAAGCATTTTAGACAAATGATCGGTTCGATTTGTGGGTGTATTAAATTCGTTTA
>JAFCDK010000034.1 GCA_017609745.1 Candidatus Pacearchaeota archaeon
TATTGTTGTAAGTTTTTTCATATTTTTATATAGAAAACTTGTTTTTAAAGATTATTGTGATAAAAATTTTATCCCTGCACCCGGATTCGAACCGGGGATCTTCCGGGTTCTGCCCTATTCTCCTCATAGAGAACAGCTACTCAGGTTTCATCCTATCAATAACCTAATTGAATGTCCACCCTAATTTCTACAGCCAGACGCTCTACCGCTGAGCTATGCAGGGATAAAATTCCTAAGAAAGAGCCTTTTTTAAAGATTTAGATTTCTACTCACCCAAATTCACTCGCCCTAAGCGGTTTCTCAATTTGTCTCGGCTCGTTCACGAAAAACGCCCGATTTGAACGGGTCTCATGCACCTTATTATCTCTTTCAAAAATTCCAGTTGTTGCCGGCAGTTCAAATCTACCAATAACCCCAACTTTAGAATAAATAATATAACTAAATACTCTTTTTTCTCCAAAATCCAAACTTTTAAAATCCCAAATCAACCGCCTATTTTTTACATCTATTTTATTTGGGGGTGTTGCTCCAAACTTATTATATAATTTAACAAGCGGCGGCAATTTATCAACTATTCTTATATTTTCAATAAACTTTCTTGAAGAAGCAATTACAGTAACCTTTAATGCTAACTCTCCCCCTTTAATTTTAACAAATCCAACTTTTTTCCTTAATATTAAATCAGAACTTGAATAAAAAAATACTAAAAACCCAATAACTCCGACAGCAACTAAAAGTAAAAACGGAAATATCCAACTTGTTATAACCACCACTTCTAAAGTTTCTGCAGGCCTTAAATCCTGCTGCCAATAATAATCAACAAAAAATGTTTTTCTATTTACATTAATTGGTTGTGGAGAAAAAGTTGAAAATAATCGCGAAATAATATTTTTTCTTAACGTAACATTAGCAAGTGCTGGAATATTCCCCTCATTTGTTTTTCTTACTATATTCTTTCTTTTCAATATTCCAGAAGATTCTTCACTAATAGACAAGCCTGATTTTTCGAGAAGTTTAATATCACCTCCAAGCCTTGCAGTTACACTATCAACAGTTATATCAGCTGATAAAACATAAGCTCCTGCAAATAATCTCTTCATCTCTTCCTTATCAAGGGGGACAACAAATTCATATTTTTCATAAGGTTCCAAAGAAACTGTTTTTTCTATATCATCAAAAAAAGCTGATGAAAAAATAAGTTTAATATCTTCAAAATTAGAATTAACAATATTTATAATTTTAACCTTCACAGAATTAGAATCAGGATTAATATTCTCTGTTCCAATAGCAAAAGCGTCTTTTAAATTAACAATATTAATCATTAACTGGTCTTCTTGCTCGCCTGTATTTTCTCCTTTTATAAAATAATCAAACACAATATGACCATTCATTTTTTTCTTAAAAGAATCTGTCGGATAAACTTTTACTTGAATTGTTTTTGTTTCTCCTGAATTAAGTTTAAAAGAATCTGTAGGAGTAATATCAACACTTATAAGAGTATAAAGTTTAAAATCATCTGCTGTCCCAAGATTTGTAATTTTAAGATTAAAAACAGCCGGCTCGTCAAATTCTTTAATTATTACATCTGAAACAGTTTCTTTGGATATTCCGAGATTTGCTGCTAAAACAGAAAACATAGAAAACACAACTATAAAAATTGTAATTATAAATATAAAAATTTTTTTAAAATCCATATAAAATAAAACAGCCCTTGATATTTAAATTTATCTGCGATAAATTTTATGGTTCGGAATCTTACTTTTCAAGAATAATACTTACTCTCTTCATCACAACAAATACATATGCCCATAAAAATAGCAGCCAATAAATAATCATTTTTTATCATTGTATAAGCGCTATCATTAAAATTATTGGAAGTGTATTCAAAAATATTTTTAATATTTTTTCTTTTATACCCATTTTATCAAAAACTAACGCTTACCCTCTATCATCAAGAAAGATTTAACTTGGCTTAAAAATTCATCAACATCTTCTGAAAGTTTATCTTCATATTGCTCTACTCTAGCTTTAATAATATACTGATCATAAACACCTCTCAAAAATTTCATAATTCCACCAGTTTCCCATCTAGCTTCATAATCTTTAACAAGAAATCCAGAAACTTTTATTTCTGCTGTTCCTTTATTCATCTTAATCTTCTTGCCCATCTTTTCCACTTCAACATCTTTCATACCTGCAATAAACCAGTCTATTTTCAATCTAAACTTAAAATAATCAGAAACCTTTCTCTCAGCAGTCCATTTTATTTCAATCTCTTTTGCATCTCCAAGAATTTTTTCTGTATAATTATCTTCAGAAACAAAATACTCTTCATCAGAGAGCCAAGTATAGCAGAACTTATATAATTCTTTAAAATCAAAAATCCCTGCTTGTTTCACCTTATTTGAAATAATTTTATCTTTTTCTGGCATAATTAAATAAAACAAAAAGGATTTAAAAACTCTTCGTTAAATAGAAAATTCTATTCTTCACATCATATCCCTACAACCTTCACATAAAAATCTTCCGTCCACTTTAGTCAAAAAATCAAAATTCCCACATTCTTCGCAATAGTTTTGTTTTAATGAGGAACTTTTCAAAGACGCATTTCTTCTCTTTAATTTATCTGTTTCTTCTCTTATTCCAACTAATTCTCCTATAGACTCAAAAAGGGTGGGCATAAATCTCAGAGCATCATTCATAGTAAGTATTCCTACAATCTCCCCATTATTAAGAACAGGCAGTCTTCTAATTTTAAATTTCTTCATTTTATTAAATGCCTCTTCTAACCCAGAAGATGGTTTAATTACTTTTATCTTTTTTACAACAATATCTATTGCCTTAATATTTTTAAGATCTTTTCTTGACTTTTTAACAAGAGCCCAAAGAATATCTCTCTCAGTTATTACCCCCCTCAATCTTTTCTTTTCTACAAGAACCAAACTCCCAACACGTTTTTTTATCATAGTTTTAGCACATTTAGATAGATCAGTATCAGGTTTAATAGAAATAAACTTCCGAGTCATAACATCGCCAACACAAATTGTTTTCCCCATATATAAAAAAAGAAAATTTCTTTAAAAACTTATCCTTAATATTAAAATATATAATAAAAGAAAACAATCTTTAAAAACAAAAATCAAATTTTTGTTATACTTTAAAGTTAAAATAATTTCTAAAAATATAGATTAAAAGATAATAAAGTTTAAATAAAAACAAAAAGAACTGATGATATTAAAAATGAATGACAAACAACCAATTTATATTTTACCGGAAAATGTTCAGAGAACAATAGGCAAAGACGCCCAAAGAAATAATATTATGGCTGCAAAAATTGTTGCTGAAACAATAAAAACAACCCTCGGTCCAAAAGGAATGGATAAAATGTTAGTAGACAACATAGGAGACATTATAGTTACAAATGATGGAGTTACAATTCTCAAAGAAATGGATATTGAACATCCTGCTGCAAAAATGATGGTGGAAATTGCAAAAACACAAGAAGAGGAAATTGGCGACGGAACAACAACTGCTGTTATGATTGCAGGCAAACTTTTAGAAAATGCAGAATTTTTACTTGATAAAAAAGTTCATCCAACTGTTATCACAAAGGGTTATAGGATTGCAGCACAAAAAGCAAAAGAAATTTTAAATGAGATTTCAGTAGAGATAAGTTCAGAAAACGAACAAGCATTAGAACAAATTGCAATAACAGCAATGACAGGAAAAAGTGCAGAAGGCCTCAAAGAAAGATTTTCAAAATTAATTGTAAGAGCAGTAAAACAAATTTCAGATAATGGAAAAATAGATTTAAATGAAATAAAAATTGAAAAAATTAAAGGAAATGGTTTGCAAGAAACAGAACTTATTTCAGGGATAGTGCTTGATAAAGAAAGAGTAAATCAGGATATGCCTAAAAAATTAACAAATGCCAGAATAGCTCTTTTAGACTTTGCTCTTGAAATAAAAAATCCAGAAATAGACACTAAAGTAAGTATCTCCTCACCAGAACAATTGCAGGAATTTATAAATCAAGAAGAAAAATTTCTAAAAGATATAGTTGAAAAAATAAAATTATCGGGGGCTAATGCTGTTTTCTGCCAAAAAGGAATTGATGATTTAGCACAATACTATCTTGCAAAAGCAGGAATTTATGCTTGCAGACGAGTTGCAAAATCAGATATAGAAAAATTAGCAAAAGCAACAGGTGGAAAAATTATAGGCAATTTAAATGAGCTTACACCAGAACAATTAGGCATGGCAGAAACAGTTGAAGAAATTAAAAATAATAAAGAATCTATGACATATGTAACAGGATGTAGAAATCCCAAAGCTCTTACAATAATAATTCGCGGTGGCACTAGCCATGTTACAGAAGAAATAGAAAGAGCAATTAAAGATGGTTTAGGGGATATAACAGCAGCATTAAAAGATGGAAAAATAGTTGCTGGTGGTGGGGCAGTAGAAATAGAACTTGCTCGGCGTCTTCGTGAATTTTCACAAACACTTCCAGGAAGAGAACAATTAGCAGTAGAACAATTTGCTTTAGCACTAGAATCAATACCAACATCTCTTGCAGAAAATGCTGGCCTTGACCCAATAAATATTATAACCGAATTAAAATCTCGTCATGACCATGGAGAAAAAAATACTGGTTTAAATTTATTAACAAATAAAATTGAAGATAATATTTTGAGTGGAGTTACAGAACCATTAAGAACAAAAACACAGGCAATAGATTCAGCAAGTGAAGTGTCAATGATGATTTTAAGAATAGATGATGTAATTGCTTCTTCTGGAGGAAAAGAAGGGATGAGTGCAGGTGCAGGAGGTGCAATGCCTCCTGGCATGACAGGTTATTGATTAGAATTTTCTGAAACAATTTCTGGACTATCACTTCTCTGCCCAAATTTAGTATGTAAAATTCCCTGAACATAATTCATCAAAGTTTTAGTTGTAGATTCCCAAGCCATAGGAATTCCTTTTTCTCTTGTTAAATTAATACCCATAGAAAGTCTAACATCTCTATCAAATAATAATTTTTCATAACCTTGTTTCAATTGACTAACAGAAGGTATATCTTGATATTTTCCTTCTAAATCAACTAAAATTCCTCTTGAGTCTTTATTTCCCCCTAACAAACCTTTAGGAACTTCTTCTTCAAGATGATTTGAATATATTAATTCAATAGCATGATCAAATTTAGTTGACATCCAAGCAACACTTGCTCCTGCTGCTTCTGAACCAGGACCACTAGACATTTGATCCTTATTTCTATAAGCGGTTGTAACAATATCAGTAATTTTAAAAATATTTTCAAATAATCTTTCACTTAAATTTGCTTCTAAAAGAATTACATCATTCATTTCCTTATCTTCTCTAGATAATTCATCCCAAGAATGAACTTTTTTATATTTCAAATGAGATTTATTTAATGTATTAATTATTAATTCAGTATAAGCTCTAGCTTCTTCGGGATTTTCTTTAACCCATTTTGGATGTGGTTGTCCTGCAACAATTTTAAGTAAACTTCTCCTCTGTCTAGAATCAGGAAGTACATGCTCTTCTAAACATCCTCCATAAGCTTCTAAATCAAATTCTATTCCTTTTCCAGGAGAAATTAAACCAGGATTAATAGAAATTAACATTCCTTCAACTCCAATTTCTTTCTTAACTTCATTTGGGTCATAAGAACCATTAACTCTAACACCATGATCAATATGAACTAATTTTTCTGGAGGAATTCCATATAAATCTGAAGTTAAAATATTTAATCCCCTTTCTGATTGAAGAACCATCCCATCAGCATTTTCTGCAATTTGTTGCAAAATTCTTTTTTTAAAATCACTGGGATTTCTTAAAACAGTATGTAGATTAACTACTGAAATTACTTTTTGTTCTCTATTCTGTGATCGACGAATTTCTTTGAGCATAGGAACCATATTATCATCTTTATCATGATCTACTCCAGCTAAAGCATATTCGTGTTGTAATCTAATAACTGTTGGTTCATCTTTTTCATGAGCTAAATTTAACATTTTTCTTGTAGCCATCATCCAAGATTTTGGAGAATTTTTGTCAATTATAATATCTACAGGAAATTGTCGTCTAAATTCTCCTCTACTACTATCTATAGCAGCAACATCTATTCTTCCTATTTCAGCAGTATATGGCTGTAAGTAAGAAAGGGAATTTTTAGCATATATCCCCACCCCACATATTTCAGGATCATAACTACTAACTTCTCTCCAGTGAAATTTCATAAAATCCCTTCACTCAAGAGCTTTATAAATCTTTTGTAAAAAGGCTTTGGTGAAACCATCTAATTTTTTGATTTTTGGATTAATTTATCTGGTAAAACAATATAAATTAAGGGTGGGTTTCCGAATGAAATGAGGATGATAGTGGGAATTTCCAAAAAACAATTTTTATAGGAATTCAGCAGAGCCTGTAAAAAAGAATAAGAGATAATTATGCGCGATGGGAGAATTGAACTCCCGTCTGAACGTTGGCAACGTCCTGTTCTACCACTAAACTAATCACGCCCAAACTTTCTTATTCACTTGTATTTTTAAGGTTTATTATATTAGATAAGTTTTAAAAGTCCTAAAATAGTTATTTTTATATACATAAATGGCCCCGTGGTCTAGTGGTTTATGACATCTCGTTTACACCGAGAAGATCGCAGGTTCGATTCCTGTCGGGGCCATCATTTTCTCTAATTTTCCTTCCAATACTTTTATAAACTCCCATAACCCAAAATTTATAGAACAAATCAAAGCAAATATAAACTACAAAATATATAATAAACTATACAAATCAAAATGGCAGAAGGAGTAGAAAAAGAAATAATAAATAGAAAATATGAGCCAAAAGGCGGAGTAAATGAAATTCCAGAAAATGTTAAAAAAGAAATGGAAAAAACTAAAAAGAAACTCGATGAGTTGAAAAAATATATTATTAAAAAATATCCTTAT
Source organism: Candidatus Pacearchaeota archaeon (assembly GCA_017609745.1). Taxonomy (GTDB): domain Archaea; phylum Nanobdellota; class Nanobdellia; order Pacearchaeales; family GW2011-AR1; genus JAFCDK01. Next base: position 6,978 of record JAFCDK010000034.1, read on the forward strand.
ACAATTGCTCTTGGAATTTTGCCCCCCCAATATGCTAAAAAATATGAAGAAGAAGAGGGAATGCGTGAAGAAGATAAAAAGAAAAAACTAATTCACCTTGCAATGATAATCCCAGAAGAAAAAGAAAAAGAGATTCTAAAAATAAAAAATGAATTAATAAAATATGTTAAAGAAAAAAAACAAAATATCTGGTTTCATATTGAAAGCACAACATACTTGTGGGAAGATTGTTTTGATGGCAAATATGAATTAGTTGAAGGAATTGCAATGTCTTTTCCACTTCACGACAAAGGTTTTTTAGGTGCTCTAAGAGTTGTTTCTATACACAAATCATTAGTCCTAAGAAAGTTTGAAAAATATGTTGTTAGTTATGTTATTGCTGGAAGTTTTTTAAGAGGAACAGCTACAAAAACAAGTGACATTGATGTTTTTATTATTATTAATGATACAGATGTTAAAAGAATGCCAAGACTTGAACTTAAAGAAAAATTGCGAGCAATTATATATAGTTATGTTAATGAAGCAATGGCTTTAGCAGGAGTAAAAAATACATTGCACATTCAAACTTATTTATTAACTGAATTTTGGGATGCTGTTAAAGATGCCCACCCTGTTATTTTCACTTTCATTAGAGATGGTGTTGCAATTTATGACCAAGGAACATTTACGCCATGGAAATTATTATTAAGAATGGGTAAATTAAAACCTTCTCCAGAAGCAATTGAAATGTTTATGACATCAGGAGAAAAAACAAAAGACCTTGTTAATAGAAGACTTATTGACGCTATGATGGATATTTATTATGGAATTTTAACCCCCTCACAAGCATTAATCATGTTATATGGAATGGCCCCCCCAACCCACAAAGAAACACCAGATTTAATGAAAAAAATATTTGTAATAGAAGAAAAATTGTTAGAAAAAAAATATTCTGACTTTCTTACTAAAGTAGTTAATATGTTTAAAGATTATGAACATGGAAAATTAAAAACAATAACAGGAAAAGAAATTGACCAGTTAAAAAAAGATTCAGATGATTATATGAAAAGACTTAAAGAATTAAGAGTCCAAATTGAAAAAAGGTCTCAAGAAAAAATAGTGGAAGATACTCATAAAGAAGTTTTTGATTTACTAAAAAATATTTTCAACAACAAAGGCCAAGATGCTTTAATTAAAGAATTTGAAAAACAACTTGTTAAAAAAGGAAAAATCTCAGGAAAATCTTTAACAATCTTAAAAGATATAGTAGATGCAAAAAAGAAAATCAAAACAAAAGGGAAAAGCAAAATCAAAAAAAATGAAGTTGAAAACATAAGAAAAAATGGTGTTTTATTAATTAATAGTTTAGTTGAATATTCTCAAAGACGTGATTTAATGGCTTTACAAAAAAATAGGATGTTAATTGAATATGGAAAAAACAAAGAAAAAAAAGTTGAATTATTAGTTACAAATTCAGGAGCTTTTTTATTAGATGAAACAAGTATTAAAAAAATAGAAAAAAACAAAATAAAAAAGAGCAACAGGAAAGAACTTGAACAAGCTTTGAAGTCAATAAAAGCAGAAAAACCAACAGACTTGAATCCAAAAATCTTTGATGTTCTCAAAAAAGAATTAGGCAGTTTTGAAATTAAGTTGTAAATTAATTCTTAGGTTCTCTTCTATCATATACAATAGCCTTACCCATATAAGTATTAAAATCAGCTTCATGATTTCTAAAATAAACAAGACGTTTATCACTTAAACTAAAAGAATTTACTTCCCCACTAGCTAAATGTATTCTGTCAGATTTTGTTAGATTAGAGATAACTTCTCTAGATTTACAGTCTATATCAAAAAGAATATTTATTACAATATCTTCAGCTTTTGGAGAATAAATAGCATAAATTCTACTTACTAATTTGAGATTATTTTCATCTGTCATAGGCATCTTACCAATTTTCTATTTAAATAAATTTATATCATATAAAATAAATTATTTCTTTTTATCATATATTAAATTTATCACAGGCATTGAATTAGATCTTGTCACTACCCCAGAACCATCTAATAAGTAAGGAATCTTTTTTTCAGTAATTTCAATATTGGGTCTTCCACTTGCTAAAATATTTTTATCACATTTATCTAAAGGAAAATCATCAGGACATCTACTATTAACAGTTAATAGTCTATTCTTCCCCTCTTTAATACTTATCACTACTTCTAAAACTTCTGGAAGAGAATTTTCTAAACTTCCCATAGTTTTTTATTTTTTATGTTATTCATAAATATTTATTCATTTTAAAATATACTTCAAAACCTTTAAAAACCAACTTTATTTAGGAATTTTATGAAAGTAAATCAAAAAGATTTTCATTCATTCGCATTTAAGAAAAATTCAAATGAAAGGAAAAATTATTCAGTTTAGACGAGGAAGACATACTATAAAAAAAAGACATTATCTTATAGAGGTAGGTGCAAAAAACAGAGAACAAGCAGAAAAATTCATAGGTAAAGAAGTAAAATGGACATCTCCAGGAAAAAAGCAAAAAATAATTAAAGGAAAAATAGCAACGCCTCATGGAAACAAAGGACTTGTTAGGGCAATATTTGAAAAAGGTTTGCCAGGCCAGGCAATCACAACTGATGTTGAAATAAAAGGAGAAATAAAAGAAGTTAAAGGAGGAGAAAAATAAAATGGAACTAATAAATATTGGGCAAGATGGAGATATAAGAAGAGACACAAAGGGAATATTAATTAATCCTTCAAGTTTAGATAGTTGGCAAAAATATAAAATTAATGTTAATGGTGAAATATTAATATTAGGGGGGAGAAAAATAATTGCTGGTAGAGATTTTAGAAAACCAGATAGAGATAAACCATCCCCTATCCAATTATATTTAACAAAAAATCAAGGAGAACACATTAAATGGGAAACAGATTAGAAGCATGGCTAAATGTTCCAGCAATTATGAAAACACGTGAGGGGAATTTAGAAGGAACTCTTAAATATGGTATCAGAGAACCTATAAAACCTTCAACAACTCCTCTTGTTGAGTGTGAAGTTGGATCAAAAGAAGAAATAGGAGAAGAACAAGCTGATTACTGGTTTGTTAATGATGATCAATCAATAAAAGTGAGATTAGTTACTTATAGAATAGGAGATAATATATTAGACGGTCTGGCAAGAGATACAAAGACTTTCAGATATATGATAAGGAGAATCTAAAATGGCACTGCGAAAAGCATCGGCTTATTCAAAAAAGAACTTTCGTCATTATACTCGGAAGTCTAAGGTTAAGAAAAAGAGCTATATTAAAACAATTCCTCAACAAAAGATTGTTAAATTTAGTATGGGAAATCAAAAAGCATTTCAGCAGAAAAAATTAAAAATAATTTTAAAATTAGTTGCAGGTGAAAAAGTTCAGATAAGAGATAATGCTCTTGAAGCAAGTCGTCAAACTGTAAATAAAATCCTCGAAAAGAAATTAACGGGAATGTATTATTTTATTATAAAAACATATCCCCATCAAATTTTAAGAGAAAACAAAATGTATAGTGGAGGGAGCAAAGGGGAAAGAATTAATTTAGGGATGTCAAAATCTTTTGGAAAAACAAGTGGAAGAGCAGCAATTATAAAAAAAGACCAGGACATTTTTGTTATAGCTGTTGGTTCAGACAAAGGAATAAAAACAGCAAAAACAGCTTTAAAACGAATAAAATCAAAACTCCCCTGCAAAACTAAAATTGTTTTTGAAAAGGGGGAATAGGGAAAAAGAATTTTATGATGTTGAGGTAGGTTCTTCCAATATATTGTTCATATTCTCTTTAAATCAATCCTATAGCTATCGGCGCAAACTCTTCAATTATAGTAGACATACTTATTAAATAAACGCCAAGTTTATAATAATCTATATTCTTCAAAGTAATAATCCTATTTTCCCACAATAAACTTTATTAACTCTTTAATTTTCTTTTTATCATGACAAAAGAGGAAAGAGAAAAAGAGGAATCCCAATTTATCAAATGGTTTTCTGAAATACATAAAAAAGATGGTTTATTAGTTGGAGGTAAGGGGGCTAATCTCGGAGAAATGACTAATATAAAAATACCTGTTCCTCCTGGATTTGTAATTACAACAAAAGCATATGATATTTTTATTGAAAAAATTAAACAGCAGATTACTGAAATAGTAAATTCAATTGATTTTGAAAATACTCGAGACCTTGAAGAAAAAACCAAACAAATTCGTGATTTAATTATTAAGACAGAAATGCCAAAACAAGTTGAAGAAGAAATTTTAGAATCTTATGAAGATTTGGGAATTGATGAAGGAAGTAAAGAATCACTAAAAAAAGCTTCAGGAGATGCTCTTGAAATATTAAAACTAGGACAAGAATCAATTTTTGTAGCAGTAAGAAGCTCTGCAACAACAGAAGATTTAGAAGATGCGAGTTTTGCGGGACAGCAGGATTCATTCTTAAATATCAAAGGAAAAACAAAATTAATTGAAACAATAAAAAAATGCTTTGCTTCTCTATTCACAGCACGGGCAACTTATTATAGAGAGAAAAAAGGTTTTGGAGGTGAAAAGGCAAAATTAGCTGTTGTTGTGCAAAAAATGATTGATTCTAAAAAATCAGGTGTAATTTTTTCAGAAAATCCAATCAAAGAAAATAATAATATAGTTATAGAGGCAGTTTTTGGTTTAGGTCAAGGCATAGTTTCAGGAAAAATAAATCCAGACCATTATGAAGTTGAGAGAAAAAATGGAGAAATAGTAGAAAAAGAAATTGAAGACAAGAAAATAGCAATAACAAGAAATTCGCAGGGAGATAATGAAACAGTAGAATTAACACCAGAAAAAAGTAATTCGCAAGTTCTCGATAATCATGAAATAAAAAAATTAGCGGTTCAGGCATTGGAATTAGAAGAACATTATAAAGTTGCTCAGGATATTGAATTTGCAATAGATGATTCAGGAATTTATATTGTTCAGACAAGAGCAGTTACAACAAAATTCAAAGCAGAACAAAGAGGAGAAATTAAAGGGGAAATACTTCTTCAGGGAATTCCAGCTTCTCAAGGAATTGCATCAGGTAAAGTGAAAGTTATACATGACCTCAATGAACTTGATAAAATAAAAAAAGGAGATATTTTAGTTACAAAAATGACAAACCCAGACATGGTGGTTACAATGCAAAAATCAGCAGCAATTGTAACAGATATAGGTGGGTTAACAGCACATGCATCTATTGTAGGCAGAGAAATGGGCATACCAACTATTGTAGGAACAAAAAAAGCTACTCAAATATTTAGGGATGGCCAAGAAATAACAGTAGACGGAACAAATGGAAAAATTTATTCAGGAAAATCTGAAACAAAACTTGTAGAAATAAAGCCGATTATTAGAACAAAAACAAAAATTAAAGTCATGGTTGATTTGCCAGAAGCAGCAGAGCGAGCTGTAAAAACACAATGCAAAGATGTTGGTTTAATGAGGCTTGAAGGAATAATTGCAAGTGGAGGCAAACATCCAGAATATTTTGTAAAAGAAAATAAATTAAATGAATACTCAGACTTGCTTGCACAAGGAATTTCAAAAATAGCAGAACACTTCGAGAGTGTTTGGATTAGAACAAGTGATATCCGTTCAGATGAATACAAAACCCTAGAAGGTGCTCCTCAAGAAAAAGAACCTAATCCAATGTTAGGTTTTCATGGAATAAGACAAGACATAAAACAACCAGAAATACTAAAAGCAGAACTTAAAGCTATTAAAAAGGCCGCAGAAAAATTCCCCAATAAAAAATTAAGCAAAAGAAATTGCAAAATCAATACCAATATCTGAAAATATGCAAATAGGAATTATGATAGAAACTCCTGCCTCTGTTGAAATTATAGAAGAATTATGTGATGAAGGAATAGATTTTATAAGTTTTGGAACAAATGATCTAACTCAATATACTTTAGCAGTAGATAGGGGAAATGAAAATGTTCAATATTTATATAATGAAATGCATCCAGCAATTCTCAAACAACTTGCACATGTAATAAAAGTCTGTAAAGAACATGATGTTGAAACAAGTATTTGCGGACAAGCAGGTTCAAAAAAAGAAATGGCAGAATTCTTAGTAAAACAAGGAATAGACAGTATAAGCGTCAATGCAGATGCTGCTCATGATATTTCAATTTTTATAGATAATTTAGAAAAAGATTTGGCAGAAGAAAAAGAAAAACAAATTAAAGAGCCAGAAATATCAGAACCCCTACAAGAACAACCAAAATCTTATGACCAGGAAATTAAAAATCAAATAGATGAACAAATTGAAAAAGAACAAGAAAGATTTGAACAAAGACAAGAAGAAACTGAAATTGAAGAAAAAAATTTATTAGAAAACAAAGCAGGAGAATTAATGTCTGAAAAAGAGCCAGAATCTTCATCAGAAGAATTTATAGGAGATGGAGATATAATAAAAACAATTCAGGCTCAACCACAAGGAGATGAAACTATATTAGAACAAAAAGAAGAACCTGAACCTATTCTTAAATTAGAAAAAGAAACAGAGCAAGAATTTGAAGAAGAGCAAAAAGAGGCACCTAAAGAAGAGATTGAAGAATCAGAAGAGGAAGAAACTAAAGAAGAATCTGAACAAGAAACAGAAAATGAAGAAGATGAGTTTATAATGGATATATTCTAAAAATTAATAATTTAGAGCAGGACTTTTTTCTTTTATTCTTGGAATAGGCATATTAATAGACTCTTGTTCAGAATCAGTAATTATTTTTAATCTAATCATCGCCATATTTCTAAAATTGATTATATCTGCCTTTAATTCTTTTATTTTTGTTAATTCAATAATCTTAGATACTAGTTTAGATAAAACTTGGCTAGCTTCTAAAATCTGAATAGCTACTAAATTTTCTTGGTTATCAAAATCAAATACAAAATTCCCAATTTCTACAGCCCCTTTAGATTTAGAATCAGGAAGATAGATAAATAAATCATCATTCTCTTCATCATAACTAAACTTAAAATCTTTCATTTTAATTATTTATTAATTATTCTTTGCCAGTCCCTATTTATCTTAATTATTGTGACTATAATAACTTTTCGATTTAGTGTTAATATATATCTATGACATAAATTTTTTGAATAAGCAAAATAGCAATCATATTTCTTTTCATTTGATTTTTTAGCTTCTTGCTCATTTGCATAAACCAACTTTCTAGGATTTATTATATTGTTTTTTACCTCGTTTAATTCAATTTCCCTCATATAAGCTTGAATTTCTGCATGTGGGGTTATAATTATATCTTTCTTTTCATAATTCTTCAATTTATTCTTTAATTCTTCAATATTCATTAAAATTCTAAAGTCTATGGGTTTTAATATTTTTTTATGCCGACAAAGATGATGATTTTGTAATGGATATATTTTGAGGAAGTTTTATTTCAATCTCTCAAAACTAGCAAGAAAAATTATTATATAAAGTTAATTAAATCTATATAAATCCTAATGCTCTCCATTTCTCAAAATTTTTATCCTCTTCATCAATAATATCCATATCAACGCTAGTAGATTTTACATCTACCCCCTGTTCTATCAAATAATTTCTCATTCTTCCACAAATAACTTCTGCAAATTCATCAGGGATACTTTCATAATCTTCAGATCTATCACTAAGTTCAAAATTTCCATTAGAGAA
>JAFCDK010000035.1 GCA_017609745.1 Candidatus Pacearchaeota archaeon
CATTAGAACAACCATGTGGGCATTCGTAAATAGTACTTCCTCCAATTCCATCTTCATGACAAAAACCTTCATCTAAATTATCCCCTATACAGGAGTCTATAATTTGTGAAGAACTCCAAGAAGTTGTTCCAGCCACATAATAACTCTCTTCTAAACTTAAATTACCATCACTATCTACACAATTTAGTTCTGGTTCAGGCCTCTCCTCCTCATAAATCTCCTTAATTTCCTCTTCACTCAAAGCCTTATTATAAATTCTTAATTCATCTATTGAACCATTAAAATAATTTGAATATTTTCCACCCCAGGTATTTGTTCCAATAAAATAATTTGAATATTTTCCACCCCAGGTATTTGTTCCAATTTTAAAATCTCTTCCTAAAGGTATATATTCTCCATAAGGTTTTAATCCTATTTTCTGACCATTCTCAAAAGCAGAAATATTTGATTGGGAAACAACAAAAGTTACATAAGTCCATTTATCTTCAGGAACAGAAATATAACTAGAACCACCAGACCAGCCGCCTAAACTTCCTGTACGTAAAGCAATTTTTTTATTATTATAATCCATTTGAATTGCCACACCTCCTTTTTTATATTCTCCATTTGCCATAACTCTTTGATAATGTGAAGATTGTTGAGTTGCTCCTCTTTTTATCCAAAAACTAATTGTATATTCTCCAGAAAAAACATCATCAAAATCATTGTCTATTTGTGCATAATCATCAACTCCATCAAATACAATTGCCCTATCATCTCCTCGTTCAGTAAATGTTGCCCCCCCATAAATTAACCCATTATTATCTTTTCCACTATAATCTTTTAAAGTAACACTATGCGGACTAAATTTATAATGAGCACTTCACTTATTGTTTTGCCTGTAATTTTATTCCAAGTATTTTCAAACCAAGAAACAAAACCATCAATCCAACCAGCAGACACTAATGACAAACAAAGAACTAACATTATACTAAATGTTGCTATCACTAACACTCTCTTTTTCATAATATAATTATATACTCAACATTAATAAATCTTTACAATTTCCACTACCCCAACCCAACTTGAAAATAATCATAAAAATTATCACTCACATTAAGCTCCCATGTTCTTCCAAATTTCTTCTTACGAATCAAGCCTATTTCAACAAATTTCTTAATATGTTCATAAGCTTTAAAGCTTTATTTCCTCGAATTTTAACAATTATAGATTGTTTTATGGGCTGTTTATAAGATATCAAAGCGAGAGTTTCTTGTTCTGCTTTAGTAAATTCTGATTTGCCTGTTGCAAGTTTATTTACAATATAAACAAAATCCTGCTTAACATCCATTTTCCAAGAATCAGCACCAGGCTGTTTAATAATTTCAATTGCAGACTCTGCCTTACCATATTTTTCTTGCAATTCTTCAATTACTTCACGAATAAGAATTGGATTTAAATCAGTAAGAGTTATAAGCTCTTGAAGTGACAAAAATTTTCCAGCAATAAAAAGTGCCGCCTCTACTTTCTGAAAATTTTTCTTTCCAACACCTTCATCAATTTCTTCTGCGGTTTGTTTTGTCAGAATAGGTTTTTTATTTTCCTCTTTCATTAATTAAGTAGAGAAGAATAAGGTTTTAAAGTTTATTGAGTATTACAATTTCTTTATCTTATCAGAAATCTTTTTAAGTTTTTTGTCTATATTTATATATAAAGATATTGATATGAGGGCAACAACAATTACAAAAATAAATCCATATATTAAAAATTCTCTACTCCAAATTTTTTATTATCTAAGATTAGATAAAATTAAATAAAGCCCTATTCCCATAAGTGCTAAACCTACAAATTTTGCTCCACTAACAAATTATATTAAAACATAAAAACCAATAAGTAAAAAAATATTCCTGTAATAATTTTTCCGTCTGCCATATTATAAAATAACTTACAAATTATTTAAATATTTACTTCTCTCTATTCAACAGCAAATCTCAAAATTGCTCCAATACCTGCTAAATTCCAGAATTGTTCGCCTTCTGAAGTATCAACTGAAACTATTTCAACTTCAGCTCCAATTTGTTCTGCAAGTTTTTTCAGTTCTTTTGCATCTGATTTTTTTGTTTTTTTTGATAAAATTAAAGTTTGAACAGCACCATATTTTAAAGCTTTTTTTACATCTTTAATCCCATAAGCAGCTTTTTCAGGAGTTTTTCCAAGAGTATTAAAAAAGTTATCTAATAATTTCTTTTCTTTTGTTATTTCCTGTTCTTGTAAAATATCCTGGCTTTCTTTTACAAGCAACCCCAAACCATGTTCATCAGCATATCCTAAATCTTTTATTCCAATAACTTTAGTTTTTAATGCTGTTATAAGCTGACCTTCTTCTAAAAAATCTTCTTTAGTTGGTACTGGCCCGCCAACTAAAATTCCTTTTAATTTTGGTCTGTTAAAAAACAATTCTTTCATTGAATCAGCTATTCTTCTAAAAAATTCTTTTGCCATTCCTTCACGTATTCTTGCAAAACGAGCAGCACTCTGTCCACCTTTCTCTGTTTTTCCAGGAACACCTGAAGTCAATTTTCTCAAAACTTTAATTTGTTTTCCTTCTAACAAACCAATAGTTGCTTCTTTTCTATCTAAAACTAACAAACCATAAACTTCATCTGCTTCCATCATTTCACGCAGAGGCTCTAACACAAAAGTTTGGTCACATCTATACAACCTAGTTTTCAATGGTTGAGGGGGTTCAATTATCCATAATTTTATATTATTTTGTCCTTGTTTTTTAGAAACATTTCCTGCAAAAATAGCCATGCCATTATCAGAAGTTTTTTTATAAAGTTTCAATTCTCGGCTAATAGTTTCAAGAGCATCTAAAACATTTTTTCGTGTTGCTTTACTTTTAATATTAGTAGCAGTACCCTTTTCAGCATCTACTTGCCGAGCAACAACATTTATATTTCCACCTGCAGGAATAAAAACTGTGACAAGTTCTGTATGCCTCCCCCTAATATTTTCCAGTTCTTCAATAAATTCTTCAAGTTCTTCTTTAGTAATTGGCATAATTATAACAAACAGAAACGATTTATAAATTTATATGAGAGTTAATGAAGAACAGATAATTTTCTAACAGTCCAATAAAGAATATGTTTTCTTCCATTATTATCTTCTTCACTTTCTTGGTTTTTATCATCAGGAAGAGATCTTAAAGTAAAATAATTAAAAGATGCCTCTTCTATTATTCCTTCATTTTCTACAATATTCTTAGGTTGACGAATATCTGGCATATACTTTACTTTAGCTATAAGACCCTGATTTCTTTTTATAATATCATTTGTAAAATTTTCTTTTAAATCAACAGGGATATATCCTCCCCTAATTAAACCATAGAATTTTGATGTTCCAAATTTTAATTTTCTTTTCAAATAACTTAATCTTAATCCTAATATTCTTGTCATTGCTTCTGTCTTATAATATTTTTTTAATTTATTTCTCTTTTGTCTTTTTTTTCGTAATATATTAAAGCATAACTAGTATATATATTTTTTGGAAAAATTGGGAAAATAGAATTATACAAACTCTACTCCAAATTTCCCTGTTTTAATTTCTCGAGCATTAATAACAGATTTAAAATCAGATAAAACGGGTTTTAGTTTTTTTAAATTTCCTGAAGAAATTGTAAATATAATTTCTGCTTTAACAGACTTCTCAGCTTTGGATTTTTCCTGCCGAATCTTTGATAATAATTTAATAAAAAGATTTCCAACAGCTTCTATATTTTTATCTTTCTTTATTTCCAGTTTTGGCCAATTACTTATATGAATACTTTTTGTTTTCTCGTTTTTTCTATAATATTTTTGATAAAGTTCTTCTGTAATAAATGGAGTTATTGGTGCAATCATTTTAATTATGCTAAATAAAGATTCATATAAAACATATTGAGCAGATGCTTTTTCTTGTGCTGTTCCATTATAAATTCTATTTTTAACAATTTCTAAATAATTATCTGTAAAAATTTTCCAAAAAAAGTTTTCAATAAATCTTCTCGCATTTGCAATATCATATTTTTCATAAGCTTGCCTGCTTTGATTTAAAGTTTCAGAAAGTTCTTGCAACATCCATTTATCTATTAATTCTAATTTCTTTGGCTTATTCACTTTTGTTTTTGTATTCATAAAAACAAACTTAGAAGCATTATATAATTTTGTTAAAAATCTCTGGCCTGCAACTAATTCTTTTTCTTTAAATAATAAATCAGCCCCAACACCCGCCCCCCCTACCCAATATCTAAAAGCATCAACACTATATTTTTCAATTAATTCATCTGCCCAGATAGCATTTCCTTTACTCTTATGCATACCCCTTCCTTTTGAATCTAAAACAAAAGTTCCAATCATCACATTTTTCCAAGGAATTCTATTAAATAATAAATGGCTTTTGAGTATTGTATAAAATGCCCAGGTTCTAATAATATCGTGGCTCTGAGGACGAAGCGAGAATGGAGTTATTTTTTTATATTGTTCTGGTTTTTCCAGCCACCTTCCAGCTACTTCAGGGCTGTTAGAAGAAGTCATCCAAGTATCTAAAACATCTTTATCTGGACGAACATTTTGATTGCATTTAGGGCATTTTTTCTTAACTTCAGTTGGGTCAATTGGAAGTTCATTTTCTTTAGGAAATATAATTTCATTACATTTATCACAATACCAAACCGGAATAGGAACTCCATAATATCTCTGCCGAGAAATAACCCAATCCCAGCCCAAATTTTCAACCCAATTTTCATATCTTTTTCTCATAAAATCAGGATACCATTTAACTTCACGCCCTCTTTTAATTAATTGCTTTTTATAATCTAATGTTTTAACAAACCATTGTTTTGTAACAATAAATTCAACAGGGGTATGGCATCTCCAACAAGTTCCAACAGTTTGTTCAAGAGGCTCTTGTTTTTTTAGTCTTCCTTGTTTTTTCAAATCTTCCAACATTGCTTCTCTTGCTTGTTCTAATTTCATACCTTTATATTTTCCAGCCAAGCCATTTAAACTTCCATCAGAATTTAACAAAGACCTTAATTCAAGTTTATGTTTTTTCCACCATTCAACATCTGTGCTATCTCCAAAAGTACATACCATTACAACCCCAGTTCCAAAATCTTTATCAACTTTTTCATCTGTTCTAATTTTAATTTTATAATTAAAAAGAGGAACAATTAATTCCTTGCCAATTAATTTTTTATTTTTTTTATCAGTTGGATGAACAAAAACCCCAACACAAGCAGGTAAAAATTCCGGTCTTGTTGTAGCTATTGTAATTTTTTCCTTGCTTCCAGCAACATCAAAATCAATATAATTTAAATTAGTTGTTCTTTGCAAATCTTCTACTTCTGCTTGAGCAAGAGCTGTTTCATGATAAGGGCACCAAATAACGGGTTCTTCTTTTCTATAACAATCTCCTTTTTTTTGCAATCTTAAAAAAGAAGTTTGAGCAACTCGTTGAGCTTCAGGAGAAATAGTTGTATAAAGCAGTTCCCAATCATAACTATGTCCTAATCTCTTAAAAACATTTTCAGTATAATCTTTTTCAGCTTTCTGACTTTCTTTTAAACAAATTTTTCTAAACTCTGCTCTATTTGTTTTTGATTTATTAATTCCTAATTTTTCTTCAACATATTTTTCAGTAGGCAAACCATTATCATCAAATCCCGGAGGAAAATAAACATTTTTACCTAAAAGCCGCATAATCCTTGCCATTATTTCAAATTGTGTATAATGTAGTGCATGCCCAACATGCAAGTGTCCAGAAGAAGCATATGGTGGGGGAGTATCTATAGAATAAATCTGTTTCTTGCTCTTAAAATCAAATTTATAAATTTTTTCTCTGTCCCAAAACTTAAGCATTTTTGCCTCGATTTTTTTAGGATTATACTGATTTTTATTTTTATTTTTTCCCATAAAATAAATCAAACATCTCTGTTTTAAAAAACTTTACTTAACAACAAAAATAGGTTCAATACCCAAGAACTAATCTTCTTTCTTTTCTAGCTTTAAAGAATTTAATTGACATAAAAGCAATAAAACTTATCATTAAAATTCCAGCTATTAATCCTCCCCATTTAAGCCATCCAGAAAAACCCCCAAAACTTATTTTTGAAAAAGGATTTCCTATATCTGCAAATGCGGCAAGACCTGTAAAAAATCCTCCAGCAGAAACAGCTTCTTGAACAGAAGTTTTATAAGTTCCAGAACTAATATTAACTGTAAGACTGCTTGGTTCATCTCCCAAAGAAGAATTAAACGGAACTAAAGCAGTAAATTTATCAGTAGAATTTGCTGAAATATTTTGAATATCAATTATTTTTCCAACTTGGGTATTGTTTAAATCAAATAATAAAAATTCTAACTGCAGTTCTTGGTCTATACCCAAATACTCTGTTAAAGAATAACTAACTTTAACATCTTTTTTCCTTTTCTTAACACTGGATAATTCTATTTCAACAACTTTACCACTAACTTCTATATTAAAATTACTTGACTTAGAAAACCCAACACAATCTATAGCTATTTCTACATTATGAAGGCCTGGCATGACATCTTCTGGAATATTTAAATTAAAAGTAAATTCAGAAGAAGAACCAGAAGACAAACTTTCTGATTCACTAGAAGAAATCCATGAAGAAAAGTTTCCAAGACCAACAACCTTGCAGGAACTTTCATAAGAATCTCCAGTATTTTCAACAAATAAAATTAATTCTTTAGTATCACCAGGATCAACAATCAAATTTGCAATCTGACCAATAGTAAATTGGCGAATATAATCATCTTTTTCTTCTTCAGTTTCTTCGTCATCATTAGTAGTGGTAGTAGTACTACTATCGCTGTCGCCAGAACTACAGGAACCTGACTGATAACTTTCATCACAACAATAACCTGAAAAATATAATTCATCATCACATAAACACCCATAACTAGGGATTTTTCCATTAGAACATGTAGAAGCTTCTGTAGCAGAATAATTTGAAAAACTAGTTACATTAAAACTTAAATTCCCACCAGTATAAAAATTTTGGGGGCAATTAGAGCAACCATCTCCATCTTTTAATATTATTGGATAAGTAAATGTTAAATTATAAAGAATTAAATTAGCTGGTTTATTTAATTCAGATAAAGCACTTGAATTTAAATAAATACTATTATTTGTAATTTGAATATTACTATCAAAATCTAAAGCTTCTAAACTGCCTGTTGAATTAATATGAATTAAACTTATATTATTTAAAAAAATTATTTTTCCATAACTTGAATTTCCAATAGTGAGGGCAGTATTATTTAAATTTTTGTTAGTAAAATTAGTTATAATATCAAAATTAGTTGCTATTGGAGTAACAAAAGTATTGTTAGTAGATATATAAACTGCAACAAAAA
>JAFCDK010000036.1 GCA_017609745.1 Candidatus Pacearchaeota archaeon
GGTTTGGAAAAGAACCCCCTTCTTCTCCTAATTCAACTTCCACTTCACGAAGATTTTCATCCATATCTTCACGAACCAAATGATATTCATTTTGAATATTAATATCTCCTACACCTCGTCTAATAGTTCGTCTACAGCGATAGATTCTTACCATCTAAATTGGATACAAAATGCATTTAAATTCTTTATTATTATAGAAAAGATATATTACTTAACAAAACTTATATACTTCCTTAATTTTTAGATATCTATCCAACTTATCAAAAAATGCTCCAAAACATAACCCCCAGAAAATATCAAAAAGATATTCTTGAAACATGTCTAAAGAAAAATTGTTTAGTTGTGCTTCCGACCGGAATTGGGAAGACTTTAATTGCTTTAATGCTTGTAATAGAAAGAATGAAACAATTTCCAGATCAAAAAATTCTTTTTCTTGCTCCAACACGCCCGCTCGCGCAACAACATCTTAATTATTTTAAAAAACACCTGCCAGAACTTTATGCAGATATGCAATTATTTACAGGCATAATAAAAGCATCAAAAAGAAAAAAAATCTGGCAGACAGCAGATATTATATTTTCCACACCACAATGCATCAGCAATGATTTAAAAAATAATCTTTATGATTTATCTGAAGTAGGTCTTCTTATTGAAGATGAAGCTCATAGATGCATTAAAAATTACGCTTATAGATATGTAGCAGAACAATATTTAGAAAAAGCAAAACATCCTAAAATTCTTGGATTAACAGCAAGCCCTGGGTCAGACAAAACCAAAATAAAAGAAATTTGTAAAAATCTTTCTGTAGAAGAAGTTGAATTAAGAACGCGCGACAGCGACGATGTTAAGCCATATCTTAAAGAACTTAAATTTAATATAATTAAAGTTGATTTTCCGCCCAAGTTTCAAGAAATTAAATTTCTTCTTAAAGAAATCTATGATAAAAAAGTAGAAGAACTAAAAAAAAGAAGACTACTTTTTGGCAGAGTAAATAAAATAACACTTTTAGAACTGCAAAAAAAATTAATGCGCGGCGCTTCGTTTGGAGGAAAAAACTTTAATGTTTTAATAGGCATAAGTGTCTGTGCACAAGCAATTAAAATTCAGCACGCTCTTGAACTTCTCGAGACTCAAACTATTTACTCATTCAATAATTATATACAAAATATTTTCAAACAAGCAGAACAAGGAAAAAGCAAAGCTGTTCAGAGAATAGTAAAACAAAAAGAATTTAATCAAGCATATAATATTTTAACAGAACTGATTGCAAAAAAACAAGAACATCCAAAATTAATTGAACTAAAAAAAAGTATAGAAAAAAAAATAAAACAAAATCCAAAAGCAAAAATAATTGTGTTTTCCCAATATAGAGACACAATTGTACGAATCTGTAAAGAGTTAAATTCAATTCCAAAAACTCTTGCAAGAGTTTTTGTTGGTCAAGCTAAAAGGGGCAGTGGCAAAGAAAGTACAGGACTCTCACAAAAAGAACAACAGCAAATAATAAGAGATTTTGCGGCAGGAGAATTTAATATTCTCTGTGCAACTTCAATAGGAGAAGAGGGGTTAGATATTCCTGAAGTTCACGCAGTTATTTTTTATGAACCAGTCCCAAGTGCAATAAGAAAAATACAACGTGCAGGACGAACAGCGCGTTTAATTCCTGGAGAATTAATAATCCTTGTTACGAGAGGAACAAGAGATGAAGCATATTATTGGGCAGCTTTTCATAAAGAAAAACGCATGCATAAAGCAATTGATGGCATAAAACAAGAATTAAAAGATAATCAAAATAAAAAACAAAAAACTTTATTTTAAAAATGCCATTTCAAGACATATTTTCAAAAAAAAGAATAAAAATTCAAAAAAAGTCAGAATTAAAAATAATTGCTGATATAAGAGAAAAAAATTCCTTGCTTATAGCAGAATTAGTTGAAAAAGGCTGTAGAGTTGAATTCAAAAATTTGCCTGTTGCAGATTATATAATAAAGAATGTAGCTATAGAAAGAAAAACAGTTTCAGATCTTTTAAGCAGTATTATGAATAAAAGAATTTTCAGACAATTAGAAGAAATTCAACAATATAAAAAAAGACTTCTATTAATCGAAGGAATAGATGAGCAAGAATTATATCACAAAGATTCTAAGATAAATGAAAATGCCATCAGAGGTTTTTTGCTCTCAACAACTTTAAAATATAATATTCCAATTATTTTTACAAAAGATTATGAAGATAGCGCACAGTTTATGATAATTTTAGCAAAAAAACAAGTTAAAGAAATTTCTCTAAATGCTAAAAAGAAATCTAGAAACATGAAAGAACAATTACAATATATAATCGAAGGATTCCCCAGCATCGGGCCAACAACTGCAAAAAAACTTCTTAAAGAATTCAGAACAATAAAAAATTTAATTAATGCGGATTTAGAAACTCTTCAATCTCTCGTCGGTAAAAAATCAGAAATAATTTTCAAATTAATTCATGAGAAGTATAAATAGGTGGGATTATATCAAAAACTCTTTAAATTATTTTAACTCCTAATAAAAATAAATTATATGCCTTGCCTTACAAAACCCAATTAAAATATTATTAGAATTTTCATCTCAATTCAAAGTTCCCAATAATTTTATATACAGGACCTTTTCGAGTTAATTCTGACTTCATTAAAACAAAATTATCGACAAGAAATTTTTGTTTTTTAAGATGCAATTTACTTAATTCATCTAAGAATAATTCTTTATTTTTAACAGATTTTATTCTCGCTAATGTAATATGTGAAGAAAACCCCCTTTCTTCTTCTAAAAATCCTATTTTCATTAATTTATTATTAATATCTTTTCGTAATTCTAAAAGTTCTTTACTAATAAGTTCAATCCAAATAATTCTTATATATTCGCGCGAAGGGAAAAAACCAGCGTCGCCTGTTTCAACTTCAAATTTTTTCATCTTCACTTCATTTAATTTTTCTATAATCTCTTCAGTCAACGGTTCATCAATATCTCCTAAAAATTTTAATGTCAAATGCAAATTATCTTTTTCAACAAATTTTCCAACAACAATTCCAGAATTTTTTAAAGTTTCAGACATATGATATAAATTAGCTTTTACATGTTCTGGCAATTCTAAGGCAATGAAACTTCTCATTTTAAGTTTTCCTTCAACAATTTTATCCAGGAATTAAAGCAAAAAAACTAAATTTTTTTGCAGTTTGAGATGCAAGTTTTTTCACATCTTGTAATTTAACAGCTTGGATATTTTTTTCAAAATCATAAAATTCTTCTGCATTGCCATCAATCTCATAACTTAAAAGACCTGCCATCTGTGATTGTGAATCTTCCATATTAATATAATAATTTCCAATTAATTGCTCTTTAACTTTATTTAATTCTTTTTTATTAAGATCTTTAGAGAGTTTTTTAAATTCTTCAATAATTAATTTTTTAACAACACTTACATTTTCTTTAGTTGTCCCAACATAAATAATATTATAAGCAAATTCTTTATTTATATCACAAGCCCCTTTAACAGCATAAGCTAAATTTCTTTTTTCTCTAATCTCAGAAAACAATCTAGAAGACATTCCTTCAGCCATTAATGTGCTCAAAACTTTAGCAGCATAACTTAATATATCTCCAGCTAAAGGAACATGATATGCAAAAACCAAATTAGCCTGATCAACTCCTTTTCTTTTTTCAATTTTCTCTTTATTATCTAAAATAATTTTTTGTTTAGGAATTTTTCCTTTTTCATGTCCAAAATTCTTTTCAACAAATTCAATAATTTTATTAAAATCAGCGTTACCAACCACACATAAAATCATATTATTAGGTGTATAAACCTTTTTAAATTTCTCAATTAACTTTTTTCTATTAATTGAATTCATTGTTTTATTAGTTCCAATCAAAGGGATTTTTAAAGTTCCGTTATATAAAAATTTTTTAATTTGGTCAATAACATAGGCCTGTGGATTATCTTTTCGCATTTTAATTTCTTCAAATATAACTTTTCTTTCTTTTTCTAATTCTTTTTCATCAAATAAAGGATTTTTTATCATATCCCCCAATACTTCTAAAGCAATATTCAAATGTTTGGAAGGAAGTTTACACCAATAAGCTGTAATTTCTTCATCAGTAAAACCATTTAATTCTCCTCCATGCCCTTCAATTTCTAATGCTATTTGCATTGTATTTCTCGTCGGAGTTCCTTTGTAAAGCATATGCTCTATAAAATGAGAAATTCCTTTTTCAGAAACAGGTTCATTAATTCCTCCATGTCTAACAGCAAATGAAACACTCACAACAGGCAAATCTCTTTTTTCAAATAAAATTGTCATACCATTTTTCAAAACTTTTCGTTTAAATTCTCGCTTCATAATATTTTCAACCCCTTTACAAAGTGTCTATATTCTCCATCACTTTTAATTTTATGTTTTATATTTATTCTTTTCTTAAACAAAGGCATATATAAAACTGCTGTTTCAGCTTCACCGCCTTCAAAATCAAGATGAAATTTAAATTTATCAGATAATTTTTTAAGTTCTTCAAAATTTTCTTTATCAATAATTTTTCCTAAAAAATCTTTACTCAAACCCTCAGAAGAAATTTTGGTTATAATAATTTTAAATTTATTCTGCAATAATTCTTTCCAAAGTTGCGTAGAAGTATAATTCCACAATGGAGCATGAATTTTAAAACCCTTCATTTCAGCAACACGAGAAAATCTCTTGCCCTGAAAACTTGATTTAATGCCGCCAATAATAACAACTTCAATATTTTTATCATATTTTTTAATTTTATCCAATAATTTTTTTAAATCAAGTAATTCTTGGCCTTTATTTTTAACAGAACTTCGCTGAGTAATTAATTTTAATCCAAGTTCTTTAGCCTGTTTTTTCAATAATTTTTTATCGGGTTTGTGAAAAAGAAGTGAATCTTCTTTCTTCGGCAAAATCGTAGCAAGTGCTATAATCTTATATTTTTTGCTCTTCACAGATTTATATAATGCAAGAGCTGAATCTTTTCCACCTGAAAATAAAACTACTGCTTTCTTTTTATCCATATTTTTTTTCTTTTTCATTTTCTACTTATAAACTTATTTTCTTTAATATAAAAACGTAATGGCTTCTTTAAATCTTTTTTAATTCCCACTCTAAAAGACTCTGCAATATCAAAATTTTTTGCATTTCCTTCCTCTATCCAAAGTTTATTATTATTTAAAATATTAGATTTGTGAAAATTCTTATTTATCTGCAATGCTTTTGTAAGTAAACCAGGTCCAGAGCATTTTTCAGAAAAATTTAACGGCTCAACTGCCCTCAATAAAACAGCAGCAGCTTCTCCTTTCTGACCTGTAACAAAATTAATAAGCCAATTATTATGAACCCCATAAACTAAAATTGTCCCTGCCTCACTCTCCATTGTTTTTTTCAAATCTCCATTTTTACATGCGCGCGAAGCTGGATCCTTTTCATCAAAATAAGCTTCTGTTTCTACAATTAAAGATTTAAGAATCTTTCCATTATCCATTTTCCTTATAAGATTCATTCCAAGCAATTCTTTAGCAACTATTTCTGCATTCCGGGAAAAAAATTCTTTAGGCAATTTCATCTTAAATAAAAAAGAAATTATAAGTTAAAAAGTTAATCTTATACTACCTGTATACATCTTCCATGATAACACATATAATTGCCCTCTGGACAATCATCATCAGAAAAATTATTTGTTTCATCACAAATACATGCCCCATCAGAACATCCATTTCTACACCAATGATGCATAACCCCTACGAGATTTGGCTTATCAACAAATGTTTCAGGATACACATTTATCATACAAATTCTTTCACTTAATCTATCTTCATAAGGGCCTCCAACTTCTCCACAAAAATCAGAAAACCATCCCATTTCTCCAATTACAGTGGTTTTTCCATAAACCTTGCTACTAAGATAAGGGTTATTTCCATTAGGAAAGTTTGGACTAAGATCTCTATCTATACAATCAGTTGTAATTGTCCCCCCACCACCTCCTCCACCCCCATTTCCCTCAACAACCAATCTTCTCACAGGACTTTCTACTTGAAATCCCCAACCAAAACCAAATCCTCTAACCTTCCAATACCACTCACCTTCAGAAATTGTTTGTAAATCACCCATAAGATCTAATTGTAATGACGACAAAATAGTTCCTTCTTCTTCTACTGGCTCACCA
>JAFCDK010000037.1 GCA_017609745.1 Candidatus Pacearchaeota archaeon
TTTTCCTAAATGTCCTGCTATTACTTGCCCTGAATAACTGTCTAAATCTTAATTCCCAAATTTTATAAATGCTTTTTCTTTTTATTTTATGTAAGATAATTATTATGGCAGATGATTATGCTTTTTTGCAAAAGCGAAAAAAGAAAAAATATAAGAAAAAAGAAAAGAAAAAACACCCTTATAAAAGAGGTGGAAGAGGCAGGACTTTGAAGAAAAATTAAAAATTTAAAATTAATTAATATGAAAGAATCTATTAGATATATAATTGTAGGAATAGGCTTTATGATTTTATCTATTATTAGTTTAATTATCCAATTTAAATTTGATATTTTTGCTCCTGATATGTTCATCTTAATGCTATTAATATTTTTAGTCGGAGTTGGGTTATATATTATGGGTAATGATATTGAAAAATTAAAGAAAAATAAGAAAAAGAAAAGATGATATTTTTAATTATTCTTGCTTTGATTTGGCTGATTGCTGCGACTGTATGTGATATTAAAAAGAGAGAGGTTCCAAATTGGTTGAATTTTAGTTTGTTATTGTTTGCTCTTGCTTATAGGGCTTTTTATTCTGTTTTTTTGTGGAATGCTTGTCCTTTATTATTTGGTTTGCTTGGAGCTGGAATATTTTTTGTTTTAGCTAATTTATTTTATTATTCAAGGGTTTTTGCGGGCGGCGACGCAAAATTATTGATATCTTTAGGAGCTGTAATCCCTATTGCTGACACATTAAAGAATAATTTGATTTTGCTTTTGGGTTTTATTTTATTGTTGCTTTTTGTTGGAGCAGTTTATGGGCTATTATCCAGTTTAATTTTAATTTTTAGAAACAAGAAAAAATTTTCAAAAGAATTTGTAAAATTATTTAAAAAATTTAAAAAAATGTTTATTTTTTCTGTTGTTTTGGCTTTGATTATTTTATTATCTGCTGTTTTTTTAGATTATTTAATTTTGACTATATTGGGCATTTTGATTTTTATTTATCCTTATTTGTTTATTTATGCTAAGGCTATTGAAGAAACTTGCATGATAAAAAAAGTTTCTGTTGATGAGCTTGCAGAAGGAGATTGGTTATATAAAGAACTAAAAATTAAAGGAAAAAAAATTAAACCAAAATGGGAAGGACTTGATAATAAAGATATTAAATTATTGAAGAAAGAATATAAAAGCAGAAAAATTTTAATAAAACAAGGAATTGCTTTTGTTCCGGTGTTTTTAATTGCCTACTTAGTTTTTTTGATTTTATGGTATTCTGGATGGAATTTTTATCAATTCTTTTAGTTTCTTTTTATTAATTTTAATTTTTTCAGATGGCGCTTTTGTTTTTTTTTCAAGTTTTAATTGCAATTTTAGTAGTTCTTTTTCATCTGCTTTTTTTCTTTGAGAATTTATAGTTTCATCTTTATAAATTGGGAGAACATTAATAATTGTATGGCCCATTATAGAAGAAGTTAGGATTTCAATATTTTTTGGTTTTAATTTTGACTTTATTTTTTTAGCAATTTTTTTTGCAAGTGTAAGGGCTTGAGATGGAATTTTTTCTATTGTGGTGTGTTCTTTAGGAATAATAATGACATGGCCCTGTGAAATTGGATTTATTTCAAGAATTGCTATTGCTTTTTTATTTTCATCTATTTTATATGCTCTTGTCTGTCCTCGAATAATAGAACAAAAAATACACTGTGTTTGTTGTGGTGTTTGAGATGCTGTTGGGTGGTCAGATATTATCTCTTCTTTTGTTTTTAATATTTTATTTTTTATTAAAAATTCTTCAAATTGTTCTTGAGACATAGTTACAAGCTGTTGTTTTGCAGCTTCTCTTTGTTCATCTGGCCAAGATTCTATTTGTGCTAAAAGCTGTTCTTTAATTTGTTTTGTTTGTTCTTGAGTTAGCATTTTAATTTTCTTTTTAACCAAATTCCCGCCTATAATCCACAATTTCTGCAGAACTAATTTTTTCTATTTTATTGAAATTTTCTTCAATAATATTTGTCCCTTTTTCTTCTGGTAGTGAGAAAATAACTATAACTGCATTTAATCCAAATGCAATTGCCTGGATTTCTGTTTTATTGAATATTCCGCCTATTTTTTCTACTGTTTTTTGTGCTGCTGTTTTTAATTCATTTAAATTTGTATCTGGAGATTCAGGCATTATTTTAATTTTGATTAGTGCGTTTGCCATATAATGTTTTGATATTGTTGACTTATAAAGTTTTTCTTTACAATAATCCTTATAAATGAAATATTCTATTTTGCTTCATGCAGCAAAATTATGAACAGCTTGTAGATAGAATTGCGAAAGAGGCGGGACTTGATAAAACAGAAATAGATAGAAAAGTTGAAGCAAAAAGAGCAAAACTTTCTGGATTAATAAGTAAAGAAGGGGCAGCACAGGTTGTTGCGGCTGAGCTTGGAATAAGTTTTGAAAAGCAAAAAATGAAGATTACTGAATTAGTTCAAGGAATGCGGGGGGTTAATGTTGTTGTTAAGATAATAAATCTTTTTCCTGTGCGCTCATTTGATAAAAATGGCAGAAGTGGAAAAGTAGTTAATATGATTATTGCAGATGATACAGGAAATATGAAAATGGTTTTATGGGATATAAATCATATTGCACTTTTTGAAAATAATAAAATAAAACAAGGAGATATTGTTGAAATAAAAAATGGAAGTATAAGAAATAATGAATTACATTTAGGAAGTTTTTCTGAAATAAAGATTAGTTCTGAGAATTTGACAGAAGTTAAGACAGAAATTTCTTATTTAGAGAAAAAAATTAAAGATATAGGAATAGGAAATGCTGTAAAAATTAGGGGAATTATAGTGCAGATTTTTGAACCAAGAAGTTTTGAAATTTGTCCAGAATGTAGAAAAAAAGTTTCATTAGAAGGTGAATGTGAGACACATGGAAAAGTTTCTCCAATAAAAAGATTTTTATTAAATTTTGTTGTTGATGATGGAACAGAAAGTTTAAGAATAGTTTTATTTAATGAGCATATGGAAAAATTAAAATTGAGTGATGAGGAATTAAATAGTTCAGAACTTTTTTTAAAAAAGAGAGAAGAACTTTTAGGTAAAGAGGCTTTTTTTTCAGGCACTATAAGAAAAAACAAAATGTTTAATAATCCTGAATTATTTATTGAGGATATTAAAGAAGTGGATATTGATGAGTTGATAAAAGAATTAGAAACTAAAGGAAAATAAATTAATAATAAAAAATAAAAAGAGGTATTTAAATAATGAAGAAAAATATGAAAATCCTTTATTATATCGCATGGATTGTTGGACTGATTGCTGCAGCTATTTTATTATATGGGATTATTAAATCTTTAATTTAACTAATAAAATGAATATCGCGCTATTAAGTTGGTTTGGTAATTTTCTAAATTTCCTAATATTTATTTTTATAGCTATTAATCTTGTGAATACTTCGTGCTTTAATGTTAATCAAATGACGTTAACTTTAATAGGGTTAGTATCATCTATATTTATACAAATAGTATCAACTTCAATGAGATAAATAAAAAATATGAAGAAGAAATAAAAATGCTGGCTAGAACACATCTTGCAATAACCTTTGCAGCTTTATTTTTGTTTTTGCCAAAAATAGAGTTTGGTAGAATAACTTTTTTTAGTGTAGCATTTATAGCGACTCTGTTGCCAGATATTGATACTGCTTTTTCTTTTTTGGGAAAATCTAAATTTGCGAGAGTTCCGCAATTTTTTACAAAACATCGTGGAATATTACATAGTATAACTTTTTGTATATTAATTTCAATTTTAATTGCACTATCTTGGCCTGTTGCAGCTTTTCCTTTTTTTATTGGTTATTCTTTACATATATTCGCAGATAGTTTTACTAGAGACGGCGTAAGACCTTTTTGGCCTTTAAAGAAAAGAACTTTTTGGAAAATTGCAGTTGGAGGATATGTTGAATCAACTATTTTTATTTTATTTTTAATCTTGGATTTGTTTTTATTGATATTTATGTTTATGTCATAAAAATAATGAATTAATATAAAATAACATATTTTAGAATGTATATCTGAGAGATAAATAATCTTTATAAAGAAGAGAGGAGATTATTTAAAATGGTTAAGGAGACTAAAGATAAAACCAAACAAGATAAAAGTTCTAAAGAAAAAAAGACTGAGACTTCTGGGGAAAAGAAGTTGGGTGATTTGCCTGGAATTGGACCTGCAGCAATTGCAAAATTAGAAGCAGCGGGGATTTTTGATTTAATGGGTTTGGCAGTTATTTCCCCATCTGAATTAGCTGAAATGGCTGGATTAGGCGGTGCAGCTGCACGAAAAGCTATTCAAGCAGCTCGTAAGATGATGGACTTGGGTTTTATTGATGGATTTGAATATTCAAAAAAGAGGAAAGATATTTCCTATATTACATTAGGAAGTGTTAATTTAGACAATCTTCTGGGAGGAAGGGGTATTGAATCTAAAGCAATAACAGAGGTTTTCGGGGCTTATGGTTCAGGCAAGACTCAGCTAGGTTTATGCCTGGCTGTTAATGTCCAACTCCCAAAAGAAAAAGGAGGTTCTAATGGAAAAGCAGTTTATATTGATACAGAAGGAACTTTTAGACCAGAGAGGATAAATCAATTATCAGAAAAATATGGTGCTAATCCAGACAAAGTTCTAAAAAATATTTTTGTAGCCAGAGCATTTAATTCTGACCACCAGGTTTTGTTAGTAGATAAAATTAGTGAAATGATAAAAAACGGGGAACAAATAAAATTAGTTGTTATTGATTCATTAACAGCGCATTTTAGAGCAGAATTTTCTGGTAGAGGTCAATTAGCAGACCGGCAACAGAGGCTGAATAGATATTTACATAATTTGATGAAATTAGCAGAACAACACAATCTTGCTATTTTTGTTACAAACCAGGTTATGTCTAATCCCGCGATGATGTTTGGGGATCCAACAACAGCTATTGGGGGCAATATTGTTGGACACGCATCTACTTTTAGGATTTATTTAAGAAGAGGCAGAAAAGGTTCTCGGGTTGCTAAATTAATTGATAGCCCTAATTTACCAGATAATGAAACTATTTTCTTTATTTCTCAAACCGGGTTGAATGATGAAGAACCAAAAGAATAAATATTAAGATTTAAAAACCTTAAAACTTTAAAAAAATAATGAATAGAGGTAAGTTTAGAGGGCTGAGTGAGGTAAAAATGGATGATATGGAAATTACTGAATCAAATTTTAAGGAAAAAGTTATTGAGAAATCTAAAGAAATCCCAGTTATAGTGGATTTTTGGGCTAGTTGGTGCATGCCTTGTTTAATGCTTAGTCCTAATTTAGAGAAAATAGCAGAAGATTATAAAGGCAAAATAATATTAGCTAAAGTAAATGTAGATGATAATCAGGTATTGAGTCAGCAGTTTAAGATTATGGGAATTCCTGCAGTTAAGATGTTTAAGCGAGGGAAAGTTGTTGATGAATTTACAGGAGCAATTTCTGAATCAGAAATTAAGAATTGGATTGAGAAGAATTTGTA
>JAFCDK010000038.1 GCA_017609745.1 Candidatus Pacearchaeota archaeon
ACAATTGGCTGTCTTATTTTCATATGTTTTTAAATATAGATTTGTTTTTAAAGGTTAAGATGTTGGAAAATAAGTAAGAATTAATGTTGGTGTGAGGAGAGGTTATGTTTATTGTCCTAGAGATAAAGAGATAGAGATTCCAGAAGATTATGCGCGTATTGATATTGGAATTAATGATTGGGCCCGAGCAATTGCACGACTTAGAAATGCCTTACAAGAAAAAGGAGAAACAAAAAAAGAGCTTTTTTAAGGAAATCTCCTAATGAAATTCAATATGAAATTGAATTACTTTTTCCAGCCGGGCATAGTGTTAGTTATTTAAGGATAACTACTTTTAATAAGGATTTACCTGATTATGATATTAATAAATATCAACCCAAGAGGCAAATTTTAAGTTGGTCTCCGACAAAGAAAATAGCTGATATAACTGCTAAAAAATTATTCGGATGGGATTCTCAAAAATTAGAAAAAATTGTTGATACTTCTGAAACAGAAATTCTTATTGCTGGAAGTTAATTTCTATTTTATATCAGCACCCTCTTCTCTCAGCAATCTTCTTTTTATTTTTGAATTCATCTTTCCTTTGTATCCTCCAAGAGACCCATCACTTTTAATGACTCTATGACATGGAATTTTTATTGGATAAGGATTTTTCTTTAATGCTTGTCCTATTGCTCTTGGGGATGTTTTTAATTTTTCTGCGATTGCTTTATATGTCGTTGTTTTTCCTTTTGGAACTTTTCTAACTTCTGCAAAAACTCTCTTTTGAAATTTTGTAATCTTTATCATATATCTTAAAAGATAAGAATATTTTTAAATATTTAATATAAATTATTTTATGAACTTAGAAGAATATTTTAAAAAAGGGTTTGAGATAGTCGCAGGAAAACCTTCTGATGATGAGAGATTTCCTTATTTTGTTTTTGGCAGTAGCAGTCTTGTGTCTTTTTGTTTTAATGAGAATGGAGAGATTTCCATACCCAAGGATTATCTAGAGGATGGAGAAAAAGGAGTTGAAAAAATTGAATCCATAATAAGAACTTATCTTAAGAGTCATTATAATTCGCTTGAAGACACTTCTAATAAACCTTTAAAGATTTTTATTGAAAGTGATAGATTTAATTCCATTGTGGAGGGATTAGTTAAAAAATATCCTCCAGAAATATTTAAAAATAGTTTTTGATTCTTTTGTTCATGAAAAAGAGCTGGATTAAGGAATTTGCAAGAGATTTTATCGCCTTAGGAAGCATTCCTTTTTTTATTTTAGTTCTTGTAAGAGTTTCAATACTTTCAAAGCCTTATTTTTTGAGCCAATTTATGATTTCAGGTGTTTTGTTCATTTTGTTAATTAAACTTTTCAAGGCAAATCTTTATTCTGGGTTTGGATTGGTTATGCTAATTTTCACAAGTTTGTATTATAATGACCTCCAATTTGCTATCTTCGCTATTCTTGCTTATATTTGTTTAATTGTCTCACTAATTTATTTAGATAATGATAAAAAAGAAATACTTAAAGGAGTTTTGTTTGGGATTTTAAGTAGTTTAATTAGTTATTATGCTGTTCAAATGATTTTCTTTTGATTTTTTAGATATAGAAAATTTTAAAAACTGTTGTTTTTGAATATTTTAATGACAAAAGCATATAATTATATAAATGAATCAATAAAATTAACTGAAAGCGTAGGATATTTAATTAACGAACATTTTCGAGATGATGTTAGGCGTACTGTGATATCTGAAAATATATATGAGTGGGGGATGCAGCAATTAAGAAAAAAACAGTTAAATAGTTTAATGGAGGAAGGAATTGATTCTTTTGATTTTGTTAGAGATAATGATTTTGAGCGGTATTGCAGATTACAGTATGAACAAGCTGAAGCTGGTTATGATTTAGCTAGACTGTATATTTTAGGAGATTTTATACCAGAAGAGCTGAGGGGAATAGTTGATAATCCTAATAATCATTTTGATAGATCTGGATATCATGAATAATTATAAAAACTATTCTTAATTTTATAAATAATGAAAACAATTAAAGATTTGGAAGATAAATATGATTTAGAATTAAAGAGAATTATTTCTAAGATTAAAAAAAATAAGTCAAAATTAGTTTTATTACAATTTCCAGACGGACTTAAACCTTATGCAACTGCTGTTGTTGATTATCTTGAGGAAAAAACAGATTCTAATTTTTTAATCTGGTTTGGAGATTGTTTTGGTGCATGTGATACCCCTGTTGGTTTAGAAAATATAAAACCTAAAATAGATTTGGTTGTTCAATTTGGACATTCAGAAATGATGCCAAAGTAATGTGTTTGATTATAATAATCTTTAAAAAGACTATTTTAGAGCATATAAATGTTTAAAAAAAAGAATTTGTCCTTTTATTAGATGAGAAAAGGTATTTTTAGGGATGGATTATCCCTTCTTGCAAGTTTAATCTTTTTTGCTGGATGCACGACTTTTTCTAATCCTGTAACAAATACTCATAATCGTGTTTATTTTAATGAAGGCAACAGACAAAATATTTGTGAAAGTTTTAAGAGAGAAAGAGCACCTGATGATAAAAAAACAAGAGAAAGCATTTTTAATGAGGATGAGTTTTCACTTCAAGCTATGGTAGGATATTTTTCTTCTTCAGCTTGTAGTATTGGTACAGATACTTCTGATTTCAGATATACACAATTAAATCTTCGTCTTGGAAGAATGATGGGGGATCCAATAAAAATAGGAGTTCTCCCCAAAGGTAATTTGGAAACATTAATTCAGGTTTCTAGTTCAAATTTTTCTAGAAACCCTGGAAATGATTCTATGGGAGTGGCTGTTTTACTTCGTTATAATATTGTTCAAGATAACTGGAAAATTGTTCCTTATATTCAAACTGGAGTAGGTATTATTCATACAAATGTGCACAAAGATTATTCTCAACGTGCTATTGGACAATCAATAGAGTTTACTCCTCAAGTTAGTTTAGGTTTTCGTTACTTACTCAGTGAAAATTGGTCCATTGATGCAGAGGGAATGTTTCATCATATTTCTAATGCTGGATTAGATGAAAGAAATGATGGTGTTAATTCTGTGGGGGTATTTGCTGGATTTACTTATAATTTTTAGAATTTGTTATATCTTAATCAATCTAAATGTTGAAGTTGCAATTAACAAAAGCCCTATGATTCCTATTGTAATTCTTGTAGCTAATGGAAAAATTCCTAAAAACATAAAAACTACAGAAGTTAAAGTTAAAATAAGTCCTACTATGAACTGAATTAAGCTTAGTGTTTTTTTATTCATAATCTTAATATAAAATATAAGTTTATAATTCTTTATTTTTTGATTAAATCCAACCCATTAACAAAGCAAGTCCAACTAAGAACAATAAAATACCTGCGATTAAATGAAGCCTTCTGATATTTTTTTCTTTCCATCCTGAAACTTCGTCGACTTTTGCAAATCCATAATAAACTAATCCAATAATAATTAACATTGGCAAAATAAATAACATATTATAATATAAGAGCCAAGGAAGTGCTCCTAAAGTTCCTAATTCAGATAATAATCCTGAAGCGACTATATAAGGGCCAATAGTACATGGTAGTAAAAATATAGTTACTAAAAAACCAATGATAAATGCCCCTGAAGGAGAGGTTATTTTTTGAATTATTCTTTTTACTTTTGGTCTCATAAACATAGGCATTTCTGTTACAAGCCCCCCTGGTTTGTATGTGAAATAATCTTTTAAATTTAATGCCCCAAGAATCATTGCTAAAATTGCTAATCCGTTATAGATAATTCCTGAATTTTCTCTTAATAATTCTGCAAATGTTTTGAAAAACTGTATTATAACAACCCCGTAAAATAAATACCCCAGATAAACAGATGCACTAAATGCTATACCTGCGTATAGAACTTTTTTTCTTTTATCTGGATTTTGAATTAAAATAGCCATTAAAACCATTGTTAGAACTGCGATAGCACACGGATTAACAGAATCTGCTAATGCAAGTGTTGTTATTCTCCAAAAGTTTAATGTGTTTATCATTTTTTATTTTTGTCTCGCGCTGACGCGCTCGTAATAGTTGATTTTTGTGTTAATGTAAAATATTTAGTATTAATTATTTTTATTCTTCCAATTTTTTATTTGATTGTAAATATTTTCAAAAACTTCTTTTGGGTTTTTTCCTTCTGCTTGAAAAGCTCTTTCTTTATCCTTACTTAAAACAACACAGTAGAGATAACGTTTTCCATTGATAGAGTAATGATTCATAGCCACTATTCCATAATCTTCTTCAAAAATCTTTTTCTCAAACTCTTCGAAATCCATTTCTTCAACACCCTGTAAGCTCTTTTAATTTTTCAATACTATAAACACCCACATGTTTTTCTCCATTTATAATCCATGTTGGGGTGTACTCAATCCCAGAGCATTTTTCTCTTTCAAACCAACAATCAATTATATTTAAATATTTTTTATTTTCTCCGAATTTTTCTTCTTGAGCTTGACATGCTCTGCACCCAAGCTGACCATATAATTCTGAGTTTTGTCCAATACATTTCGCAGTCTCTTCTGAAGTTTCTGGATGTGGTTTGACTAGAACTATTACAGATATTATTATCACTATTAAAATTACTAAAATTGTTATTAGGCTTCTTTTTTTCATAAAAAGAAAAATTAACAAATAGTTTTAAATGTTTTGATATAATGATTGATGAATATAAAAACTTAAATAGTATTTATTATCTAAAATTTTATGACTGAAAGATACCCCGAATTAGCGACTATTTTTCCTCAAGAATTACCATACTCACTTTTAGCTATTATTAATAATGGTATTAAGAGTGTTGGAGATGGTGAAAAAGTTGAGAGAAAATTTCTTGAAACTATACTAATATATGAATGTTATAAGAAAAATGCTGAACAAGTAACAAGAGATCAAGCTTCTAATTTTATACAAATCCTTCTTTGTAGAGGATATTTAGATATGTCTGATGATAATCCTAATCCAAAAACTGAATTATATCTTGAATTATCAAAAAAAGGAAAAGAACTTTTGAAATAATCTTTATTTTATCTTAAGAAATTATTTTAATAATCAGGTAAATCTTGTTTTGGCTCTCCTGGTTTTTCTGTTTCAATTTCTTCTTCTTGTTTTTCTTCAGGTTTATCTTTTGTTAAAGTTTCTTGTCCAGGTTCTGGTTGTGTTTCTTGAACTTCTTCTTTCATATCTTCATCTGATATAGAATTAATCATCTCTTTGAATTTTTGAAAATCTTTTGCAGCTATTTTTACACCAGATTTTGTAAATCCTGTGTACCTATCACTTGTTATGAATTCTCTTATTGTAAGTCCTAATCTTCCGCCAAAATCGTCGATTCTGATTACAATATCTGCCATATCATTCTTATTTATTTTTCCAATGTCTTTTTCCATTATTGAATTAAATAATATGGTTTTTTAAATATTTGTGTTTTTGAGAATTTGTTATTTATTTATCTATTTTAAACCTGTTCCTCCTATGTATCAACTTCTTCCTCTAAAAATAATTCTGATAAGACAGATAATCTAATATAGTTTGGGGATTTTTCTAAAGTTAGTTGTACTAATTCAGGATGCCATGTTGGGTTGTCCTTTTCTAATTCTTTTTTCACTTTTTCTACTCTTTCTGCATATTCTTTTAATTTTCTTTTTAATTTATTTACTCTATCCTTATCTTCTGGCAATCTTAATTTTAATCCTTCTAAACTCATATAGTAATGAATTATAATTTCTTTTTAAATAAATATATCTTAGAAAATATATTTCAGAACTAATCCTTCATTTCAATTTTTATATTGACATTTTTTGGAATCTGCAGACGCATTATATTATGGAGAATTTTTTCATTTGCTGGCAAGTCAATAAGTCTTTTATGAATTCTCATTTCATATCTGTCAAATGTTGCTGTTCCGTCACCACAGGGAGATTTTCTTGTTGTTATTTTAAGTTTTTTTGTAGGTAGGGGTACAGGCCCACCAATGACTATCCCTGATTTCTTGGCTATATTTTTAATAGTATCACAAATATCATTAAGCATTTTTATATTCGTGCTGTTTAATTTGATTCTTACTTTCGGCATGGCATACAAGATTATATCTGAATTGGTTTAAAAAGTTTGTTGTGAGGTTGGTTGTAATATATATTTAATTATAATAATTATAAACAACTCAATTTTTTTAAATTAATGATAAGACTAACTAATGAATATATTAGAGAATTTTGTGGATGTTGCGATAATTTTATAGAAGAAGGTTATGGGTGCAGTGTTTTAAATGATGATCATAGGAGAAAATATCTAAAAGAAGGGGGTTGTGGGCATGCTATTCTTGATAAGGTTTCTGTAATATCCCTTACTTACGATAGGGTTTTTATTAGTGGCAAATGGTATGATAGAAGTGATGGAGAAGGAATAAATTATTCTTTAGAACAGAAGGAAAAA
>JAFCDK010000039.1 GCA_017609745.1 Candidatus Pacearchaeota archaeon
ATGCTGATGATAGTAGTGGAAGTGCAAATCATGGAGTAAATAATGGGACAGTTTTTATTGATGATGCAAAAAGAGGCAAAGTTGCAGATTTTGATGGTTTAGTTAGTGATATAAATATTGGAGATAAACTGGATATTGGAACAGAAGATTTTTCTATTTCTCTTTGGTTTAATCATCCAACTGATGATGCAACTGATTGGATGGATTGTATGATTTCAAAAGTTACTTCTAACCCCCCTATAGGATTTTCGCTTAAGCTTAGAGGGGAGCTCGATATATATGGTAATGAAAATAAAATTAGGTTTACAGTAGGAAAACAAGGAACTAGTTTTGGAAACTCAATATGGTCAACAAATAAGTATAATGATGGTTTGTGGCATCATGTTGTTGCTGTTGCTGATAGAGATATAGAATTGAAATTATATATAGATGGAGAAGAAGATACAACAGCAAATCAAAATGATAATGGTCCTACAGACGATACAGATAATGATAATACGAGAGATTTAA
Organism: Candidatus Pacearchaeota archaeon; assembly: GCA_017609745.1. Lineage (GTDB taxonomy): Archaea > Nanobdellota > Nanobdellia > Pacearchaeales > GW2011-AR1 > JAFCDK01. Next base: position 511 of record JAFCDK010000039.1, read on the forward strand.
GGATTGGATCCTATGGATATGGCTATGTTTTTGGAGAGGATTATTATTGGAACGGTCAGATAGATGAAGTAATGTTTTTTGATAAAGCTCTTTCTGAAGAAGAAATTAAACAACTTTATGATTCTCAGGAATGATTGTAGGGTAAAAGTAAGTAAAAAACTTATTTTAGAAATAAAAAGTTTAATCCAGAAATTTTTCAAAAATTTCTTGCAGTGAAATTTCAAATATTGCAACAGGCATTTTAATATGCCAATTCTTTAAAATACTTGGATGAATTTCTCCAATATAACCAATTGCTTTGTTTTCTAAAATTATTTCTGCTGTTCTTCCTTCTATAAAGTGTTTAGGAATTTGTGAAGGTTTTCTGACGTTTATTTTAATATCCAGCATTTTTGATAAATATTCTAAAATTTGTTTTGATTCTGTAAAATTTCCAGGAGAAACTGCAACAGCGAGATTTTGATTTTCTTTTAATTCATCAAAAACTATGCCTGACTCAAATATTTTTTGGGGGTATTCTATATCAACATTTTCTGAAAAAATCTTTAAAAGATAATGACTTAAATTTTTTCTTAAAATTGTATATTCTGTTTTTGATTCTTTTAATTCTATGAATTTTTCTTTGTTTTCATTTGTTTTCATTTTTTTAAACTGATCATCTTTTTTTGTTAAATGATAGTTTGATAATTCTAAAAATCCCAATCCTATAAGAATATTTGCAATCTTTCTTTTTATTATCTCTTTTTTATCTTCTTCACCTATTGTTGAAATATTTGGTATTTCTGGTTCAAAATTATCAAAACCATATGCAATTGCAATATCTTCTATTAAATCAACTTCATGCATTATATCTGCACGCCAGGCAGGAATAAAAATTTGCAATTCTTTTCCTTTGTTATTACAATCATAACCCATTTTTTCAATTAAATTTTTCATTTGTTTTTCATTTAATTTAAGGCCGAGAAGTTTGTTAGTATTTTCTTTTTTTATTTTCATTTTTTCTGGTTTTAAATTAGGGGTTATTATTGTTTTATTTCCATATTTTAATCTCATTGCATAAACTGTGCCCCCCATGTCAGCTAAAGTTGTTATTATCATATTCAGCACTTTACTCTGAATTTCAAAATCAAAACCTGAACATTCAATAAAAACTTTTGTTGTTTTTTCATTTATTTTTCCTGTTTCATCACTATTTATAATAGGTGGCATGCTGAGAACTTTTCCTTTAGAGTCGCTGAAAATAGGAAATTTTGGTTTGCCGCTAAGAAGATGGGCATAATGTTTGCCTGTTGGATGTCTCTGTAAAATCTGAAAACCATTCATTTCTCTGTTCATTTCTAAAGGTCTGAATTTTATTTTATTAGGTTCTTTGGCTTCAAATTTTATTGGAAGATTAATTTTTTCTAATGGATAAATACCAATTGCAACTTTTTTTCTGTTTCTTCCAACTGTCATATGCAATTTCTCCTGCATATCTATGATTTCTTTTATTTTCTCATCATCAAATTTTAAATTTTTAACAATCGCACAAACTGTAAAAGGTCTGATATTTTTTAATGAAGGTGCAATAGTTACTGTATAATTTTTTCCTGGTTTTTTTATTTTATATTGTTTTAAACCTGTTTTTCCTTTTTTTCCGAGAAAAATTAGGAAAGAACGTTTAAAACCTTGATATGAAAGTAAATCAGGACGATTAGGAAAAATTTCTATTTCTATTTTTTTATTATCAAAAGATTCAAGAGTTGTCCCAAACATCGCAATTTTATGTTGCATACTTTCATCTAATTTTCCTATTTCTTTTTCAAATTGTTTTCTGCTGAATTTTATTATGGCCATTTTTATTCCACCAAAAATTTTATTTTTCTTAATTGTTCAATATCATTTTTATTTAATTCTCGAATATCTTTTATATTGAAAACTGCCATTAACATTCTTCCAAATCCAGGGCCCCATGCAAGAACTGGAATAGGTTTTCCAAATAATGGTTCTGTAACTTCTGGACGGAAAATTCCTGCAGCAATAAGTTCTATCCATTGTTTTTTTTCTTCATCCCACACATCCCCCTCTAAACTTGGTTCTGTATATGGAAAATACGCTGGTCTAAATCTTATTTTTTCAAAACCCATTTTTTTTGCAAATTGTTTTAAATAACCTAATAAATGCCTGAAATTTGCATTTTCATCAATAACAATCCCTTCTGATTGTAAAAGTTCAAAACCATGGTTCCAATCTACTGTCTCATTTCTGAAATTTGTTCCAATTGCAAAAAATTTAGCAGGAAGGTCTTTTTGATTGAGTTTTGCTATTGTTTGAGCAGATAAACAAGTAGTATGGGTTCGCAATACAAGTTTTTTAGCTTCTTGCTCCTGCCATTTATACCTCCACCCCTTACTCCCATCAACTCCGTTTTCATGAGCTTTTTTTATAGCAGTTACAATTTTTTTATCTGGCAATTCTGTCTGTTTATCTATGAAAAAAGTATCTTGCATCTCTCTAACTGGATGGTCTTGAGCAGTAAATAAAGCATCGAAATTCCAGAAACTTGATTGTATGAGTGAGCCAGTCATTTCTTTAAATCCCATATCTGTCCAGATTTTTCTTGCATGGTCTATTGCCTGATTTGTAAAATGGCGTTTTCCCCCATAAATTTTTGAAACAGGGCTTATTATATCATATCTTCTGAATTTTTTCCCTTTGTATTCTTGATTTTTTATTAAGTTTGGAGTTATTTGCTCAATTAATTTTTCTGATATTTTTTCTGATATTTTTGAGACTTCTATACCTAATTCTGTTAAAGAATATGAAATTTTTTGCTGGTCTTTTATTTCTATTATATTTTTTCTTTTTTTCAAATTTTCTAAGGCTTGGAGTTCTTCTGGAGCAAGTTTGTCTAATGGTCTCGGCAAGGTTTCTATTAATTTTTCTTCAAAAGTTTTTTCCATTAATTCTTCTTTTGATGTTTTGAGAGATATTTTTTTGTCTTTGAGTTCAATTAATGCTTTGTTTTTTAGAGCCCCTAATGCTGCTGTAAATTCATTATTTGAAAGTTTGCTTTGTTTTTTAATTTCTTCAATACTAAGAGTTTTTCTTATTTCTTCTAATATATTCAAGAACTTTCTTTCTGGCAAACCTTTCTTTTTATAAAGAACCCCATTAACTCCAAGTTCTATGATTTTTTGTCTTCCTATTTCTAATTTGATAAGGCCCTTGTTTTTTAGAAAATTTAATGCTCTGACAATTGAAACTCTGTCTAATTCTGACAATTTTTCAAGTTTTTTTATATCCCTTTCTTCTAAATATGGTATGATTTTTCTTTCTATTTCAGAAAGACTTTCTGCAATTTTTTGGATTTCATCTATTTCTTTTTTAGGTTCTTTAGGCATTTAATTTTTACGAGATATGATTTTAAAAATGTTTGGCAAATTTTAACTAACCCCCTGTTTATGTTTTTAACTAATAGGGCTTATTCTATATTATGATTATTTTTACAAAATGTTTTTATATGCCTGTCACTTTTTTCTAATATGGCAATTCGAGACTCTATTGCAGCTGGGATATTTTATCCTAAAAATGAATATGATTTGAGAAATGTTGTGCAGGAATTTTTGAGGAATGTTCCAGATGAAAAGATTAAAGGAAAGATTGGGGAGAAAATTATAGGAGGCATTGTTCCTCATGCAGGTTATGTTTACAGCGGGCAGACAGCAGCATATGTTTATAATTTATTGAGACAGAGAGAAAAAAATGTTGATGTTTTTGTGATTTTTGGGGCAAACCACACACATTATGAAAAAATCGTGGTTTGCTTAGGTGATTTTGAAACCCCATTAGGAATTGTAAAAAATAGTAAAATGACAGAAAGAATTTTTAGAGAAGCGAGGGGATTGAGTATGAATATTATTAAAGATGGTGCAAGCGAACATAGTATTGAAGTTCAGCTTCCTTTTTTGCAAGAAATTATGAAAAATAAACAATTTGAAATAATTCCAATACTTGTTAGAGATATTAATATTGAAGAATGCAAAAAACTTGCAGGAATTGTTTATGGATTAATTAAAGGAAGAAAAATTTTTGTTCTTGCGTCGTCGGATTTTACACATTATGGACAGGGCTATGGTTTTTTAGACAAAAATTTTAAAAAATATGATAAAGAGGCGATAGAACAAATTGTTGTTATGAATTCAGAAAAATTCTTGGAAAAAGCAGAAGGAACAACAATTTGTGGAAGCACTGCAATTGTTTGTTGTATAGAATTGTGCAAATTACTTGGAGCTGAAAAAGGCAAGTTGCTGGATTTTACAAATTCATCAAAAATTAGTGGAGATAAAAGCCAGGTTGTTGATTATGCTGGGATTGTGGTTAGTTAGTTTTCAGCAGCCCATTTAGCCATGGACGTCGGCATGCCGAGGCTGAGACCAAGAGATTTTAAATTAAAATTATTAAGTTTATTTGATTTTAAAGAAATAAATTTCATTTTTACTTTCTTTTTATTGCAGAGTTTTATATTTTGCATAATTCTAGAGATTATCATTGCTTGTTGTTCTGCTTTAGATTGAAAAATTTCATCGAGATTGATTCCAATTTGGTGATTATTTTGTTTAGCAAATTTCGCCATTACATGATTTAAACCAGACTCTCTTTGTTTTGCTCTGTCTTTTTTTTGTTTTTGATTAAGGAGAAGCACAATATTTTGCGTTTTTTCAAGAATTTTTCTATTAAATAAATCTGATTTTCCAATTATGATTAGCATCTTTTTTTCCTTTCTCCTTTTTTCAATTTCTTGTTTTGCTTTATTAAAACTGATTGTATTAATTATTATTTTATCTTTGAATTCATTTTCCATAAACTATTCATTTTGACAAAATTTATAAACTTTGCTTCTTTGTTTAATTGATGAATAAAAGAGGTATTTCAGGAATTGTTGTAACTATTTTATTGATTTTATTAGCTCTTGTTGCAATTATAATAGTTTGGAATGTTATTAATGTAATGATT
>JAFCDK010000040.1 GCA_017609745.1 Candidatus Pacearchaeota archaeon
TTGGTTTTACTAAAACTCTTTTTCCAGTTAATTCCATAGGAAATTCAGAAAAAGCAGTTTGTATAACTGCTTCTAAATTATCATAAGTTGCGTCAAGAACAAGGACTTTGCTATCTGTCATTTTATTATCCCCCACTTTTTAACCCATTAGTACAAATTTCCATAAATTGCTCAAACTTTTCTGGCTGCAAAGGAATATAATGCCCACAATCAAGTGTATAAACTTTCACACTATCATCTCCACCGCGATGTTTAAGTTTAATCTTTTCTATTGTATACCTAGTCTTTTCATTATCAACAACTCGGTCATTTTTTGCAAGTATTACATCAAAGCCCTGTCTTGTTTTAATCATTGTTTTTTGTGCATTTTTCGTAAGAAACTTTCCATAAATTAATGTCTGTGGTGTTGGGCCATGAGTAAATAATGGGTCATCTTCTAAAAACTTAACCATATTTTCATCATCAAGATAAGCAGAAAGAGGCACAGGATTATGATGAGGTCTTGTCTTTTCTTTCACAAAATCCAGAAATATTGATAACTTTTCTTTTAGAGATGGCTGATGAAGTATATGAAAACTGGGAGTCATATAAACTACCTTATCAACAAGATTTGGCGATTCATAAACTGCCTCTGCTGCTAATCCAGTTGAAAAACACTGACTAATTAAAACATTTTTCTTTTCACCAACATCTATATTTAAAACTTCTTGAATATCTTTTATCCATCCTTCAACATTTGGTTTATCTACAGCATTTAACCCTGAACCAGCCCTATCAAGAGCATATAAATTTGCACCATATGAAGCACAATATTGCCCTAAAAAACACAATGTTGCAGCATCAGTACCTAAACCATTTAAAACAATAAGATTATAATCATTATCTTTAGATTTCCATGATGCGACAAATCTTTCTGATTTTAATCTTTGTGTTTCAAAAACAACTCCACTTTCCAAATCAACAGATTTGGGTTTTTGTTCTACAAAAGTATCAATTATAGCATTAAAAGCAGTATATTTTCGGTCTTGTCGTCTTTTTGACTCTGTATAATAAAGATGCTCTGGTAAACCAGCAGCTAAACCCCATTGCCCAACAAATGGACTTTCAGATATAGGTGATTTAGATGAATTCATTTTATTTATCTAAAATGGGGTTTTAACGTTTATAATCTTTTTTATTATAGAAAAACTATGTTCAAAATCTATTAAAATTTTATTTTTTAGAATGCCATCTAGCAAGATTTAATGTCTTGCCACTGGTTGTTTTAATTTTTTTTACTCTCATTTTCCTTATGGTTTCTTAAAGTTTAAAAGAATTTTTATAATAAAAGTCTGTAATTTTCAAAGCATATTTCTCAAACACTTCTTCATCAATATCAATTCCTAAACCATCTTCCTGTAAAGGTTTAATTTTTGCACCAAATCTAAAAGTCATATTTTGTTGAGTAATATCTTCTTGTAAAAGGTGGGTTCCATAAGAACCTTCTACAAATAAAGCATCAGAAACTATATTTACAAAATGCCTTCCAGCAGCAGATAAAATTCCTGTTTCCCCAACCATACATCCTAATTGATAATCATAATTATTTTCAACAGCTAATTGCCTGATTTTAAGAGTTTGAATAATTCCCCCATTTTTTGAAATCCTGAGATTAAATGCATCAACATAATCTTCATCAATTGCTCTTTTTACATCATCAACACTGCACAAAGATTCATCTAACATTATAGGTATAAAATCATATTTTAAATCCTTAAGTTTTTTTTCACTCCCTTTTTTAAAAGGCTGTTCAAAATAAGTAACTCCTAATTTCTCTAAATCTAATAAAATTGTTTTCACATCTCTTATATTTACATCTTCTAAACTTTCATTAGCATCTACTCTTAAAGTTACATTACCCTTTGTAATCCTCCTTCTCAAATGCCTATTGAAATCAACAATTTGAAACAAATCTAAACTTTCATTAATTTTAAATTTAAAATCCCTAAAACCATATCCATATAATATCAAAGCATATGATTTATTAATTTTTTTATTTAATGAAAAGATATATGAATAATGTTTATCTTGTGGCTGTTCTTTTTTAATTTCAAGAACTTTTCCAACATAAGAAACCGGTCTTTCAAATAATTTTCCATAAGCATCTAAAGCAGCTAATTCTAAAGAACATTTAGCAGAATTATAAACAACTCCTTGTTTTTTATATTCTTTAAGATTAGAAAACCATTCAACACAATCTCCAAAATAAGTAAAATCCTGTTTTTCAAACTTAGGTATAAAATGTTTTTTTAAAATACGGGTTGCTGAATCTGGTGTTTCTCCGGTTACATATTCTCGAGGAACCCCCTCTCCATAACCAACTGTTCCATCTTTTAATATAACCTTTGTTATAAGATTTCCAGTAATATCTCTTTTTGAACTCGCATGTTCAAAAGATTTTTTAAATGGAACTTCAAGATAATAAACTTCAACTTTTGCTGGTTTCATTCTTTTTATGGATTTCCATTTTTTTTAATAATTGATTTAATTCCTTTAAATAAACCCACACCCCCCCTATATCCCAATTCAATAGGTAATATAGCAATAGGTTTTTTGTTTTTATGAATATAATATGTTCTTATTCCTAAATCTGCAAAACCTGCAATTGTCCATATAACTAAACCAGTTGCACCTACTTCTTTAATTCTTTGTACTAATCCTGATGAAGCATTGCTTGAACCTGTAATAAGTTCATAAGCTCCATAAAGTTTTCCTATATTAATTAAAAAAACACCAGTTAATGAAATTAAAGTATATTGAAGCTTAGATTTATTTCTTAAATCTGACAATTCCTCTTGTCTTTCTCCAGGTAAATAACAACCTGCCAAATACCAGCCAAAAGGATTATTAAAATATCTTCTATATTTTGAATCAACAAATCTATTTACTGTTTTTGTTATAAATCCTTGATGATTATCATTGCTAATATTTTCAATTTTTAAAACACCATTTTCTCCAACTTCATCTAAAAAGTTCATTTTATTCTTTTCATAACTTCTTCTAATGGCTTTCTTTTTGGCCTATAAGGCACTAAACTTGGATATCCCACCACAATTAAATAAGGAACTTCATATGCTCCTAAAACATTTGCAAGCTTTTTAATTTTCTTTCTATGACTATTAAATACAGTCGGTCTTCCAACACAAACACTTGCTAAATCTTGATTAACTGCCTCTAACATTAAATTTTGACATGCCATAGCTAATGAATCTCGTGCATAAGAAATTTTTTTATCATAACAAGGGACAATTAATGTTGCTTTTTCAAGAAAATATGTATCCTGGTTATAAATAGGAACATTTGTAAGGTGTAATTTTTTAAATAATTTTATTCTTTTTGTTGCATCATCATAAACTGCTCGTATTTTTTGTTTCTTCTCTTTATCACTTACAACAATAAATTTCCATGGCTGAAAATTAAAAGCAGAAGGTGCTAATATTGCTGAGGAAACTAATTTTTCTAAAATTTCTTCTGGAATCTCTTTATCTAAAAAATTTCTTGTGCTTTTTCTTTTTTCAATAATTTCCATTTTTTGATTTATTTTAAATTTAGTTTATTTTAAAAATATTTTCAGGTGAAATCTTTTGTCTGCCTTGTTCAATTTCCTTAACTAAAAGATAAATTTGAGTATTTAGGGGGGTTTCTATATTATATTCAAATCCAAGTTTAATTATTTCTCTATTAATCCAATCTATTTCTGTTTGCCTTCCCTTCCTTGTATCTTGCAACATAGAACTTTCAACATCTCCAAATTTTGTTGTTATTAAATTTAATATAAAATCTGATAATTTTTGATATTTAAAAACAGCATTTGCTAATTTTGGAGGACCAATAAAATTTCCAAGCTTTCTAGCTTTTCTTCTAACAACCGAATAACCTTCTCTATAAATATTTTTAAAAACCTCTCTTGAATTCTCATTTCTTATTAATTCACTTAAAGAATAACCAGTTATAGCACTAACAGAATTTAAAGCAGAATTTATTAATAATTTGCTCCATAAATAGCCTTCTAAATTATTTGTTCTTTGTGTTTTAATACCTGCTTGATTTAAAATTGTTGCCCAAAAATTAATCTCTGAATCTTGTCCAACATCTAAATCTGTTCTTTGATAAGAATTTAATTTTCCAAGAACATACTTGCCTTTTACAGCATTATAAACAACTCCAGGATATCTTATTTTAGCCCCAAATCCAAACTCAATGCCTCTAACTGCATCAGGTAATTGTTGAACTGTTCTTTCATCATAACCATTTTGCAATATTAAAACATTCATATTATTATTCAAACGACTTAATACTTCATTATTAGAATAAGTTTTTGTGCATAAAACAACATTTTCTAAATCATCATCACTAACTTGATCAGGAGTTAAAATATTAACATCAATATAATGCAAATTTTGTTTTTTATTTCCAATATCAATTAATCGCAAATCTCTTTGCCGTATAGCATCTATATGCTCTTTATCTTTATCTATTAAAAAAATTCTCTGTTTTCCAAACTCTTCAGTTAAATAACCTCCTATTAATCCTCCTATTGCCCCTGCACCAAAAAAATATATGGATTTAAACATCATAATTTTTAAATACTGGAACTTATAAATTTTGTTGTGTTGTAATAACTCCTTAATTAATACAATTAATACAGATTATTAGTTTCTACTATTGAAACAGGATGTGCTACTCTTCAAACCCCCATTCCTGAAGAATTTCCAGAAAAAATAAGTGTGGGTTTTCCTTCACATCCTGCACTTATGATTTTAGATATGGGTTCACTTCAATCCGAGCCAATCTATAAAGATAATAAACAAGGAGTATTAATAACAAAAAACCACTGGTTATTTGGAAAAACAGCTAGTCAAGAAATATATGCTCCAGAAGGTGCTGAAAACATTGGAATAAAAGCTCATAGAAACCAAAACCCTTTTAGTGTTCATTATTGGATGAGTTATGAATTAAAAGGAAATAAATATTTAGAACATTACAAATTATCAAATAATGCAAAAAAATCTAAATTTATGAAAGAATATATCTGGATTCTTGATAAACAAGAATGGAATGAATTAAAAGAAAATTAAAATCCTCATTAAAAATGAATTTTTTTTATTATGCAAAAAAAGCAGTTATCCAGATGGTGAACAGATGCCAGAGATTTTTTTTACTCCAGAACAAAAAGTAGAAATTGCAAACTATCTTGCAAAAATGGGGGTTCATTCTATTGATGCAGGATTTCCAATATGTTCTAAAGAAGAAAGAAAAGCTGTTAAAGCAGTTGCAGAAAACAGCAAAGGATTAATTAAACCAATAATAACAACTTTGTGCAGAGCAAAAGCAGAAGATATAGATGCTTCTTATAATTGTTTAAAAAGTCTTAGCAAAATAAGAGGTGGGGTATCAATATTTTTGGGGAGTTCTCCAGAACATAGAAAAAAATTAAGAAAAACAAAAAAAGAAATTCTTGAAATGACCACCTATTCAATTAAATATGCACAAAAATATTTTGATATTATTTCTTTTAGTCCAGAAGATGCTTCAAGAACAGAACTTGATTTTTTAGTTGAACTTTATAATGAAGCAATTAAATCTGGAGCCTCAAATATTGGTTTTACAGATACAGTTGGAATTCTTACGCCTAATGAAACTAAGGAAAAAATTAATTATATTAATAAAAACACTAATGGAATTGAAGATGTCCTATTTGCAATTCATTTTCATAATAATTTGGGATTAGCTGTTGCTAATTCTCTTGCAGCAATAGAAACAGGATATGTTAATATTTTCCAGGGAACAATTGGAGGTATTGGCGAGGGCTCTGGAAATGCTCCTATTGAACCAGTTGTAGTTGCACTTAATTTAAAAAACTATAAAAAGAAAACAAAAATTAAAACACATATGCTTCAGGGAGCAGCAGATTTAGTGGAAAGATTATCTAACCTTAAGTTTAATCCATATACCCCAATAATAGGGAAAAATGTTTTTAGAACAGAAGCAGGAATTCATCAGGACGGAATTTTAAAATCTCCTGACACATATGAAATTTTTCCGCCTGAATATATCGGCGTTAAAGAAAGAAAATTTATTATAGGAAAACATTCTGGAAGAAATGCTATTTTTACAAAATTAAAAGAATTAGGATATAAAATAAATGAAGAAGACAGAGATAAAAAAGAAAAAATTTATAATGCAATTAAAGATTATTGCGATACTCACGGACCAATATCAAATTCAAAATTATTAAAAATAGTAGAACAGGAAAATGAGTAAAAAATTATTAAGAAAATTATTATTAGGGAGCTCAATTATGTTAAATAGTTGTGTAACAACCTCTTATACAAAAAATTTAGAAAATATTGTAAAACAAAGTCACCAAACAATTTCACTTAGGCAGGAACAAATACAACAACACAAATTAGAACAAGAACAAATTCCATTCACATATTCTGAAACCCAGTTAAGTGTCTCTAAAAATAGAAAAATAAATCTTGAAATTTATAATTCAGAAAATGCTTTTTCAAATATTATTCTGCTTCCAACACTTGGAGAACCTGCAAGTTCATTAGATAAATTTTCAAAAGAAATGGCTTCATATGGACACAATGTTTTTGCTCTTGATATTGAAGGATTTGGAAAAAGCACAGGAAAAAGAGGAAAAATTAATATACCAAAAATAAAACAAGATATTTCCACAACAATTGAACATATAAAATCTCAGAATAATAAAAAAATTGTTTTAGCTGGAACAAGCATAGGCAGTGAATTTTCCTTGATTTATTTATCTGAAGGAAAATATAAACAAGAAATTGATGCTAGCATATTTCATGGTCTTTTTGCTCCTAATTTAGATATTCCTGCTTTTGATTATAGATTAATGTTTCTTCAAACAGATATTGGAGCCTGCTTAACAACCCTTTTTTCAGGGGGAGAACTAAATATGCTCTACCATTTAGGAAAAGAAAATTTTTATAATGACGAACAAGGACTAAAAGAAATATTAGATGACCAAGATTATCTAATAACTAAAATAAACACAAGAGGCTATACAGAATTTATTCACTATAAACCAAAAACTTCTATAAGTTCTTATAAAGGGGGGGTTCTCTTTATTATTTCAAAAGATGATAAGATAGTGCCTTTTAAACACAGCATCAATGTTTATGATTGTCTAAAAAAACAAAAACCAAATACAATCTTATATATTCCATCAGGTAGAGATTTAAATAATGAAGTTCCACACATGGCATTTGATACAAATTATAATGAAATCACACAAACAATAAATCATTTTTTAAGAGAAGTTTTAAAATGAATAGCAGAAAAATATTGAAAAGATTTACAAATCAAGAATCAATTGAAAAAACTATTGAGAGACTAATTAATGAATCTTATCTTTCTAAAGAAAGAGGAGAGGTTTTAAAAAAATCCTTGCCTGATATGATTAGAAAATCAGAATATGTTTTATATAATTTAGCTGTTCATACAGCGATTGGAACAATTTTTGCTTTTGACCTTATACCAATACCGCTGGGAAGTATATCAAGATTTAACTGGGTTTTAGGCAATAGAATATATCATACAGTCAAAGACAACAAAGAAAAAAAACAAGTTCATTCTTATAAAGTATTAGCAGTTTCTGCTATTCCCTTTGTTGGTTATCTTGCTTACACTATTCCTTTAAAAAAAATTAGTGAATATTTATGTTATGTTTATGCTAATCACATAATATATAATAGGAAAAATGAATCTCTTGAATCTTATCTAAACAGAAAGCCAAAACTCGTCAGAGCGCCCTTAAAAAAATTTTTAATTCCAGAAGATTTAAGAAAAAAATAAAAAATGGTAAAAAAATAAAGAATTTTATTTTTTTGTTCCAACAGCATAATATAATAATCCAAAAAAATCTTCAGTTATATGAATATTATCAAAATATTTTTCCATCTCTTTCCATGGTTTTCTTCCAAGTTTTTCATAACTTCCGCCTATATTTCTAGTTACAAAGAATAAAATAGGATTAGCTATTTTCATGAATCCTTTCATAAGCTTAACATCAAAAATAGAAAGATTACGTCCTGATTTTAAATTTTCTGCACAACACTGTATTGCCGATTTGTAATCAGGTATTGAATACATGGAAAAAGTACAAACTATTCCATCAACCTGTTCTGGATGCGTATATTGAGCTGCATCACACTGAATTAATTCTATATTTTTCCAATTATTTTCCTTAATCTTTTTTTTAGCAAGGTCAAGCATCTTTTTTGTAATATCAACTCCAACTATCTTCCCCTCTATCCCAACAATTTCTTCTAATGGTGAAAAATTTATTCCTGCTCCACATGCAAGATCTATTACTATCTCTCCTTTTTTTAACTCAAGACTATCAATTGCATTTTGTCTAAATTGAAGCGTGTCTCCTATCCCAAACATTTTATAAAGCAGTTTATTATAAAATTCATAAAATCCAGATATCCTACTATATCCTCGTTGAATTTTTTGTAGTTCATTATCCATTTTAATTCATCATTTTCCAAGTAGTTAAATATATAAATACTTTTATAGGACGAAATATATATTAAATACTATTTAAGTTTTTATCTATTAAAATTAATTCAAAAATGAATAACCTCGCACTAAAGGACGAGGTATCACCAAATAAATAAAAATGTTAAGACAAAAAAGATTATTAAGAAAGAATTTGGTAATTAGTATATTAGATTATAATATTATTAACTTATCAGAATTAAATATTGGGGACTGCAATTCCTCACTCTGCTTAAAGGCGGAGGTATTCTTACCGTAGATATAATGAATAAAACACAACAAAGATTTGATAATTGGGCAGAAAATTATGATAAATCAGTTTTATCTGGTTTTTTTAATCATATTCATAATAGAATTATCAGTGAACTAAAACCTAAAACTGGGGATAAAATTCTTGATATTGGGTGTGGAACAGGAAGTTTGCTTGAAAAAATAAATGGGCTGGCTAAAGCAGAACTTATTGGGATTGATTTTTCTAAAACTATGATAAAAACTGCAAAAGCAAAAAAATCGAGTAATTTTGAAAGTAATATTGGATATTTGGTTGCAGACTCATCTGAACTTCCTTTTAATGAAAATTATTTCGATAGTGTTATTAGCACAATTTCTTTTCATCATTATCCTGACCAGCCAAAATCTTTAAGAGAAATAAATCGTGTATTAAAACCAAGTGGAAGATTTTACCTTGCTGACCATAGTTTTAATTATCCTCCAGGGTTAGTTTATTTAATGAATCCAATTATGAATTTATTTGAAGGTCCAATTAAAATAAACAGCAAACATAAAATGAAAAAAATATTACAAGAACAAGAATTTTCTGTTTTATCTGCAAAAAATTTAGCCCTTATTACAACATTATATGTGTCTATTAAAAAAACAAGTTAATATGAAATCAAAAAAATTACTCACAACAATTATTTTGCTCGGAACAAGTTTGCTACCAAGTATTTCAACAGCAAAGAAAAAACCAGAACAAGTTCTTAGAGATAGTATTACAGCCCAAATTTCATCTTCTTATAATTTTAATACTACTTATAACTCTAACTATAATTTAGAAAGAATCTTAACTGATTATTCAATAAAACCTTCAAGAGATTTTAAAATAAATAAAAAAATTCCAACTATTTTGAAAAATTATAATCAAGAAAATAAAGAAGAATTATTAAGAAAATATTCTTTAATATGGAATTATGAATTAGCTACAACTTATTGGGTGATTGAAAATATGCGTAAAGTTTCTGAAAACTCACAACAGAAAATTAAACATTTTGGATTTCAAAATTATCTTGAAGAAAATTCATTAGATAAAATAACTAGTCTTGATTATGCAACAGAACTTTATATTAAAAATCAAGAACCTGATTTAAAAAAAATCCAAGAATTAGCCCCCAGCTTACAAAAAGTCAAGCAAACTTCAGGCGATAAAAACCCAGCTCCATTTATTAATTGTAATCCTATAAATTATGAATCTAAAAAATGTATAGAAACCAAAGAAAAATGGTTAGAAAATGCAATTGCTAATGATTTAAAACTTCTTAATTCTAAAGGAGAATTTTCAAATTATAAAGATTTAATCAAAAATGCTTATCCTGCTAAACAATATCAACAATATTTAGAAGAAGTTAAAGAAGTTAATAATGCATATTTTACAGCAATAAGAAAAAGCGTTGAACTTCCTATTTTAAATCTATGGGCATATCCTTTTGTAAGTAGCGGAGTGAAAAAAGAAACTCAAAATGCAGATAAATATGTTAGAAAATTATGTAATTTTTTATATGAAAATATTTTTGAAGGAAATCA
>JAFCDK010000041.1 GCA_017609745.1 Candidatus Pacearchaeota archaeon
GCATCATATAAGAGAAGTTGTTGCGATATTCTTTGCTTCTTTCTTTTTAAGAAAGAAGTTGGGCACTTTTCTATTCTTTAAAAGAATCTCTAATATCTTTTCTAAATAAATTTCCAGAAAAATCTTTTAAGAAAATCATTAAAAAGATAGATAAAATAACTTGCAACACTATTAAAACTATTCCGGTAATCCTTGCCCAACTTTTATATTTATCCAAACCTCTACCTACAAAAAAATATAAAAGACCTAATAAAATTAATAACAATCCCCCTCCAATAAACAATATCCAACCAAGTTGACCAGGACTTCCCATGTATTCCGCCATTGACAACAATAATAATGGGGCTAAAACTCCAAGTAAAATCATTACAGCTCCGCCTATTCTAAAATACCAAGATATCAATACCAATCCAACTAAACCTTTTTCTTTTTCCATTTTTATTTTTGCTACCACATTATCAAGAAACTTGATAAAATAAATCCGACAACAATTATTATAAATATTGTGGAAATGATAATTCTAATAATCTTTCCCCATTTATCAACCCCTTTAATATTAAGAAAATATGAAAAGGATAAGATAAGAAAAACCATTCCTAGAAATAAAAAGAAAATCATTGGTTCAAAAGTCCAGTGCCCAAACCATTCTCCTGTGACTATTCCTAAAAATAAAAAAGAACCAACACACAAAAGTCCTACAATCAATGAAATAGTAAACCACAAATAATTTTCTATTTTCCTTTTTTCCATTTTAACATTGTCCTTCTCTTTGATCTGCTCTAATAAGACAAGCTTCTTTTAAAGTATAGGCATCGTTTAATGGAGCATCATCTGGAATTTTTTCGCATAAGGATTTATCACAAAACTCAAAAGAAAGTTGGTCGTAACATTGAGATTTAAATGGTTTTCTAGAAGTGTCCTCAAGCAAATTACAAAGAGAGGAATCTTTATCCATTTTAGCAAAGAAGATCAAGCAACTTTGATATCTTTCTGCATAAGGGAATTCAGTAGGACTTGGAGATGAATCTAAGGCTGTTTTACATAAATCAATATCTAAATTTTTTTCTGCTAAAGCATTTAAACATAAATTTTTGTCATCGGGATTAGTTCTAGACTCACAATCAGATAGGGAATTACTTCCAGGGAAGAATTGTTGTTTCGCCTGATTTAAATCCATATAAGTTGTTAAACCATCTTTAGTAATTAAAGTCATAGTATTTTGAGTTTCGTCTTTTCCCTTGAGGACGCAACTAAATCCTTCCTCATTATTTGAAGTTTTCAGATTAACTATCACTTGGGTAATTTCATAATCTCCGATAAAATCATTCATTTTCTTTAAATATTCTTTTTCTTCTTCTGAAGGAGCATGACTAAAATCAATTTCTTCACCTTCAAAGAAAATTTTTTGATAAAGAATACAACTAGTTGTTGCGGTTTCTGCAAGAATGTGTGAAATGTCTAAATTAATTTTTCCATCTGTTTTAATATTTGCTTGTTTAAGATTGTTATTTTTCTCTAAGTAAGAAGTTTCTGAAACTAAATTATCTGAAAAAGTTAATGTTTCTGTTTCTGTTTCATCCTCAGAATTTAATTTTTGAGTATTAGTATAATAAAGACCTAGAAGAGAGACAATAACAACTAAGATAACGGCGAGGACAATTCCACCTAAAATAAGATTATCTTTATTTGTCATTATAAATTAAAGAGAAAAGAAGGATATAAAAAGATTTGCTTTAGATTTTGTAAAAGTGCCAAATTAAATCCTGAAACGAAGTTTCAGCAAATTGTGCGAAGCACAGAGCAACAACTCTTCCTATTGGGTGGGAAAGAAAAGTTATTTTAATTAGACATAACACTTCATATGCGAAGTCATTTAAATTTGAGCATATTAAGGCTCGAAGAGCCTTATTTTAAACAACGCCCTAAAATTTTTTATCTTAACCCAATAGTTGCAAATCGGCATTTAATTTTAATGATTTTTTAGTTATTTTTAAGTTTATAAGTAATAATAAATTATAAAAGTATAACTTCTATATATAATTTATGGTTTATTATCCTACTGATATTAATGAAGCAATAAGAAAAGAGGGGCAGAGAAGAAGATATTCTTATAGAACAATTAAAACATATCAAAAATGTGTTGAAAAATTTTTATTAAGTTGTGGAAAAACAATTGATAAAATAAGCAAAAAAGATGCAAGAGAATTTTTATCTAAATTATCAGATAAAAATGTTGCAGAAGCACCTTGCATGTCTATCACATGGCAATAAGATTTTTCCTTGAAGATGTTTTAACTAAAAAAATGAAACTCAATATTAGGTATAATAGGAGACCTAAAAAACTTCCTGTTGTTTTAAGTAAAGAGGAAGTCAAAAAATTATTTGAAGTTATTCAAAATCCAACGCACAAATTAATGATTGAATTAATGTACTCTTCTGGATTAAGAGTTAGTGAATTAATTAATTTAAAGCTTGAAGATTTAGAACTTGAAAGAGGGTTTGGTTGGGTGCATGGAGGCAAAGGAAATAAAGATAGATTATTTATTATTGCAGAGAGTTTGAGAAATAAAATTAGAAAACATACTGGTAAAAAGAAATTAAATGAATACAAATATTTGTTTATGAGTAATAGAGGAACAAGATATAATATAAGAAGTCTTCAACAAATAATTAAAAAAGCTGGGAAAAAGGCTAAAATTGATAAGAAAATTTCCTGCCACACATTAAGGCACAGTTTTGCAACACATTTAATTGAAAATGGCTATGATGTTTCAAATGTCCAATGTTTGTTAGGACATAAATCTCCTGAAACAACAATGGTTTATGTTCATATGGCTTATCCAAATATGATAAATATAAAAAGCCCAATTGATAGTTTATAAACTTATGAAACCCAACCTAAATAAAATCAAAAAAAGCAAATCAACAAAAGAAATTCTAGAATTTTCTATAATAAATATTGACAAGCCGAGCGGACCTACAAGTTTTAAAGTTGATACAATTATTAAAAAACAATTAGGTGCTCATAAAACATCTCACTTCGGAACATTAGACCCTAAAGTTACTGGTGTGCTCCCTATTGCGATTAACCGCGCCTGCAAACTTTTAGGATTCTTCATAAGAAAAGATAAAACTTATATTGGAATTATGCATACTGCAAAAGAAATTTCTATGGAAAAACTCCAGCAAATTATAAACAAGAAATTTATTGGAATATTAACCCAACTCCCGCCAAAAAAATCCCGAGTAAAAAGACAAGAAAGGCAAAGGCAAATTTATGAATTCAAACTTTTAGAACAACAAAACAAAAATATTTTATTTGAAGTTAAATGTGAAGCAGGAACTTATATAAGAAAATTAATCCACGATTTAGGCAATGAAATTGGTGGAGCACATATGTTAGAATTAAGACGAACAGAAGCAGGAATTTTTAATGAAGAGCAGAAAAACTTCACAAATCTTTACGAATTTCAAAAAGCTGTTGAAGAATATGAAAAAGGAAATGAAAAATCGCTGCGGGAAATTCTTATTCCTGGGGAAATCATAAGTAAAATTATGCCAACAATTCAAGTAAAAAAAGAAGCTATCGAGAAGTTATATCATGGGAGTCCTATTTTTAATAAATACTTAAAATCGAAGCCAAAGAAAAAATTGCAAAAAGATGAACAAATAGTAATTTTTTGTGGAGATAAGTTCATAGGAGTTTATAGAATATCTAACGAGAAGAATATTTTAGCAAGGGCTATGTTTGTGTTGCAACCGTTGAAAAATAATTAATTTAAAGAAAAGTAAAGATTTAAAAACAAAAACCAAATCATAATTAAAATGGCAAATAAAGACAATCCAGTTCAATATGAAATGCTAAGAAATTATGAAGTAGCAGTTATGAGGATTGCAGAAGCAAGAAGTCCAAAAATAGCTGCAGGTTTACAAACTGAAAAAGCATTAGACCCTCACAAATATTATGAAACTATAAAGTCTATGATGTTATTTCATGCTCGTATAAATAAGAATAATCGGTCTTAGTAGAGTGGAAAAACAAAAATGTCCAATTATGGAACAAGGAGAATATATAGTCTCTATAATAATAAAGGGGTTGGAAATAGTTGGTTGTGTTGCTGATTGTCCTTATAGAAATAGGACAAGAAGTAAACTTATATTTGAAGGAGATAATGAGATGTATGTTTGTAAAACACGAGGTTTAGTTAATAGAATTAAAGAGCAATCAGGCGCGGTTCACTAACCTTTTTAAGTTTGTTATTCTTGCATTTTGAATGCGGGAATTTATATATTTTTCAAAAAATGCAAGAACATCTGGGAACTTTAATACAAAAAAACTAATGGATGCTGGTCGCATGGATATTGTAATTCATAGTATAATTTCTGCTTTATTTCTGTCAAATAGAATGCGAGAGGATGTAAAACTGCATTTGATTTTTTATGGTCAGCCAACACCTCCCCGCCACCTTGAATTTGACAGCAGTAAAAAAATTCCTATAAGTAAAAAAGATGTTGCTGGGCTTATTAAAAGAATGCTCTATAAATATAAAGAAAACAGAAAAAATGAAGTTTTTCCAGGATGTTTTATTGAAAAAAAGAATTTGATGCAGTTAATAAATGAATTAAAAAAACAGGGCGAGGAGATTTATATTCTTGATAAAAAAGGAGAAGATATTCGAAATATGAAATTGAAAAAAAAGTGTGTTTTTCTTTTAGGAGACCATGATGGACTTCCTAGAAAAGAACTGAAGAGGTTGAAAAAACAATGCAAGTTTATTTCAATTGGCAAGAAAACATATTTTACTAGCCAAACAATTGTGATTGTTAATAATGAGTTGGATAGAAGAGAATAATAATCATTTTTTTTTCTTATAGAACAAAATTATGGCGCCAACCATCCCAACTAAAAACAAAATTGGAAAACCAATAAGAGCTAAAAGAAAAAAAATCACTCCAAGTATCTGCATTATATTTTTCACAAAAATAATATCCTTAAAATAAATTCCCAAAGCATAAAAGAAATTATGAAGAATTGCTCCAATAAAGGGCCCTATAGCAGATATTCCAATAAGCATTAGAAATACCCTGAGTTTTCCTTTAATTTTTGATTTTTTAGTCAGCCATAAAAGTACTACTCCTAATACAAGAAATGCAAAACCTAAAACAGCAGCTACAGGAAAAAGTGCTTGTTTTAAATTCTGTGAAAAAGGAATAAAAAAATAAGCAATTAATATAATTAAGATTATGATTAAGGAATAAAATACGCCCAATAACTTTTCTGTTTTTTTCATATTATATTAAAATTTTCAGAATATTTAAAGTTATTGAATATAAAATTGGGGATAGGGGAAGATGTGAGTGAGAGTGCAACGTGGTCGAAGGGAATTTTTAGAGTTTTTGCCTCTTTTTTCTAAAAAGAAGAAATTTCAGGCGACAGAAAGATTTTTATAGTTATACAAGTATGTATAACCATGCCTCAAGAAATGATAGAAAAAAATATTTTGCATTATCCACAATTAGATACAATTCTAATGGTAGAAGAATTTATTAGAGAGAACTCTGGAGAATATAAGAAAAAATCTCTTTGGGAGGCTCTTCCCAGAAAAATGATTTATCAAACTTTCTGCGTTATTTTCGACTATCTATTAGAATCTGGAAAAATAGCACAAGACAAAGAAGGATGGATTGTCTGGATATGGAATCCAGAATTAGTAAAAAAATATTTATCTAAATCACATCTAAGCTGGAGAAAATGAAATCAGAAATAAAATTTGCAGATGAGAAAATCCAAAAAAGTTTTGAAGCATTGAAAGAATCAAAAACAGAAGACCAAAGATTGTATAAATGGGTATGTAGGGCTTTTGAGGATTTAGAAGAAAATGCTTTTTGTGGAATTAGAATACAAAAAAAATTAATTCCAAAAGTCTATATAGAAAAATATGAGATTAATAATCTCTGGAAATACGATTTGCCAAAAGGATGGCGTTTAATATATTCTGTAGCAAATGGAGAGATTAAAATTTTATCAATTATTCTTGAATGGATGAGTCACAAAGATTATGAAAAACGATTTAAATATTGAATACAGAAAAAGGATGTGAACCTTTTTATTGTCTTCTCCAAGCATAATAGAATACTGGAGTATCAAAAATTAATGATTCTACAAAAAGTTTTGAATCTTTATCAACAACCAAATCTCATATATATAAAATAGCCACTAAATAAGTTATAATTTTTGCAAATACTTTTATCCAATTACTATTTAGTTTCTTAAACTAAATATAGTAAATTAAAGGAAAATAAAATAGAATGATAAGAATTCCTACAAATTTTTAGTGCAACGATGCCGAAGGCAAAAAATCAAAGTTTTTGAGAATGCCATTTGTATTAATTTGAAATAATCTTTTTTGGATGGACTATGTATTAGAGAGACGCGCGCAGTTTTTACCTTCTATAAAACAGATAGTCTTGCTTTGCAAGAAATTATAGTAGCACTTTTTGAAATAATTTTCGAAAAGTTTTTAAATATCCATAAACTTTAATATTTATTATGTCAAAAAATGAAAGGGGGGTTGAATTAAAACAGCATATTGCTTTTGGAGCTGTTGTTGCCACAATTGGCTCAATATTAATTGCATTGGGTATTGCTTGGTTGATTGCATTAAATTGGGTAGTGATACCATCAGCATTAAAAGTTTTAATTTTGGTTTTAGCAACAGCAGGAGCTTACATCACAGGAGTTTTGTTCAGAACAAAGGATTATGAAAAAATAGGTGGCTCGCTTTTATTTCTTGGAGCATTGTTATATACATTAAGCATTTTTTTAATTGCGCAAACATTTAATTTAGCAACTTCATTACAAGCCAACGCTTTTTTACTCTTGTTGGCATGGTTAGGAATACTCTTTGCTTCTTATGTTTTCGACTCTTCTCCTAGCTTAATTGTTGCTTTGGCTGAATTTTTAGTCTGGGTAAGTTTGCAATACTTTTCATTCGTTGAACTATTTAGAGGAAATTTTTCTGTAGGAATTTTAGCAATAATTTATCTTGTTGTTGGAATTGGATTGTATGGATTAACTCAAATTCATAAATCAAGAGACCATGAATTTGCTGGAATATATAGATATTGGACTGCATTTTATGTTCTTCTT
>JAFCDK010000042.1 GCA_017609745.1 Candidatus Pacearchaeota archaeon
TAGAAAAGGTGAATCCAACAAACAGAAGTTATTAAAGAAGTCAAAAGTGCTATTTTTTCATTATACATTTCTTTAACTAATTTATATGTAAATAAAACTACCAAAAAAGACGGCAGTAAAACTAAAATAAATTTGATTGATAATTCTCCTAATCCGATTCTATAAAGTAAAGAAACTAAAAAAGGAAATAAAACTAATCTTTGGGGGCTTATTTTAAATGGAACATCAAATGCAAAAGCTTTTGCAATAGCCATATATTCTGCTTCATCCCACCACAAAGTTTGATTTTTTGTCAAGATAAAAAAATATAATCTAATAGCAAATGTAAAAATTAACAATAACATCAGCAACTGATTAGAAGGTTTTTTTAACCAATTAGAAATTTTGTCTTTAAATTGTTTTTTTCTAATTTCTACATTTTTCTCTTCTTTAATTTCTTCCATAAGAATAATACTTATTGAGAGTTTTTAATTATTATTGTTTTACTCATCTCTCCTTAAAGCTTCAATAAGTTCTTTTATATAGACAGGCGCTGTTCCTTTTTTTGTGACTTTTATTCCTGCAGCATGATTTGCAATTATAGCAGAATCATAAATATTAGCTCCTGAAAGATTTGATAAAGTTAAAGCTGCAAGAGTTGTATCTCCTGCTCCTGAAACATCAAAAACTTCTTGTGCAAAAGTAGGAATAATTTTAAATCCATAATCAAGAATCAACATTCCATCTCTTCCAAGAGTTATAAGAGCATATTTTGCCTGAGTTTTTTCTAAAAATGCTTTTCCAAATTCATTTAAATCTTCTTCATTAAAACTTTTAAGTTTAAATCCATTTATTTGTTCTGCTGTAGATAAATTCGGTTTTATTAAATAAGCTCCTTTAAAATAATCAAGATTTTCTGGTTTTAAATCAACAAAAACAGGTTTATTTTCTCTTATAATAGTTTGGCAGAGATTTTCAGTTAAAAATCCTTTTTTATAATCAGAAAAAATTACTGCATCATATTGGGGTAAAATAAGTTTTAATTCTCTTATAACTTCTTGTTCTATTTCTGAATTTATTTTTTCTATTGATTCATTATCTACTCTTATTAATTGCTGGCTATATTCTGAACATAAATATCTGGTTTTTATAGAAGTTGGGCGATTTTGGTCTTGGAAAATTCTAAAATTAATATCTTTGTATGAATTTAAAAGATTTTTTAAAATATTGAAGGTTTCATCAGTTCCTGCAAGACCCATTAAAAAAACCTGACCTCCCAAAGTTGCTATATTATTTGCTACATTTGCGGCTCCTCCTAATCTATATTCGTTTTTTTCAGTTTTTAATATAAATACAGGTGCTTCAGGAGATTTTCTTAATTTGCCGTGAGTATATTTATCTAATATAATATCTCCTACCACCAATACTTTTTTTTCAGGAAATTTATTTATTATATCTATAAAATCCATTTTTAATTTTTTAATTTATTTCAATTTCTTCAACAGCATTTAAAACCTGCTCAACTGAAATACTATTTACTAATTCATTTATATATTGATTAGTGAGAAAGTATTTTTTAAGCAGTGGGGAAGTTATTTTCCTTGCTATTTCATAATATTCTATTTCCCAAGGGGGAGTACAAAAAAATAGCGCTATTGTTGGTTTTTTAAGGGCAATAGCCATATGCAGAGGGAAAGTATCATGAGTAATAACAATATCACATAAATTAAGTAAAGCTGCAAATTCAGAATGAGAATTTTTAGGATTATTAGATAAAACATTTATTCTTTGTTGGTGTAATTTTTCTTTAATATTTTTTATTTTCTGTATTTCGTTTGGCCCACCGAATAAAATAGTTTTATATCTTGCTTGAATTGCTCTAATAAATTCGATTATTTTTTTGTCTGACCAGGATTTAGATGGCCAGCGAGAATCTGCCCCAATATGGATTCCTAATAATTTATCTGTTTCAGAAATTTGATTTTGTTGTTTAAATTGTTCTGCATATTGTTTTTTAGTTTCGTGGATTTTGATAATTGGAACTTCTTTTGTATAAGGTAAATTACATGTTTGAAAAATTAGTTGTTGATAGGTTTTTCTGTTTTGCAATTTTTTGGTATTAAGAAACGCTGTTTCAAGATATTCTTGTGCTCCTTGATTAAAACAATAAGTTGCGCCATTATTAAAATAATAACCATATTTTTCATATGCATTTATTAAATTAGCTAAGAGAGTTGCTGGAGTATTTATTTCAAGAGAAAAAATAATATCAAATCTTTCTTGTTGAAGACGCAAAACTGTATCTATATTATAAATTAAAATTTTATCAATTAGAGGATTATTTTGTAAAAGTTCTTTAGATTCTGGTAAAGTAAGCCAATAAATTAGAGTATCATGCCCATATTTTTTTTTAATAGCCTCTAAAATTGGTGTTGTTCTAATAACGTCTCCTAAAGCTCCAAACTTAATAATTAAAATTTTCTTGCTATATTCTTCAGCAAATAGACATTCACTACAATCTTCATACCCCTCTGTTGTTAAAGTATCGCAAGCATATTTTTCATCAAAAAATCTGCATTTTGTGTTCCACTTCAGTTTTTTTGCGTTCATATCTTTCTTTAATTAAGATATTTTAAAAAGACATATGTAGGAAAAATATATAAGATTAAAAAATAAGAATAAAGTATAATTCAAATGAAAATCTATATTGCAGGTCCATTATGCACAGAGGAAAATAGAAAGTTTCTTGAAAAAATAGATGCTCTTTGTAAAGGGTTTGGATTTGAGACGTTTTTACCACATAGAGATGCAGGATTGTATAGTAAACAAGAAGATATTCTACTTATTTCAAAAAAAGATAAACAAATGTTATATGAATGTGATATATTGATTGGGGTTTTGGATGGAATTAGTGTTGGGGCAGGAACTGCATGGGAAATGGGGTATATGGCTGCTATGAGCAAGCCTGTGATAGGTTTAAAGACTGATAGACCTATCAGCCAGTCTATTGCAGACATTAGTGTTATAATTGCTGGGCAAACGAAAATTGTGGGGAATTTAGAGGAATTAGGGGAAGAGTTGGCGAAGATTAATCCAAAATCTTAGTAGTTTGTATTTCTTTAACCCTCCAACCATCTTGATATGTTTGCTTCTTGAATTTTAATTCATAAAAAGCGCGCAGGTAGATATAAAGGCGGGCAAAGTAAAGTGCAATTGTGTATGCAAATTCTCTAATGTTTTTTGGATATTGCAGAGCAAAAAACATGCCTTCTTTAATTTCATTTATAAAAGATTTTGTTCTTTGCATGTTTTTTGCAATATCAAGATTGTTAAGATTTTCATGTGCTTTTATATTTCTAATTTTTTGAAGTTTCCAGTCTTTCCAATTTTGTGGACTGAGAACATAAACTTCTGCTTGAGGGGCATAAGCAATTCTAAATTTCTTTTGATAAAAAAGATATGGAATTATACTATCTTCTGCGGTTTCTAAAGGAAATCCTTGAAGAACTGAATTTCTAATAGCAAAAAGATAACCTGAACATTCAAAAAAATTTTGTTTTTTATGAAATTTTTTTCGTGTTTTATCAATTCCATCAAATAAAAGATGTGACCAATATCCAAACATATTTTTTCTAGTATTTATTGGAGTGGGTTTTCCTGTAACACATCCAACTTGTTTGTTTTTGAATTCATTGAGAAGGGTTTGAACAGTATTCTGACTAACAAAAACATCTCCGTCTGTAAGAATAATTATATCTTCTATATTTGTTGAGTAAATTTTTTCAAGAAGAATATTTAAGGCATAGCTTTTACCTTCTCCTGAATCTAAGAAAAATTCAATCTGCTTTTTTTTAAATTCTTTTGAAAATTTTTCTTTAAGAAAATTTTCTGTTTCAGGAAAAGGGTCTATAATTATAATTTTAAATTTTTCTTTAATATTTTGAGAAAGAAAGGAATTAATTGCTTTTTCAGTAGATTTTGGCTCTTTATATGATGTTATTATAATATGCAACATTGTAATTTTAATTAGATAAGAAGATTAATTTAATTATTTTATTTATTTTACCTCTATTTCATCATCTGCAAGTCTTACAAAACTTATTGGTTGTGAATCTAATTTTTTTTCAGCTTCTATTCTGCATTTAACTCTTCCTTGTTTTATTCCTTTGCCAGAAGTTTCTATTTTTTTTACAATCGCTTCTTGTCCAAAATGAATTATAATATCCCCTTGTTTTAACTCAGAACATTTCTTTTTCATGAAAAAGAAAACCTTTTTTTATTATATAAATATTTTTATACTAGATTTAGTAAAGAACAAAATGGAAAATAAGGCGTCTAAGGCAATAATTCTTGCTTCAGGAGGATTAGATAGCAGTATTCTTGCATATTGGATTAAAAAAAAACAAGAAATTAAAGATATAGAACTTATTTTTTTTGATTATAATCAAAAGTGCCTACAAGAAGAATTATTCTGTGTACAGAAATTAGCTGAAACCTTAAATGCCAAGTTAAATATTATAGAACTTCCTTGGTTAAATGATATTAGCACTTCTATAATAAATAAGGAAAGAGAGAGAGAAAATGATGAAGAAATAAAAAATTGGTATGTGCCCTGCAGAAATACAATTTTTCTCACAATAGCTTTAGCATATGCAGAAAGTGAATTTATAAAAATCAAAAAGAAAAGTGATATTTATATTGGAATTAAATATGAAGGAGATTTGCAGTTTAATGATACAACTCCAGAATTTGTAGAAAGCATAAACAAATTAAGTAAAAATGCAACGCAATTTGGAGATTATAAAATTAAAGCTCCTTTTTTAAACAAAGAAAAAGAAGAGCTAATTAATCTTGCTAAAGAATTGGGGGTTGATTTGAGTTTGACTTATAGTTGTTATATTGGGGGGGGTTTTGAACAAGGAAAACCAATTCATTGTGGAAAATGTGCTGGATGTTTAGCGAGGAAGAAAGGGTTTAGATTTGCATAGATTTGCAAATCCACCTATACCCGATACCTCACTTTATCATACCAAATTCTGAAACTCAGTGGCAAGGAGCGATAAATCGGCTTCATGATTTTTTCTCGAATTAAATCAAAAACTGAGACTATTTTAAGAACTAAATAAGAGGGTATTGGATTTTTGAGGTTTTTCTTTATTCTTTTTGGCCTAAGGAGATAGTTTATTAAAAAATTTGGTAAAATGCCAAATCTTTTTTCTGTTACAGCTCCCCGCATTAGATTAAGAATGAGATTAAGGTAGATATTTTGTTTCTTTAAAAGTATGTGTTTGCTTCTGTCCCAATAATTTAGTTGAGCTGCTGTTTGTTTTTCTGATTTAATTGTCCCATCTATTTTTGCTCTTGTATAGAGCTGTGAGCCTGGAAAAAATACAAGATTATTAACAGAAAGAAAATATGGTTTTGGAATTTTCTGGAGAAGGCGAATAAGATTTATTATGTCTTTGGGTTTTTCATAGGGGTTGCATGCAATAACATCATACATAACGGCCAATTTGTCTTTATACTTATTGATAATGCTACTTGCACGAAGAACATTTGCATCTGTCTGGTTTCTATGATAAATTTCTAAATTAGTTCTTTCACTTCCTTGGATGCCAACTATAATATCCGTACACCCTGCATCAACAAGGAGAGCTATTTTTTCTTTGTCTATAGTTTTAGGATCTCCTAAACATTTAAACCGCATTTTTACTTTCTCTTTATAAAGTTTACAGAGTTGTCTTATATCTTTGTGTGACCTAAGATAAAAAGAGTCATCTCGTATATCAAAATATCCTAAACTAGGAAATTTTTTCTTCATATATAAAATTCCTTTAATAATATATTCTGGGGAGTGTAATCTCAAAATTTGTTTTCGTTTTCCTTTGTAAAGTTCATTAAAAAAACTATTGCTACAATAATCACAGCCATAAGGACAGCCTCTGCCAGTTAAAAAGAAAATCTGCCCTCCCAAATCATATTCTAAAAAATTACGAATTTTTCCATGTTCAAGTAAATAATGGTCTTGTATATCATAATCAGGCATAGGAAGTTTATCTATATTATCAATTATTCGTCTAACTGGATTTTTAATAATTTTTCCATTTTTTTTTCTAACCCAAAGATTTTTTATTTTATCTTTTGGCTTATTTTTTTCAATTGCTTTAGCAAGATCAACAACAGCTCCTTCTCCTTCTCCAATACAGACAATATCTGAATATTTAATGCAATCTTCTGGACAAATTGTTGCATGAACTCCTCCATAAACAATTGGAATTTGGGGCAGATGTTTTTTTAAATATAAAATAATTCTCGCTGCTCTTTTTGATGTTGAAACATATGCACTAATGCCAATTAACTTACTATCGTGGCAAATTTTAATTAATTGTTGTAATTCTTTTTTTGTATAATTTCTGCTGTAATCTTCACTTAAAGTCATAAAAACTAGTTTAACTTTATAATTTGCTTTTTTTAAAACTGCAGAAATTGTTCTTATGCCTTGATCAGAAGGATATGTTGAAGTTGATATTAAAGTTATTTTCATTTTTTCTTTTTATTTAATAATTTTTTATATTATATATTTTCTCAATTTTTTCAATAAGCTTGCTCCAAGAAAATCGCTCTACAGATTTTCTTGCTTGTTTTTTTATTTTTTGATTTTGTTTATTATTTTCTAATGATTTTAATATCAGTTCAGCTAATTGCTTATAATTTCCTATTTCAAATAAATATCCATTG
>JAFCDK010000043.1 GCA_017609745.1 Candidatus Pacearchaeota archaeon
AATAACATATCCCTTTGGATTTGTTTTTGTAATAACATAAGCAAGTCTTGTTCCAAAAACATCAATTACTGTTGTTTGATTTATACTAAGTGGTTTATGCATTAATTTTGTGTGAAAATATTCTGTAGGATTATCACTAAATCTTACTTCTTGTAATGGTGCAAGAGTAATTGTTTTTGCATCTAAAATTTTTACAGGAGTTACTAAAACTTTATCTCCAATAGAAGCATTAATATTTGAACGAATAGTTCCATCAATTCTAATTATTTCTCTATTATCACTTTTTAGTAATCTGAGTACTTTAACAACTGTTGCAGACTTAGCTTTGATTTCAATAATATCTCCTGAATCTAACCCTAATGAATTCATAATTCTTGAAGGAATCCTAACAATCCCCTTGTCAATATCTTCTTGTAAAGATTCTATAACTTCTAATTCTATTGGTTTAATTTTTTCTTTTTTCATTTTTTATCAAAAATTATTTCAAGTACTCCATTTTTCATTGTATGAGTAAATTTTTTAGTGTTTATAAATTTCGGAAGAATTTTTTTAATAGAAATTTCTTGATGTAATTTTTGTATTAAATAGTCTTGAACTCCTTCATTACTTTTTTTATTGATTTTAATTTCTAACTCTTTACCTTTAATATTTATTAAAACATCTTTTTTATCATATCCAGGCAATTCAAAAACAAGATAAATTTTGTTATCATCTTCTATAAAATCAATAATTCTTTCTTCTTTCTCTCCAGTTATGATGTTTTCTCTATATTTTTTAATATCTGGTCTTATTTCTGGCCTTGCCCCAAAAAATTCTTTTATAATATTCTCAAAAGGGTCTTCATCATCAAAAAAGTTCATTTTATTATACCTATATTAAAGTTAAAATTAAATAAATTTAAATCTTTCGGTTGATTTATTTTTGATGTTTTATTGAGGGTTCAGTGCCCCCCGCCCCTTCGCAATTCCATTCAATTATTTTAATTAATATTTCTCTAAATGAAATTTCTCAATTTGAACTAGTTCAAATCCCAAAGAAATATTGCTATTTCTTATTGAAATAGTAGATATGCCCCCGCAGGGGGTGAAAATGTGGGCTTTTTTTAACTATGCACCAATGGGGCATGAACACTGATTCCATGCACCGACTGGGCATTAAAAACTATAAGGGTTTCACTTTCTATTTTTACCCCTTTTTTGGATTGCTCCTCCATTTTTTTGAGTATGAATATTAATTTATTCTATTCTTCCTATAAGACGAGCTTGCTTGTCCTCGTCCCAATATATTTTTCTTGGAGTTTCTCTTGTTATTCCAGCTCTATCTTGAACATCATTTAATCTTCTATCATAAAATATTGGGATCCCTTCTCTCATTGCAGAAATACTAATTGTGTCTCCTTTTTCTACGCCGTTAAGAAGTTGACCAATTCCTCTGTTTATCAAGTTAATGCCCCCTTCATTTACTGCAGTTATACAACTACGAGAAAGATCACTATAAGTCATCATTCCTGGTTTAATATATTCATGTCTAGTTATATCATTTCCTGTTAAAACAAAAAAATCGACATCGTTTGGTGTAATCAATTTTTTTATCTGTCTCCCTGTTTCAACTTCAGGTCCAAAAAGACCCAAGAATTTTCTTCTTTTTTCAGGAACCATCTCATAACCAGGGAATCTCACAGCAGAACCATATGCAATCACAGCGACAATATCATCTAATGGAACTTCAGTATCATTAATTTTCCATCCAGACATTACCTTAAATAAATCCCTTAGATTAACATTAATACCATCTCGAGAAAGTTTCTCAGGGTTCCATGAATTACCATTTGGGAGATGAAGTTTTCCTAATCTGTTTGATTCAAAATACTTTGTGAAATCTTGTATTGATAATTTTGTCTCTATCATCTTTATTTTAGGTATTTATTTTATTAATATTTTTGTGATTTTTATATTATTTAAATCTTTCTATCGTAGTAATTTTGTAGTGGCACTAATTCTTATTTGATTTGAATCTGTGTTAGGGATTCAAACTTTCCTGCCTTTGATGCCCTATCTAAGCGTCAAACAATTTAGACCTAAATGCCTGAACCGGGCATTAGGGTTTTCATACGTAGATGCCCCTGCCTCTTCGCAATTCCATTCAGTTATTTTAATTAATATTTCTCTAAATGAAATTCCTCAATTTGAACTAGTTCAAATCCCAAAGAAATATTACTATTTCTTATTGAAATAGTAGATATGCCCCCGCCGGGATTTGAACCCGGGTCACTGGCTCGAAAGGCCAGTATACTTGGCCACTGTACTACGGGGGCATGAAAATTAAAGAAAAAGTTTATTTTTAAAACTATCTAAAAAATTATTTTTTCAGAGGAACTATTATTCAAGCAATAAGATATGCAATTATTCCTGGGAAAAAAGCTGTGAAAATTGTTAATAGTGCCCAAATTAATCTTACTATTGTGGGATCTGCATTATCAAAGTATTCTGCAAGTCCTCCACAGACTCCTGCAATCATTTTTTGCTTCGATATAGTCTTTTTTTTGCCATTTTTTTATTTTTTATTTTCCAAATTTGCTTATTCTTTCTAAACTAGTAAATGGAAATGGCCTTTTATTTGAAACAAAGGTTAAGTATCTTATGTACTTGTATTTTTCTGTATTCCAATATTCAGAAAAATTTGCCAGTCCTTTATCTCTTTTTCCTGAGAAAACTGTGATTAACCAATTTATAATTGCTAAAATAGATATTAATATTTTCCAAATATCTAAAATTATTCCTGAGATTATAGCTACAAGTATTCTAAACCATGCTTCTTTTCTTTCACTTATTCTCTTTTTTGCCATTTTTTCTTTTAAATGTTTTCAAATCTAAAGGCGAATGAAATGAGCCTGCCAAGATTTGAACTTGGGACCCCCAGCTTTCCTAGATAGAATAGCTGTAATTCATAACGAATCACTGTCATATAAGACTGGTGCTCTAACCTGGCTGAGCTACAGGCTCATTATTCCTAATATAACTTAAAAGTAATACCCTTATAAATTTTCTGTTACAAAGGTTTTTAAACTCTGATTTTCTGATTTGAAACATGGAAGAAGAAACTCAAAATACTGAAGAAGAATCTTCAGAAGCTAAAGAAGAATCTCCAGCAGAAGAAGCTGAAGAAGAAAAAGAAGAAACAGAAACTGAAGAAGAATCTCCAGCAGAAGAAGCTGAAGAAGAAAAAGAAGAAACAGAAACTGAAGAAGAATCTCCAGCAGAAGAAGCTGAAAGTGAAGATAAAGAAAACGAAACTGAAGACTAAATCTTTATTTAATTTTATTTTTTTATTTTTTTATTTTTTTCTAAATGCAGTTAGATTTTTAATTATATATTTTTAAAACAGATACTTATCCATATAGAGCCTGTGAACAACTTACATCTGATTTAGATTTTTTAATTGAAAAAAATTTAATAAATTGTGATAAAAAAGGAAGATATAGATTAACTCAAAAGACTAAAAATCTTTTCTAAGATAAATAACTTTAAATAATTCTTTTCTAAGATATTATTATGTTAATTGGATTAGTGGGTAAACCGAGTTGTGGTAAGAGCACATTTTTCAAAGCTGCAACTTTAGCTGAAGTTGAAATAGCAAGTTATCCGTTTACAACAATAAAGCCTAATCATGGTATTGGTTATGTAAAAATAGATTGTATTGATAAAGAATTTAATGTTCAATGTCAGCCGCGAACAGGTTATTGTGTGGATGGAAAAAGATTTGTTCCTGTTGAATTAATGGATGTTGCTGGATTAATTAAAGGAGCAAGTAAGGGAAAAGGTTTAGGTAATCAGTTTTTAGATGATTTAAGACAGGCAGATATATTTATACATATAGTAGATATAAGCGGGACTACAGATGCTGAAGGCAAAGAGACAAAAGGTTATGAGCCAGCACAAGATGTTGAAATGTTGGAGAACGAATTAGACCTATGGTATCTTGGAATTTTGAAAAAAGTTTGGAGAACTTTTTCCAAGACAATCGAAGTTCAGAAAATAGATTTTGCAGAAGCAGTTGCAAAGCAGTTTTCAGGTTTAAAAGTTAAAGAAGAAGATGTTAAAGATGTAATGAGAAAATTAAATTATAATTTTGAAAAACCAGCTGAGTGGACAGATAAAGAACTTATAAATTTTGCACATGAACTTCGGCATTTAACTAAACCGATGATAATTGCTGCGAATAAAATTGACCTGCCTGATTCAGCAGAAAATTTTAAGAAACTAAAAAAACTTTATCCTAAACTGCAGATTGTTCCTTGTTCTGCTGATTCTGAACTTGCATTGCGGGAAGCTGCTAAAATAGGGCTTATAGAATATATTCCTGGCGAGAAAAATTTTAAGTTAAATAGAAAAGAACTTTCTGATAAACAAAAGGAAGCTTTGGAAATAATTAAAAAAAATGTTTGCAATGTTTATGGGAGCACAGGAATACAGCAGATTTTGAATAAAGCTGTTTTTGATTTATTGGAGTATATTGCAGTTTTTCCTGCAGGCGCGCATAAGTTGGCGGATAGCAAGGGCAACATACTTCCTGATTGTTTTCTTCTTCCAAAAGGCAGCACTGCTCTGGATTTTGCATATTATCTTCATACTGACTTTGGCAAAAATTTTATTAAAGCAATTGACGCGAGGAGTAAATGTGCTTGGGGAAAAGAACATAAACTAAAACACAGAGATGCAATAGAAATTATTACGAGATAAAAATGAAAAAACAAAAAGAAGTGAAAAAACTTGCAAATAAGATTGTCAAACAGATTAGGCCTTATTGCAAGAAGATTATGATTGTTGGAAGTATTAGAAGAGGAAAACCAAATCC
>JAFCDK010000044.1 GCA_017609745.1 Candidatus Pacearchaeota archaeon
CCTTTCCCCCCCTTAACATCACTCCCCCACTCTTAACCAACTCACACCACACCACCCACACCCCCCAAAAACTCCTAGTGAATCATTTTACTTTTATCTCTTTGCACCACCCACACCCATCCATAGGACATTCTCCTTCTAATAATTTCAATGCTTTCTTCCAAACTTTTTCAGCACTTTCAACATCCACCTTCATCTTCACTAATTCAGTATCAAACAAAACTTCCCCTGTAGCCATAACTTCTCGCGGAACATAAAACAGCAAGAAACCATAATCTTCTGTTTCATAGCCATTTTTTCTCAAAAGGAAATTATAAATATTCATCTGAAGCCTGTAATGTTCTGCTGTATCTTCTTTAAGTGCATAACCACGTGTTTTATAATCTAAAACAATTAATTTTTTATTTGTCTTATTAATAAGAATATTATCTACTGCTCCATGTAATTCATTGCCTTTTTTATCTGTAAATGAAATACCTTTCCAGTTATTTCTCCAAACACCTAGTTTTTCTTTATCATTAAATAATTTAAGGTTTTGGCAATGGTCGTTTTCACATAATTCTGGTGGAAGCTGTCCCTTTTCCATAAACTTGTCAAAATGGTTTTTTAGAATTCTGTCCATACCACTTGGCAGACTTGGAAAAATGCCTGCTGGCCTTTTCCATACTTTATGATGTGTAAGCCAAAAACATCTTGGGCATTCTTTAAATAAATTCAATGTTGAGGGGGAAAGTTTGTAAGTTGTCATGAAATTCTTATAAAATGAATGTTTTTAATGGTTTCTATGTCTTAAGAATTATTGTGATCTTCCATCCCAAAACAATTCAGAAACCTCTTTTTCTAGTTCACTCACTGCTACTTGTAAAGTCTCCATAGCGTTTACTACATCATTAGGAGCTATTGCGGTTCTTTCAGTTCTTTGATAAGTTCTAAGATAACCTATAGTCTCTTTGATATGTGGAAGTATCTCTACTACTTCATTATATTTTTTTAAAAAAGCTGCTCTATCTTGTTCATTCATGAAAATCTAATTTATTAAGGCTTTTTAACAATTATTATCCTAGAAAATACCTTCCTCCCCCCAACCCCCCACCACATAAACTATTAAAAACCCTTGATATTAATTATAAAAATGTCATGGAGTTTATATAAAACCAATGAAAACAAAGATGAATTTCTCCCGCCACTTGTTTTTTCAAATAACAAAACCCAGGAAGATATTGTTAAAGAAGTTATTGAATCAATAAAACAAGGTCATAAAATTATTTTTATTAAAGGAGTTTGCGGAACAGGCAAATCAGCTATAGCTTTAAATCTTGCAAAAGAACTTGGAAAAGCTTCTATTGTTGTTCCAGTTAAAGCCCTGCAAAAACAATATGAAGAGGATTATGTGAATGACAAATTTTTATTAAATAATAATGGCAAGAAATTAAACATAAAAATAATAACTGGAAGAGCCAATTTTACTTGCCCTTTTTTAAAAGAAAATAATCATCTATTTTTAAAAACAAATATATTAAAAGAAAATAAATCACAATCAGATTTAACAAAAGACAAGGATTCTAAATTAGATGATTTTTATAAATTTGTTATAGAAAATCCCTATAAATCAGAAAACCTTTCCAACTCAGAAAACTCCACCAAATTAAACAAATCTGACGAGCTGGATATTTCATGCGACAATCTTTTTCTACCATGTAAAATTGAAATCAAAGAAAAAAACTTTAAAAAAATTAAAAAATATTTAAAAATGAACCCAAGAATAAAATCATCTAATTTTAATTATTTAAATCAAATAAGAAGAATGTCAATAGCTCCTGTTTGCCCTTATTGGAGTCCTTTAGTGCCCTCTGAAATAAATCTTGATATTTTAGAAAATGCAACTTGTAAAAATTATGCCGGTTTAAAAAATAAAGACTATACAATTTATCAAAGAAAAAAAGGATGTGGTTATTATGACCAGTATCAAGCTTATATTAATGCAGATGTTATAATTTTCAACAGCCAGAAATATAAATTAGAAACAAGTATGAATAGAAAGCCAGCTACAAATATAGAAATTATTGATGAATGTGATGAATTTTTAGATAATTTTTCAAATCAGGAAAAAATCAATTTAAATAGATTAAATTTTGCTTTAAGCAGTTTATTTGCAGAAAACGAAATAACTTATAAAGCTATAGATGAGTTAATAAAATTGACTTCTGAAATTTTATCAGATAAAAAAATTGAAGAATCTATACTAAATGAAGATATAATACCCATAAAACAGACAAAAGTTTTTGATATTTTACAAAAATTTTTAGATGCTCGTCTTATGGAAAATGCTGAATCTGATGAAGAAAATTACTGCTATCATTGTGATGAAGTGGCTAGAATTTTTGAGAATTTCTTAGATGAGACTTACTTATCTTTTCATAAAGAAGAGAAAAATCTTTTTGTTAATTTAATTACAACAAATCTTGAGAAAAGATTTAAGGAATTATTAGACAAAAATAAAATTTTTGTGATGATGTCCGGCACAATTCATTCTGAAAAAGTTTTAAAAGACATTTTTGGCATATCTAATTTTAAAATTGTTGAAGCAGAAACTAAAATGCCTGGAAAAATTTCTAAATTAAAAACAGGGCTTGAAATTAATTGTAGATATATTAATTTTCAGAAAAAAATTATTTCAAGAAAACAATATCTTTTTGCTCTGCAAAAATGCATAAAACAAGCAGAAAAACCAATTTTAGTGCATGTTACTTCTTTTAATGATCTGCCTTCAGAACAAGAAGCAGAGGGATATGGTTTAGATATTATGACCAGAGAAAAACTTAAGGACTTACAGAATATAGATAGAGCAGGTGAGGCAATTAAAAAATTTAAGTCTGGACAAATAAAAATTTTATATTCTACAAAAAGCAATAGAGGAGTAGATTTTCCTGGAAAAACATGCAACAGCATAATTTTAACTAAATACCCTTATCCAAATATTAATTCACTTTTTTGGAAAGTGTTGCGAAAAACCCGGCCAGAACATTATAATTCTTTTTATATTGATAAATCAAAAAGAGAACTTTTACAGAGAATCTATCGGGGTTTAAGATCAGAAAAAGACCATATTTTTCTTTTATCTCCTGACATAAGAGTTTTTAATCAGATTTGAAATTTTAATTCTTTCTATCCTATATTGTTTATTATTGTAGAGGATGCAGAGCAGTAGCTTATGCAATTACAGGAGATTATATGGCGCCAGATCCAATGTGTTTTAAATATCTAGTAAAAGAAAAAGACCTTAAACCTAGAATATCATCAATATCTAAGGAATTAGTCAGCAAAGTTATGCCTGCTTCTAGTTAGTATATTAAATTTCTCTAAATAATGCTTTAAACTTTTATCAATTTTAATAATAATTTTATTTAAAATAGGTTCCATATAAATGTGCAACTCTTTTGGATTTTTAAATTTCTTTTTTAAATTATTATGCAAAAGCTCATGTGCAAGAATAATAAACATTAATTTTTCATTTTCTTTATATTTAAGTGTTAATGGATCAGAAAAACTATAATGCGCTTTTTCAACAATATAAATTGGAATATCTTCTCTTTTCCATTCTCCTGTTTGTTTTTTTATTTCTCTAAGAAGAATTTTAATATTTTTTTTGTAAATCTGCTCAAATTCTTTACTTTTTTTCTTCAAATTAATTAAATCTTTTTTTGTAAAATCTTTATCAAAATTTTTATTATATATCCAAGAATATCTTATTTCTGTTTTTGGGATCATATACATATAAACATCAATTAACTATAAAAATCTTCCTCACTTCTTCCCCATCTTCTTACTTGCTTCTAACATCAACATATTTGTTTGTTCTTTTATTCTACTTAATTCTTGTTCACCTTGTTCTTTAATTTTTTCAAGTTTATTGAGTTGTTCTCCAATTATTTTTTGAACTTCTGCAGGTGTTTTTTTAACTAAAGTTTTTGAACCTATATCTACAAGTAAATCTTTTTCAAGAATTTTTGCTTTAGCAAAAATTCCATGCCCGATTCCAGCAAACATTTCATTTTGTTTTGATTTATCAAAACCTTGTAAATTCATCTTCAGTATTTCCAATTCACTTAGCTGTTGTAAAATTATCTGTAGTTGTTGCTCAATCTGCTGACCTTGCTGTTCTAACATACTTAATTGCATAATATAATTTTGCTGTGTTTGTTCTTGTGCCATTTTAAAAAGTTGTTTAAGCCACTTTTAAAGCTTTCCTTAGAATACTACTAAATATAATTGAAGCAATTAAATAAAACCAGAACCAAGTAAAAAACCCAAAAAATCTAAATCCTTCTAATGCAGGAGCACTAAAAAAATCATTGAACCATCTGAAAAATATAATAAATGGAATTGCAGTATACATCAAGGGCCTCATGCTCGCTTCAAAAATTAAAGGCATTTTTGCCATTTGTTTTTTATTTAATTCCATAACTTTTGCAGGATCATCTCTTACAAGTTTCATTTCCTGTTGCAGAGCTTTTTGCTCTTTTTTTATTTCTTTAAGAGTTTCCTGGTCTGTAAATTTTTTATGAATTAATGTAATTATAATATTAATAATAAAAACAATAACTAACATACCATAAGTTAAATTCCACCCCAACAAAGCTCCTGCAGTTGGATTAAGAATAATATTAGCTGAATTAGATATTATAGGAACTTTATCCCAGGCAAAAGCTATTGCCAGAGAAATCAACATTACAAAAAATAACATCTTGAAACTTTTGTGTATTGCCATCTTTTTATTGTTTTAATATAATTTAAAGAGAATGATGGTTTAAAAATATTAGGAATGTATTATTAATTTAGAAGGTTTTTATTGAATAAAAAAGATAAGCAAAAGAAATTTAAAGACAGAAATCCTAATGAATATAGGAAGGAAGCGAAATAATGGTAAAAAGAAAGAAAAAAAATCTACAAAGAAAAAAATCAGTTAGAGGTTATAAAAAAGCAAAAAAGGGGTTAAAAAAACTAAAAAGACTAAAACCCTAAAATGTTAGGAAACATAGATAAAAAGACTAAATTAGATATTTGTATAACGCTTATTGCAACCATTATTTCTGTTAATTTTATCATCTCTTCTTTTATTTGGCAAGATTATGCTTCACAAATTTTATCTATATTAGTAATTGTTCTACCAACAATTTATATTGTTGGAAATTTAATTATTAGAGGGATTATGGATAAAGAAATGAAAGATTTAAGAGAAGAATATGAAGAAGGATTAATAGAAGTTGGAGATGGAATAGATGAAATGCAACAAGAAATAAATTTTTTGAAAGAAGAAAATATGAGATTAAGAAAAAAACAATCCAATTAAAATTCTTTTTATCCCCCCATCATTTTTTTCAAAGCAGGATGCATATCCATCTGGTGTTGTTGGGCTATATTTTGGTAAAGTTGGAATGTAATCATAATGGCTAAAAGAATAGCTGTTTAAAAGAATAGCTGTTCCAGATGTAATTGTTCCCAGCAAGTCAGCACCTGATGCAAGCAGACCAATAGCCGCCCCACCCATAATTGTTAAAGGAAGAATATATCTAGAAAGCACTGTTTCTAAAACTCTCTGGTCTTTTCTAAATCCTGGAATTTGCAGTCCAGATGAAAGTATATTTTTTGCCTGACTCTCAGCATCCATACCAGATGTTTTCATCCAGAAAAATGCAAATAATGTAGCAAAGAAAACATAAAACGCAATATGTCCAAGAGCTTGTCCTAAAAATACCCATTTAAAGCTCCCAGTAACAGCTGCTTCTAATAAATTAACTCTTGCAATCCAATATGCAAAACCAGATATTGGAATCCCATTTGAAAAAGTTCCTAAAAAAGTAGGGTGGCCCAGCCAGTTCTCAAGTAAACTTGCAAATAATTGCAGGTTGGCGGCTAATGCAGCAGCTAATATAACAGGTATAACACTTGTGTAAAAGAAAGATAAAGGCCATTTTATTCCATAACCTCTAAGTCTATCATATGATAAAGGAACTTCAACTTTCAAAGACTGAGCCCACACAACAATTAAAAATATTAAAATTGTTGCAATAATAACTGCCAGAGCTCTTACAAACCCAGTTGTATCCCCAATAATAATAGAACTAATCATAACAGGAATTCTTCCACTCCACTGTATTATTATTCTTCCTGCAGAATCTTTTCCTAAAAATTGAAATAATCCTGAAAACATTCTCCAGCTAACACCAGCAACAATAAATAAGCTTACACCTGAACCAAATCCCCATTTAGTTGTTACTTCATCCATAAACATAATTGCTAATCCCCCAAGAATTAATTGAAATATAACAATTTCTGTATATCCTGGAACTGCCTGTAATCCTTTCATTAAAACATAAACACATGCTTCAAATACAATAAAAAATAAAATCATTAATTTCTGAATACCCTGAAAAAACTTTTTTCCTTCATCTGTTGATGTATCTATATCAAGTATCTTACTTCCGACTAAAAGTTGCAGGATAATAGAAGCCATAACAATCGGACCTATACCCAACGATATTATAGAACCAAATTGAGTTCCAAGTATAATTGCAAGATATTCAAATCTCTCCAAAGCATTTTCAGTTAAAGCAAAAAGAGGAATATTAGCAAGAACAAAAAAAGCAATAAGAACAATTAAAGTCCATTTTAATTTAACATTAAAACTAAGTTTCTTTTCTGTAGGGGGCCTTACTTCTGGCAAGTTTTTAACAATATCTCTAAGACTCATTTGTTTTCCTCTTTTTTATTTTCTATTTTTTCTTCAGGTTTTATTTTTTTAATATCATTAATTTTATCCTCATTCTTAACTCCATTATCTGTAGCTCCCTGCTCATCAGATTTCTTAGACTCATCATTACTAGATTTTTTCTTAATTCTTTTTTTCTTTAATATTATATCTCCTCCAGCCCCTTTTACTTTTTCTATTACAGATTTTGAAGCAAAATCTGCCTTTATTGTAATTTTTTTATTAATTTCTCCTTCACCTAAAATCTTATATCCTTTGAGTTCTATTTCTTTTTTGCCAGCAAATTTTTCATTTATATCCCTTAAATTTATTGTTTTTAATTTTTTTTGAGTTTTAATTTTTTTCCTGGAAGTAAAACCATGGCTTCCAAAATATGCTTTTTTACCTTTTTGTTTGCCAACAATATATTTTGTTTTTTTCTGGTCTGCTCGCTTCCCGCTTCCAGATTTGCCTTTTCCACCTTTATGACCTTTTCCTCTGTGTTTTTTCTTTGCACCAGTACCTGCTGTATGGCTTCCACGGATAAGTTTACGTTTCATCTGGAATAATATAATCTGCTAATTCTAAAACTTTTTCCCTGCTTTCTTTCAATTGTTTATTATCACTAGCATAAGGATCATCTTCTGGAAGATTTTCTTTCCAAAAAACATCACCTACTATTGCAATAGTCCCTTTATCTGTTTTTACTAATAGAGTTATTGCAGTTCTATCATGTCCTGGTGTTTTTATTATTTTGATATCCTCTGTAAATTGTTCTTTCCAATCATCAACAGTATTTTTATCCCATAATCCATAAAATTCCAGTGTTTTAGCTTCTGGAAACATACCAATATTTCTAAAATGATCTATATGAGAATGCGTTAAACAGACAATATTTACATCATTAACACTTAAATTTTCTTTCTCAAGAGCATCTATAAGTATCTGTTGACTTTTTAAAACTCCTGGATCAACTACCATTACAGTATCTTTATCTTTTACTAATGTTATAGTTGCACAGGTTTTATCTTCTTTTCCA
>JAFCDK010000045.1 GCA_017609745.1 Candidatus Pacearchaeota archaeon
AGAACTCTAGCAGAATATCCAGAAGAAGAAAGATTAGATGTTTGGAATAAAAATTATAAAGATATTGCTAAATGGCTACTAAGTAAAAAATAATTTAAAAAATTTCTTTTTTTTCAAAAATACCTTTAAATATTTTTCTTTTACCAGTCATAATTATTTTATATCTAATTTGATAAGATAGCATCTGTAAATTATTTTTTGAAAGTATTTTAATTAACTTATCTGTCGGTAATAAGACAGTTGCTAGTCCCTTTTTTGTAAAATAAAGATATTTATCTTTTTCTTGTTTTATAAATTCATCTCTTAAATTGCTTTCTATAAAAGTATTTAAAATTAAATAACCATTACTTTTTAGCACTCTTGATATTTCATAAATAGCTAAGTTAAATTCTTTAAAATTTTTTGCATTATGTAATACTCCATTAGAAACTACAAAACTAAAAAGATTATCAGGATAAGGTAATGCTGACATTGAAGCAGAAATAATATTTTTAGCACTTTTTCCTTTAAGATTAAGTACTCTTTTTTTAGTACACCTAACCATAGCACTATTTAGATCACACCCATAAACATCAAAACCAAGACAAAGCAACATTTCAACATTTCTACCACCACCACAGCCAATATCTAAAACCTTTTTCCTGTCATATTTTTTTATTCTTTTAAAAAAAGAAAGTAAATATTTAGAAGGTTTGTCGCTTGCAAATTTTTCAACAATTTTTTTATTATTCCAAAAAGTTTTAGCTGGATCATTTAACATTTTTTATCACGCTATAACCATTATTCTCTATTTTAGTAATAATGGTAAATAGATTACATTTCTCAAATGTTTTTTTACAATAACTAATGTCTTTTGTTACAGCAAAAAAAGCAGGGCCAACAGAAGAAATCGTTAAGATATCTACCAAACCTTTTTTCTTTAAAAATGACAATTTTTCTGCCAAGCTAACTATTTTAGGATAAACAAAAGAACAATTATTTATGCTTCCCATATTAAATCTATAGTTATATATAACTTCACCTATCTTTTCTAAATTTCCTTCCTCCATTGCTGGCAAAAGATCATGAAGCACATTGTATGCTATTTGTTTTCCAAATTTTTTTCCTGTTTTTGAAAATTTATTGAAATTTTTCATTTCCTTCTTTAGTAGAATTTTTGAATCATTTTCTTTAAAATCTTTTGGTATTCCGATAATAACTTTATAACTTGGAGAGATATTAATTTTTTTTATAAGACAGCTTTCTCCTGCCAATACTATAAGCCCACCACCAAATATTCCCGCAGCCGCAGATCCGCCAATACACTGAACCGGATTTATCTTTTTATTATCCCCATCTATTTCTTCGCCATGATTTTGTGCGAGGTATTTTACTAAATTTTTCTTATTTAGTGGTTTTCCATAAATTTCATTTATTGCACAAGCAACACCTGCAATCAAACCACTACTAGACCCCAACCCGCAATGCCTAATTTCTTTATTATTATCAACATTTATGAATAAAGATTCCTTAAAATTTAATGCTTCTTTCATTAAAAAATATGCATGCTTAATAAGAGGTTTTCTTTGAGAGTTTTTTGAAATATATAGTTTATTTTTTTCTTTTCCCTTAATTGATATTCTTATTCTTTTATAAATGCCAACAGAAAATAAGATTTCGCCTGGAGTATAAACTAAATTTTTATTTTGGGTTATCCTGCTAGGATCAATTGCCATAGCATTTAAACGACTAGGAAATATTATTTCTGTAGTCCTATATGTAATCCTAACAACACTAGTAACTTTTACTGGATTAAAAACCTTTCCAATTTTATATGGCAAAAAATCTATTTTCATTCTTTTTGCGATTCTAAAAACCGACGAATGCAATTAATAAGATTTTTTTGTAGATATTTAGAGCTGTGGATTGTTAATCTAACAAAATTTTTATATTTTATTCCTTCTTGATCATCTAATTTTAGACTTATAATCCCTGATCGCAATAATTTATTAAATGTATTTCCTTTTTTACAACTAATAAAAACACAGTTAGTAATTGACTTACTTAGTATTATATTTTTATTTTCAGAAAAAATTTTTTCAATTAAAAATTTATTTTTACTAATTTTATCTTTAATTCTTACAAACATTATTTTCTCTTTTAAAAGTACCATTAAGAGGTACTCTGCTATTTTATTAACTGGAAATGTTAGTCCTATTTTTTCTATCTCTCGAAGTATCTTATTGCTACCAGTAGCAAAGCCAATTCTTAGCCCAGCTAAACCGTATAACTTAGAAAATGATCTGATAATTATTAAATTATTAATATTCTGAGAAAATTTTAATAAAGAAAATTTACTAACATTTTTAAGAAAATCTATTGCAGATTCATCAATTATAAATAATATCTCAGGATAATCTTTGATAAGTTTTATTAAGTCATTCTTTCTAAAAATTTTTCCTATCATAGGGTTTGGGTTCGTAATCCATAAACTTTTAATTCCACCAATCTGTCTAGTTACTTGGCTTATGTCTAAATATTCTGAATTTAAATCATAGAAAAGATATATTTTCTTTACTGTTTTATTTCTGACTGTTTCCATTATTCTATAAAAACTAGGGACCAAGATGCCTATTGGTTGGTTACCACCTAA
The DNA here is from genome assembly GCA_017609745.1 of Candidatus Pacearchaeota archaeon. Taxonomy (GTDB): domain Archaea; phylum Nanobdellota; class Nanobdellia; order Pacearchaeales; family GW2011-AR1; genus JAFCDK01. Next base: position 2,633 of record JAFCDK010000045.1, read on the forward strand.
ACAAGTATTTATTCTTATTATCAAGTCTTCTGAACCACTGCCAAGAATTATTTCTTTAACTTTAAAGGTTTCCTTTAGTAAATAAAGAAGATTTTCATATTTATAATCTGGATAAATGCTTATTAATTCTGGAAATTTAGAATAAGTAATTTTACTCAAAAAAACTTGGAGTTCATCGGCAATATTATTATTTGATAAAGAATAATCTTTGAAATCAATTTTTTTAGCCTTAGATAATTTTTTTAAGTAATTATTAGCCATACTCATTAATTATAATTTAATAGATTTTAACTCCGTTAAAATATTTATAATATTTCTTTCTAACTCTTTTTTAGAAAAATTATTAGTAATAAAAAAATTGACATACGGAAGAATAGAGGTAATACCCATTTTTTCATCTTTTTTAAGCCAGAGTTCAAACTCTTTATTGGTAAACTTTTTTTTATCTCTAATCTCGCAGCGTTTTTTAAGATTTTTAATATCTGCGTTAATATAAATAATAATACTTTCATTAGTTTTAAGAAGGTTATTTATAAGATATTTGATGCCCCTATAAGAACGACTACCGACAAGCACCACATCAACGATATTTTTTTCATTATTTTTTGCTATCTGATTTTTTATTTCCTTAACAAGTATGTTGTCTGTAAAATAAGAACCGTGAATTTTCTCTTTATATTTGTACCATAAATCAAAATCATGATTAGATTTTGATTCTTTCCATTTTTTTCTTATAATTTCTCCTAATTCAATGCATTGAAAATTAAAAGAAGTTAAGATTTTAGCTGATTCCGTTTTCCCCGACCCATGAGGACCAGTTAAAAAAATCATGATTAATTAGGTAATTTTTCTCTTTTAAGAATTGATGAAACAAACATTCCGGGTAATTTACAAATCAGAATTTTATCAGAATTAATATAATATTTACTGCCATCGTTTATTTTAAAATTACCCGTTTTATATAAGTCAATTATCCATCTATCGCAATACTTATTTTCATCAGATTCATTTCCAGTTGTTGGAAATTTCTTTATAAAACCTGCTAAAGATTTATTATTAATATAAATCCAATCCTCTGCTTTTATCATAGGATCTATGCCCAATAACCTAATAAGGTTACCATCATAACTCCTATTTAAATAAGCTTTAACAACCTCTAATAACCAAGATGCTGGTTTAGATCTTCCTGTAATCTTAAATATTTTTACTCCTAAATTTTCGTAGAAATCTATATCTTCAGGTCTTATTATATTGGCTTTTAAAATTTCTCTAGGATACAATAATTTTTTAGTATTACAAGTAGTATGAAAAGATAAATCCAAATTTCCTCTACTCAAATATTTATAATGAAGCATTCTATTAGAACATCTTCTCAAGCAACTTTCTGTTAGCATTAATTCAATATCTATATTGGCTTTTTTTGCAAAATCAACTGCCTTTTTTAAATCTTTAAAATCTCTATTCGTATCATGATGTAAGACAACTCTAGTTGGATTGATATCTAAAAAAAATTTAAGATCTTGCCATGTTTTAACGTTCGCTATAGTGGAAATATGAATTGGTATATCGGGATGTTTTTGCCTTATAAACTTCATCAATTCATGGGATGTAATCGTTAAAGCATCTGCCTTAAAATCATTAACAACCCAATCCACATATTTTTCGACTTTTTCCTTTTGTAAATCTGATGTAAAGCAAAAAGGTGCATTTAATAAATAAATAAATTTTAATCCGAGAGATCTTATATATTCTCTAAAAGTTTCTGCATCTTTTTTGCTTATATTGGCAACAGAACTAGAGGATCTCCCATGAAGAATAGGGGCAGAAGCTAAGCATCCATAAATATTTTTTATCTCCAAGTTCTTACTTTTTTCTAAATCCACAATATCCTTAATCACTTTTTTGTCCCAATGACAAGGAATAGTAAGTATAGTTTTATTCATAAGTATAGCTTATGCTACAATTATAATATGATTTAGTCAAATTTACGTATTAAATCATCTAAAATCAAACCAAAGCATCACCGCTTAAATCATTTAAAATCTAACCGAAATAAGTTAAGATTTGTAGATTAAATAACTAAATTAATCTACAAATCTATGAAGAAAAAGAAAAAGGGGTCAGAGAAAAAGGGGTCAGGAGCCTTTTTTGGGTCTTCCCTTTTCCCT
>JAFCDK010000005.1 GCA_017609745.1 Candidatus Pacearchaeota archaeon
TGAGGTTCACGGTGTAAAATCTAATTGAACCGCACGCGTCACCCGTTGTAGTGCCCCCCCGCCAATTCCTTTAAGTTTCGGCCTTGCGACTATACTTCCCAGGTAGCACACTCTCCGGCTTCCCTGCAGCACCAATATCTCTCGAGGAGATACTGATGTTTAGTGTGCAGTGTTTACTGCTAGGACTACACGGGTATCTAATCCGTTTTGCGCCCCTAGCTTTCATCCCTCACTGTCAGATCTGTACTCGTAAGATGCCTTCGCGATTGTTAGTCCAAACAGGATCAACACATTTTACTGTTACCCTCTCCGTACTTCTTACGTCTTCCAGTCTCTAGCCTAACAGTATTTTTTGCATGCCTTATACTTAAGATATAAGATTTCACAAAAAACTTATTAGACAAGCTACGGATGTTTTAGACCTAATAAATGTGGCTGCGACTTGGACCGCTGGTATTACCGCGGCGGCTGGCACCAGTCTTGCCCGGTCCTTATTCAACTACCTTTTTACAGTAGACAAAAGTTTTTCAAATTTTTGAAAAACACTCTGGCTTGCTTTGTCACGCTTTCGCGCATTGCAAAATTTCCCTAACTGCTGCACTCCGTAGAGCTGGGAATAGTATCTCAGATTCCCTCTCAGGGCTTCTCCGTTAAGAGCCCTTACTGATCTCTGGCTTGGTGAGCCATTACCTCGCCAACAACCTAATCAGCCGCAGCCCCATCCTTGAGCTCGAGTTTCAAAAATATTTCATTCCAGAAAATATTTCCTATCAAGTATTCCCCTCAGTTTCCCGAGTATATCCCTGACTTAAGGGTAGGTTAGCTACGTGTTACTGAGCAGTTCGCCTTTCTTGCGAAAAGACTTGCATGTCTAAGCGCAAACCAAATAGCCGCAGCCGCCAGCAGGATCAACTGGATTTAATCAGTTAAAAACTGGCTACTACAAGACCACATTATAAAATCATAATGTATAATTTTTTCCTTTTTATTAAATCGATAAACTAAATTAATAGAATAATCGAAGAATAAAATACAACTAGATGATTGTCTTTACATACTTCATACCTTAATATATAATCGTAATGTCAATTGCATTAAGGGCATTAAGGCACTCATCTTAGTTATCATTTTGAATAACATATCAGAAATCTGAGACTATATAAATGTTTCGTCAATAAAAAATTTATTTAAAAGAAAACTTTTAAAAACTAATCTTCATTAAATATATTATAAAATGGGTGTATGGTCAATAGTATTAATAGTTGTAGGAATTTTAGCATTAATAGAAGGAACAATATCTATTTTCTTTACTAAATTCAGTTTAAAATTTTTCAGAAGATTTAGTAAATCTGTTGAAAAAAATATTAAAACTTGGGGAATATTAGAAATAATTATTGCAATTATTTTAATAATTCTTGGATTAATGTTATAATATATGTCTTTAACACAATACAAAAAAAAGAGAAACCTGAAAAAATCAGGTGAACCAAAACCAAAAGTAAAAAAGAAATTAACTAAAAAATTAATTTTCGTAGTCCATGAACATCATGCAAGAAATTTACACTATGACCTTCGTCTTGAGATGAATGGTGTTTTAAAATCTTGGGCTGTTCCAAAGTTGCCTCCAAAAACAAAAGGCATAAAAAGATTGGCAATGCAAGTTGAAGACCATCCATTAGAAAAATTTGGGATAAAGGAACTTATGAACTCCTCAATAAAGATAAAAAGAAAATTGAAATAAAAATTCACGGAAAAAAATTAGTTGGAAAATATGTTTTTGTAAAAACAGGTTATGGTCCTAAGAAAAATGGTTGGTTGTTTTTCCGAATAGATTAATGAGGAAACATGAAAATCTTTGATTTACTTTATGAAAATAAATGGATAGTCCCACCACCTCATATCCCCGATATCTACATAATTTTACTTAATGTTTTTTACATTATCAGAATTAAATATAATCAGTTCTGAACTAATCAAATCTCCTCACCAACAAATTCTTTTAATCGAGGCATTTTAACTTTAATCTTCTTATTTTTTATAAAACCTTCTGCAAGATAATATAAAATTAATCCTAAACCTTTACTACTTTTATTATTGCAAGGAATTATTACATCAATCCCTTTTGTGAAATTATTTGTATCGCATAAACCTAAAACTTTTCTGTTTGTTTTGTTTGCGTCGCTGAGTGCATTTTTATCTATCCAAGGGTCACAAACAATTATTAATTTAGGTTCTATAAAAATTTCGAGCTGAGTATTTGTCAAAATTCCAGCAGGATATTTTTTTGTGAAATTTTTTATTCCTGTTAATTTTGAGAATAATCTTACAGCAGTCCATCCAACTTCTCTTTTACAAGCAAGAATTATATCTTCTGGTTCAAATTTTGAAATAAATTCAATTCCATTTTGCAGACCCTTATCAATTTCAAGAGTATTTAAAACAGCCAAGCCGTCTGCTCTTCGCTTGTAAACATATTTTCTCATCTGGGGTGTAACAGCCCTTGTTCCAATATAAGTTCCTGTTTTAATATAATCTTCTACAGGAACAAGTGTTTTCTTATCTTTTTTCTGTTCTTTAATTTGTTCTTTGATTTCTTTAGTATCAATTAATTCAACTTTTTTTTCAAGAGCCTTAGCTTTTTCTTTAAGTTTTTCTAAAGCAGATTTTTTTGGCTCTGCTTTTTTTTCAGTTTTCTTTTTAATTACTTTCTTCTTTTCAGTTTTCTTTTTAGAAGTTCTGCTAATTGTTTTTTTCTTTATTGGCATGATTTTTCAAGAATAAATGTGTTTTTAAATCTTATTATTAAAAATATATTTAGGGGTGAGATGTAGGAGAAGATTTAGTAACTAATATTAACTAAAAAAACTACTTCCCAAACTTTTCAAAATTGGGCTAGATTAGTTATTAGTTTATTTAAGATAATAAGCGAGCGAGTTCTATCTAATCTCCCCCTCTATCTGCATAAGCCTCTTCAACTTTTCTTTCCTGCCTTTGCCCCAAACTCCTGTTTTAATAAAATCAGCATCAAAACCAACTGCTAAATCCGCGAGAGTATCATCAGTTGTTTCTCCAGAACGATGAGAAAATATAATTTTTAATTTGCTTTTTTTCGCGAGCTCTACTGCTTCTTTCATTTTAATTAAACTCCCTATTTGATTTGGCTTGATTATTATTGAATTTATTGATTTATATTTAATCGCTTTTTTTAATCTCTCTGGATTTGTAGTAGTCAAGTCATCTCCAACAATTAAAGAATGTTGAGAATTTTCTTTAAGAATTTTGCTAAAACCTTTAAAATCTTCTTCATCTAAAGGGTCTTCAATATAAAGAAGTTTATATTTTTCTATTAATCCGTTAATATAACTAATCTGTTGTTTTTTATCAAGGAATTTTCTTGGATTATAATATTTATATTTTCCTCTTTCATAAAATGTTGAAGCAGCAACATCTAAACCAATATGTAAAACTATTCCTTTATGTTTGAGAATTTTATTTCGAACATCTTCCATTAAATTCAATATTTGTTCATTTTGTAAAGAAGTTTCCCAAGCATATTCATCATTTAATGTTTTTTTAAAATTTTTATCAACTTCTTTTAAAATAACTTTGCACATTTTCCAAGCTTTTATATTTATTTTTACAGCTTTTTTAAAACTGTCTGCTTGGGGTATAAATAAAAATTCTTGGAAATCTGGTTTTTTCTCTCCGTTATCTTTACTTTCAGAATGCATTCCCCCACCAATACAATTTCCAACTGGAAGTGGAAGTTTTTTTATATCAGAATTAAGATATTGCCATAATTGTTTTTTTTCTACATTGGCAAGACATTTTAATAACCCCCCCTCAAGAGAATATAAGCTGTTTGCTCCAATTTTTTTTCCAACTTCATTCTCAATTTTTTTTAAATCAGCAAATTTTTCTATTTTTGTCTTCGAAAAATCATAAGAATTAATATATTCAATATCATGATCAAGGCCTTTTTTTCCATAGGACTTTTTCTCAAATTTTCCTTTTGATTTTCCAGAGGGTGCTGCACACCATTGCTTCCCAGAATCTGTTTTCACAAATACAACAATAGTTGATTGATTTCTAGAATCTAAAACTTTTTTTGCATACACCCTCTTTATTTTCATACAAGTTAAGGATGAGTTGCAAGTTTAAAAATCTTATTAAAAAGGCGTAAAAATAAAAATCAAATAATCTAGAACAAATCTTATAAATTATTATCAGTTAAAATATAATTATTTAATATGGAAACGAGCGAGCGAGTTCTATCAATCTTATTAAATCGCCTGTTCTGTTGAAGTTTCTTCTTCTCTTTCGTCTGCAGGAGTTGCAAGTTCCATTATTTCTCCCTGTTTTTCAATTTCTTCCTCTTCTTTTTCTTCAAGTTTTTCTTTTTCTGTATCTTTTTTTTCTAATGCTTCTTCTGTTTTTTCTGTATCTTTTTCTTCTTTTTTTGGCAGAGGGATTTTTTTTAATGCTTCTTCTGTTTTTTCTGGCAGAGGCCTTTTCACAGTTATTGGAAGAACTCCAGAATTAAATTCCATTTCAGCTATTTTTAATGGGTCATACCTCATTTTTTCTAATTCTTCATCACTAACTTTAAGTAATATGGGAGCATTCATAGCAATCTGCAAAGCTCTGGCTCCTAAAATTCTCGTTGTTTCATATCTTGTGAATTCTTGTTTTTGTTCTGGCATTTTCTATTTCCCTTCCTGTATCTTCTTCATTAATTCAGGATAAAAAGTTTTAGATTTTTTAATTACCATATCTATAATTTTTTCTAATTCTTCTTCACTAAAATCTCCTTCTTCTCCTTTTTGACAGGCATTTATTTTTGGTTCTTTATTATTGGCTATTGAGATAGCAATACTTACTCTTCCATCACTTGTTTCTTCTTCTATTTTGCAAGGATCTAATATAATTGAATTATTAATTTTATATGCAGTAAATGTTATTGGGATATCTTTTGTTAATGGGAGTCCTTTATCTGTAAATTTTCCAAATTCTACCCATTCCATTTTTTCATTATATTCTGGCATTTTTGCTTTTAATATCGCAGCAACAGCCCCCAAAGCTGCAGCATCCATTAAATTACCATCATCATTAAGAACATAAATATCTAAAAACACAATCCATACTTTTTCTCCTTCTTTAATACACAATTTTTTAAAATCAATCATTCCAGATTCTCTTATTCCTCTATCAATAATTCTTGCAAGTTCAATTGCTGCAAATTTTGGCGGACCAGGTTCATATTCTTTTCCAGCCATTCCTAAAATCTCAGCACTTGTTATTAAAACCCCTTTATCTTCTGAATCTCTATATGGTTCTCCAACATCCATTTTTACTCCAACCATGACATGTGTTTTTCCTATCTTAACACTAGCGGCACCTTCTGCATTTTTAGAAACATCAAAACTTATTTTTACATCTCTATATTCATCAAGCCCACGACTATCAAATCTCTTGCTCTTTTCCAAATATGTTATTATTCTTTCTTTTGTTAAAGTTGATGTTTCCATTCTACTCATTTATTTTTTTCAGTGCTTGTTTTTGCACTTCATTTATTTTTCTGCAAGCTTGTTTTCCAAGTTTAATTGCTTGTTTTAATTCTTCTCCAGATATTTTTCCATCTAATTGAAATAAAGTTATTCTTTCATTTTTAGATGTAAATGCCAAAGGTATATCTGTTGAACCTTCTCCTTCTTTAAAATCTTCTTCTTTTTTTGTTAAATCTACAACAAGAGTTTTATCGACTTTGCCTATTGAAACACTTGCAACCATTTCTTTCATTGGCACTCCAGCGTGAGCTAAAGCCATTGTAGCAGCATTTATACTAGCACATCTTGTAGAAGCATTTGCTTCAGGAATTATTATATAAATATCAACAACATTGCCAGGAAATTCTTTTGTATTGATAACAGGCTCAAAAGCCCATCCAATTACTTTAGAAATTTCAGTCCCTCTTCGTCCAGGACCAGGCCTTTTTCTTTCTGTAACTGAAAAACTCATCATATCATAATAACATCTTATTAATCCTTTTTTTGGATTTTGAAGATGCTGTGGATGTAATGTTTTAGGACCATAAACAGCAGCTATTGCTTTTGTTTTTCCAAATGAAAAACTCGCACTTCCGTCAGCATTTGGAATAACTCCAACTTCTGCTTCCATTTCTCGAGTTTCATCATTATTTCTTTTATCATATCGTTCTTTATATAAAGTTTTTGTTTCTTCTTTTGCCATTTTATTTTATTATTTTACAGTCTTTGTTCTGCCACTCCTTTTTCTTCCTCCAATTTTATCTCCACTCTCGCTTCAATACTTTTTATTCCAAATCTTCTTATTAATCCTCTTTGATTATTTAAAGTATTAGTTATTATTTCCATATCAAATTCTCCAGCATTTTTATAATCATCAAGATTATTTTTAATTCCTTCAGAGGTCTTCTCTGTTTTTAATATATAGTTTCTTTTTATTTCTTCTGCCATCTTATTTCCCCAACCCCTTTTTTTTATTTATCCATTCTTTTACTTTTTCTGTTAAACCATCAACAAATGAATTATTTGATATAAATTCTATTGTTTCTTTTGCAAGAAGTTCGTTTTCTATTTCTTTCCCATTTATCCAGATAATTCCATTTTGACCCACTACGATATGGCATCCTGTTTCATCTTTTATCATATTTATCATGCTTCCTTCTTTTCCTATAATTCTCGGAACTTTGTTTGCATTTATCTTAACAATTATTCCTCCTTCTATTTTGCCTAAACCTCTACTTTTTATTGTTAATTCAATTGATTTTTGTTTTACAGCATATATTTTTGCTACAACCATGTCACCAATTCCTAAAAAACTTGAAATATCATTTTTATTAATATATCTTGGACATTCATCAAGTGCTAAGAAACCTTGATAAGGAGAATTTGCGTCAATAATCCAGCCACGCATTGTTGTATCTGAAACCTCTCCTATTATTGTGTTTCCTGAACGCGGACTAAAAACTCCAGATAAAGGAATAATTTTAACAAGCCGGTCATTTTGTTCAAGAAGCCCAAATCTGCTCGCTATAATTTCCTTGCCTTCTTTCCGAGTTCCTTCTCCTGGAAGTAATTTCATATCTTCTGAAATCATTTCTCCCGGAACTACAATTTCTCTTTTTGATTTTGTTTGTTTTTCTATTTTTTCATTCATTTTATTCTTCATCCTTAATTTCTTCAGTTATTGCTGAGCCGTGAGTCATTGAATTTAATTTATCATAAAAATCCATTTGCAATCCAGCCGGCAAATTAATAACACAGCTTAAATCTCCATTATTTAACCATTCTTCATTTTCTTTATATTGATTAATGAGATTATAAATTTTTCCAGTATGAACAGCAGGAACAATAATTTTAATTTTCTTTGTCTCAATTTTAATTGGAGCAATTACACTTATTTTTTCAACTATTTTGCCTATTTGTTCTGAAACAGGTTTGTTTTCTATATTTACTCCTGCTTCATTTAATATATTTTTAATTCTTTCTTCTGTATAGGGTTTGCCCGCTTGTGGGTCAACAACATTTTTTACTAAAAAATCAATTACTTGTTTTACTTTTTCATCTTTTTTTTGTTCTCTATATTCAGCTGGCAACAAAAGTTCTCCTTGCCTGATTATTTTTTCAGCAATCTCAGCAATTTCAGTTGTTCCAAAAGCACCCTTTAAATCATCATCAGAAGCATGTAGCCCCTTTTTACTATCGTGAAAAACATTATCAACTCCAAGAATACTTCTCACATCAATGTTCTCACCTTTTTTAAACGCAAGCGCCTGATCTAAATCAACTAATATTTCATAATTTTTGCCTCTTGATTTTATTCTTGCTAATACTTCTTTACTCATTTTAATTTCCTGATTTCTTCTTCTTTTAAACGCACAAATTTTTTTCCTTTAATGTTAATATAACCAATATCTAATTTTTCAATATCAAAATTTTTACCTTGAACATCTTTTAGAATTTTTATTGAAAGTTTTATTGCTTCATCTATTTTTAATTTCTTATTATTTTCTTTTCTTAAAACATCTTTTATTTTTTCATCATTTTCACCTATTGCAATTGCATTATATGAAAAATAATTTCCAGTTACATCTGAAACAAATATTTTTGGCTGATTTTTACTTATTCCAGCAATTAAAACAGAAACTCCAAATGGTCTAGCTCCACCATATTGAGTAAATGCTTGTTTCATATTTGCTATTTCTTTAATAATAATTTCAACATCTGCTGCACTATCATAAGTTACTCTATTTTGCTGAGCAACTAATTGAGCTCTTTCAATAAGAACTCTCGCATCACTTAAAATTCCTGCAGCACTTGCAATAATATGTTCATCTATTTCATATATCTTATTTGTAGATTCAGAAACAATTAGTTTATCTTTAATTCTTTTATCTGCTACAACTACAACACCATCACTACAGACAATTGCTATTGTTACACTTCCAAGTCTGACTGTTTTTTCTGCATATTCGACTTGCAACAAATGTCCTTCAGGAGAAAACATAGTTGCAGTTCTATCATATCCCATTGCTTGATGTTGTATATCTGTTGGCATTTCCATTTTGTTTTTCTTAAATTTATAGAAGAGTATAATAAAAATTTACTCTGTTCTTTTTCTCCTTTACAATTTTATAGAATAAGTATTGGTTTATAAGGCTTTTGGTTTTCGAAAATTCATCTACTCACATTCTGTCTTAGAATTGGGCCTAAAGATTTTGGGAGGAGATGAGAACCAGGTATGTTTGGAGAACCCCTCATATAAGGTGGTTTTCTTGAAATTATTCTTGGTCCACCACCCCCTTTTTTATTTTTTCCCAATATAATAAAAATAATTACAATAATAATTGCAATTGCTAATATTCCGATTATTGTCCAAATTAACCATCTAGGGAATTCATTCTTTTTAATACAACAAACTTCATCATAATGTCCACATTCATATTTTGCTTCTACTTCTCCAGCTTCTTCATCACAACCCCAATCACTACAATAACCCCCCTTTTTTTCACATGCATTTTCTTCTTCTTTCTCCATACAACAAATATCTCCCCAACCAATACAATCTAAACTAACACGATCTTCATCAGAATGACAAACGAATCTACATGCCCCGCCCGCATTTTCACAAGCATTTTCAGGTATATTAATTAATAAACAACTGCCTAAACAACATTCATTTGTATCAGAAACATTTACAACAAGCACATCACACTCTTCATTAACTTTACATATTTCTCCATGATTCCATCTACAAGTTCTTGATGAGTTAAATACATAATCATATCCATTATTTCCCCCTCCCCCCCCATTTTCAACACAACAAATTTCATTATCAAAATCACAATCATAACTTCTTCCTCTTTCACCACTTTCACATTCACCAATTCTGCAAATGCCCCCATTTTCAACACATTCATCTTCTTCATCAGTAGTCAAATCAAATATTTCATCATCTGAACTAAATATATACTTCTCACTTCCACTCCATAATACAATTGCTCCTTCTCCTAAATCTTGATAATAACCAATATCTGGTTCAAAATCAGAAGGCAAGTCTTCTCTTGTGCCTGTTCCAATTTCATATGGCCCTTCAAAATCTCCTCCATCAACACTTCTATATGCTTGATTTCCATCCCATAAAACAATAACAATACTGCCTTTTTCATGATAATAACCAACAGTTGGAGAAAAGTCAGAAGGCAAACCATTAAAAGTTATTGGATAATATTTTGGATCTCCTTTTTGCCAACGATAAGCCTGGTTTCCCTTCCAAATTATTACACTATCATTGAATTTATCATAATAACTAATACTTGGTTTAAATCCAGAACCCAATCCTCTATCCATAGTGTCTGGACCTCCAAAACTTATTCCATTAGTGCTATAATACATTTTGTCCCCTTGCCATAAAATAATCCGCCCATTATTTACTCCATGATAATAACCTGCATCAGGAGAAAAATCATCTGATAAACCAGAAACATCTCCTGAATTAACTTTTGTATAATCTAAATTATTTGAAGTTTCATAATATGAATTTCCTTTCCATAAAACAATCTTATTTCTTAATTTATCAAAATATCCTATATCAGGATTAAAATTTTTAGGGAGGTTTATTAATTCTTGATACTCTTCTTTTGCCATACATTTTCTATCAATAACAACATCATCTGAATTACTACAACAAGCCAGTGTTCCATCAACTCCTACAACAATATTCTCTCCCACATCATCTCCACAACATTCAGTTGCCGTAGCTGAATTATACTCTCCTATTATCTCATCTTCACCATTTACTAGCCATTTACAATTATTACAATGTTCCCAATTAGGTGTTGCACCACATAAAAATCCTTTATCAAAATCACAATCATTCCAAATTCTACGATCACAAACCATTTTTTCTCCTTGAACAGAAATCATTGACTCATATTCATAACAATTACCATTATAAATGCAATCTAAATCTCCAGAACAATCAGCAGTATCTGATTCATCTGATTGAAGTGCTAAACAATTATTTCCAGAACACATGCATCTTCCTTGTTCATCTCCACCAACAGAACATGAAGAAGTTCCAATATTTGTTATTCTATGTCTTGGCAGTTCTTCAATCGGTTTCTCTTCCTCATAAATTTCTTGAATCTCTGCATTAGATAAAAGATAATCATAAACTCTTACTTCGTCTATTATTCCTTTAAAATAACGCTTATTTGCTCTTGGTTTTCCCATTAATGTAGGAGCAATCCATTTAAAAGTTTGAATATCTTTATTTACACTGTCACTTCCAACCTCTTGTCCGTTTATAAATAATTTTACAAAACCATTATTTTTATACATGCCAACAAGATGGTACCAATTTCCAGGTATATAATTTCCTGCATCTATTCTATAATGATTATTATTTGTAGTTTTACTTCCAAAATAAATACTAAATTCTCCATTTTCTAAAACACTTAAATGAAGTTCTTGCTCATCCCCAAATCCATCACCACTATCTTGTCCAATATAAATTATATTTCCTATATGTTTTGTTTCTGGTTTAACCCAAACCATAATAGTTCCTTCATTTGGGGAAGGAATAATATTATCAAATTCAATATAATCATTCACACCATCAAAGCCGATGGCTCTTCCTGAGACAGCATCTTCAGTTCTATATGCTCCTTCTTTTCTAACACCTCCATTACTATTCATAGAATAATCTAATATCCCCGATATAGTTCTATCAAATTTATAATAAGCTAATAATCCAATTTTATCTAAGGTCTCTTCATTATAAATTGTTTGAATCTCATTTTCATTCAAGGCTCTATCATAAATTCTTAGTTCGTCAATTTCACCTTCAAAATAATCCCACGGTCCCGCGACCATCATATTATGTGTTGTTCCAATTGCTCCAACACTATCTGCGCAGGATTTTACTTGAGCTCCATCAAAATAAATATAAAGTAAATTATTAAAATCTCTAACAACAGCAATATGATGCCACTCATCATTATCATAATCAGTATTATAATTTGTATCACAAATAACTATGGCACCATTATTATCTTTAATTGTAAATCTGATTCTATTTTTAGGTATTAACCTCAATAAAATATAATTATTATTTGTATCATACCCTCCAATAATATTTGTTGTTTGTTCTTTATCTGTCTTAATCCATGCAGAATAAGTTAAATCACTATATAAAAAATTAGGTCTGTTTTGAATACCCCCTGGTTCAATATAATCTGAGCCGTCAAAGACTGCCGCTTTTCCTGAAATTCCATCAATAAATTCTATTCCATAATTTGGAGCACTATAACCTTCTTCATTTTTAACATATCCCTGATATAGATTCCCACTCAAATCTCTTGTATCTTCTTCAAATTTATAATAAATTTTTAAACCATTTGTAGTAATTGACTCTCCAGTTATTCCTCTATCAGTTTCATAAATTGTATTATTATAAATTATAATAAGAGAAAAAATCACAACCGCGATAATTACAACAGCATTTAATGATTTATTGTTTATTTTTTTAAATTTCTTTCTCATCCTCTTTTCCACCACATTATATTAATAAAAGTTTAATATAAAAACATTTCTATCTTTTCTTTTTTCCTTTTAATTTCTTTAAAGTCCCACTGACTTTTATGACCTCAATTTCAGCCAAAACCAAAGCACCCTTAATTTTTTCAATTTCTTTTCTATTAATACTCAAAATTCCTTCATAAGTGCTGCCTTTTTTTTCAATTTTTATTACACGAGGACTTGCTTTAGCATATCCTAAACTTCCAACATAATCTAAAATAGATTTTTTTATTAATTTGCCAGCATCCCCATTAACAGATTTTATCTTAAAATACAAATATCTTTTCTTTTCACGAATGCTTGGTTTGAGGCGAAGTTTCATAATTATGTCTCGGGCTCAACATTTATAAACATTATCTACATATTTGATTTATGTTTAAGATACATACAATCGGGGGTTTTAATGAAGTTGGAAAAAATATGACTGTTCTTGAGTTTGAAGACGATGCGATTATGCTTGATATGGGGCTTTTTCTTCCTGCTGTAATTAAATTAGGAGAAGAAGATGACTATAGAGATTTAAGAAAAATGCGGCGGGTTGGTGCAGTTCCAGATGATTTAATTTTAGATAAATTAAAATTGCGAAAAAAAGTGCGAGCCATTTTAATAGGTCATGCACATTTAGATCATGTTGGAGCAGTTCCTTATCTTGCAGATAGATATCCTCAAGCAGAAATTGTCGGAACACCATTTACAATATCTGTTTTAAAAAGATTATTAAAAGACGATAAAATTAGATTGAGAAATAAAATAAAATCAATACAACCTAATTCTTCTTATACTGTTAAAGGAAAAAGAAAAAACTATCAAACTAATTTTATTAATATTACACATTCAACTATTCAAACTTCTCTTATAGCTGTCCATACTCCAAACGATGGCGTTGTGCTTTATGCTAATGATTTTAAACTTGACAATACTCCTATTTTGGGCAAAAAACCAAATTATGAAAAAATGCGAGAGCTCGCTAAAAAAGGCGTTAAAGTTCTTATTGTAGATTCTCTTTATTCAGGGGATGAGCGAAAAACCCCGAGTGAAAAAATTGCAAGAGCACTTTTAGAGGAAGTAATGCTAACAATAGAAAACTCAAATTCAGCGATTGTTATTACAACTTTTTCTTCTCATATAGCTCGATTAAAAAGTATTGTTGAATTTAGTAAAAAACTTGGAAGAAAACCAATTTTTATCGGTCGTAGTCTTCGTAAATATGTTTCTGCCGCAATTGAAGTTAAGATGTGCCCTTTCAAAAATGATATTCTTTTGATTAGTTATAGAAACCAGATAAAATCTATGATGAAAAAAATTGAAAAAAATAGGAATAAATATGTTTTAGTTTGTACAGGTCATCAAGGAGAAAAAGGGAGTGTGCTTGAGCGTATTTCAAGAAATGAGTTTCCTTTTCAATTTAGACCCGGCGACAATTTAATATTTTCATCAAAAGTAATTCCTGCTCCAGGAAATGTAAAACAGCGGGCAGTTATGGAAAAAAGAATAAAAAAAAGAGGAGTAAGGATTTTTGACAATGTTCATGTAAGTGGGCATGCTGGTCGTGAAGACTTAAGAGACTTTATTTCTATTGTAAAACCAGAAATAATAATTCCTGCTCACGGAGACTCTAAACAGCTTGCCCCAATGTCAGATTTAGCAGAAAGAATGGGATATAAGAGAGGATACAATCAAAAAGGCAAAAGAGTTATTCAAATGCGCGATGCACAAACTATTAAAATTTTTTAATATTTTCAATTAAAAAATTAAAAACCTTCCCAACCAAACTCTTAAAAACTTTACTTTCCTAATTAATTTATGCCAAGACAAGATATTTTAGCAGGTTTGAAAAATGCTTTAGCTAGAGGAGATTCACTTGAAAAAGCTAAACAGAGTTTTATAAATGCTGGTTATAATGCAAAAGATGTTGAAGTAGCTGCACAACAACTTTCAACAGGTTCAATAAATTTGCCACAACAAACTTCGCAATTACAAACACCTCCTCAACAACAAACCACTCAACAAACCCAAACCACTCCCCAACAAAAACAAACAACAACATTACAACAAACCCAGCAAACCACTCAACAAACGCCTATTATTTCTCAATCAAAACAAACCACCCAACCCATACAAGCTGAACAACCAGCAAACATTCCAAAATTAGAAGAACCAATAAAGAAAAAAAGCAAAAAAACATTAATTATTTTCTTAATTTCATTATTTGTTTTAATAATAATCTTAATTGTTTTAGGCGTTATTTTCAAAGAGAAATTTATTGATTTTTTTAATTCTTTGTTTGGAAAATAAAAATGAACTCTGAAGTTTATCAGCCAGCTGAAGATTCATATTTTTTAATAAAAATAGTATCAAATTATATTTCTAAATTAAATAAAAAAGAAAAGCAAGATTTAAAAATATTAGATATGGGAGTTGGTAGTGGAATAATTTCAGAAAAATTATTAGAGTTGGGCATTAATAAAAAATATATATTAGCTGTTGATATTAATGAGAAAGCATTAATCCAAGTAAAAAACAATCTAAATATTAAAACAAAAAAAAGCAATCTCTTTTCTAATATTGATAAAAAAAATAAGTTCGATTTAATTATTTTTAATCCTCCATATCTCCCAGAACACAAGTATGATAAAAAATTGGATACTACTGGCGGAAAAAAAGGAAACGAAATAATCCTTAGATTTATTAAACAATTGCCCAGTTATTTAAACAATAATGCTATCGTATTAATTTTAACATCATCTCTGACACCAATAAATAAGATATTAGCAAAAATTAAAGAGCATAATTTAATTATTAATAAAATAGCAATAAAAAAACTTTTCTTCGAAGAACTTTATGTTTGGCGATTAAAGAAAAAATAAAAAAGAAAAAGAAAAAAAAGTTGAGTAAATAAAAATTTTTTATTCTTCTTCTTTAGTTTCTTCTTCATCTTCAGCCATTTTAAAAACCTCCATGCGAAATTAATATAATATAATTGATTTAAAAGTGCTGCGAAACCTTTATAAAAAAACTAAAAATTTCAATTTTTGAATTTTATTTATAAGCCTTTCGGAAGGTTTTTATATAAGCAAGTGTAGAGACGAATGATTAAAATTCTATTCTCTACCTCAATAATTCTTATATATCCTCCTCTGTAAATTTCATTATATAAAATGAAATTTGCTCATCTTGGTGATTGTCATCTTGGAGGATGGAGATATCCTGAACTTCAAGAACTTAATATGCAGAGTTTTTCAATGGCAATTGACTTATGTATTAAAGAAGGTGTAGATTTTGTACTTATAGTAGGAGATTTATTTGACTCTCCTTATCCTTCTATCGAGGTTTTAAAACAAACTTTTCTTGAATTTCGCAAACTAAAACAAGCAAAAATCCCTAGTTATATTATAGCAGGAAGTCATGATTATTCTGTTTCTGGAAAAACTTTTTTAGATGTTTTAGAATATGCTGGATTTTGCAAAAATGTTTATAATGCAGAAATAAGAAAAAAACAAGGAATAGGAAATAAATCAAATAGTGAAAATAAAGAAATTACAGAAATTCTATTAAATCCTGTGATTGAAAAAAATATTGCTATTTATGGTTACCCTGGAAGAAAATCAAGTTTAGAGGTGCGGGATTTAAAAAAAATCAAATTACAGGACTCCCCATTTTTTAAAATTCTTATGCTTCATACCAGTATTACAGATGCGATTGGAAATTTACCAGTAGAATCAATAAATATAAGCAACTTGCCCATCGCGAATTATTATGCTTTAGGACATTTACATATAAAGTATTGTAAAGGGAATGTAGTATATTCAGGTCCTATTTTTCCAAATAATTTTCAAGAATTAGAAGAATTAAAACAAGGTATGTTTTATATAATAGAAACAGCTGCAAAAGCATTTGATTATTCTGAACTTAAACCACGTAGAGTAGATTTAAAAATAAAAGATGTAATTGTTTTTGATATTCAGATAAGAGACACACTTTCTGCAACAGAATATATAATTTCAGAGCTAAACAAAAAAAACCTCGAAGACAAAATTGTTTTATTAAAAATAAGGGGCATACTTGACAAAGGAAAAACTTCTGATATCAAATTTGCAGATATAGAAACTTTTGCAAAAGAAAAAGGAGCTTTTGTTATTTTAAAAAGCACATCTAAATTAAAAATTGAAACTTCTGAAATAAAAATTGAAACAGATAATATGGACCGGCTTGAAGATGAGATTATAGAAAAATTCATAGTTGAAAATCCTTCTGAATTTAATGAAAGAATACAAACACTAATTAATGCTCTTAATACAGAAAAAAAAGAAGACGAAAAAAATCTTATTTTTCAAGAAAGGTTTTTAGGAGAAATTAAAAAAATATTAAATTATTAAGGGAAATAGAAAATGATTTTACGAAAAATCCAGCTTAAAAATATTCGTAGTTATAAAAATTCAGAAGTAATTTTTCCAGAAGGCTCTGTTTTACTTTCTGGGGATATCGGCTCGGGGAAAACTTCTATTTTACTTGCATTAGAATTTGCTCTTTTTGGATTACAGCCAGGGCAAAAAGGAGCTTCCCTGTTAAGAAATGGAGAGAAAGAAGGAGGAGTTATATTAGAATTTGAAGTTGGTAGCAGAAAGTTGATTGTTGAAAGAAATTTAAAAAGAGGAAAAACTATAAGCCAGAATTATGTATCTATAACAATTGATAATGAGAAAAGAGAACTTTCTGTTTCAGAATCAAAAACTTTAATTCTTAATATCTTAAATTATCCTTCAGAATTTGCTAAAAAAACAAACCTTCTTTATAGATTTACAGTCTACACACCTCAAGAAGGAATGAAACAAATAATTTTAGAAGATTCTGAAACTAGACTTAATATTTTGCGGCATGTTTTTGGAATTGATAAATATAAAAGAATTAAAGAAAATTGTCAAATACTTAGTGCAAAGCTAAGAGAAGAAACAAGAAATAAACAAGGACAGATACAAGACCTCCCTGAATTAAAAAAAACGCTTGATGAAAAAAAAGATTCTATTCAACAATTAAATAAAAATCTTGTTGAAAATCAGGAAAAATTAAGACAGATAATAGAAAATAGAAAAATCAAAGAAAAAGATATAACAGAAGTTGAAGAAAAAATTAAACAAAAAACAAACTATGAACAGGAAATAGAAAAATCAAAAATAATGATAACTGCAAAAAGTGAACAAATAATAAAAATAGAAAAAGAAATAATAGAAATAAATAAACAATTTGATGAAATAAAAGATAAGTTTGATGAAAATAAGCTCCAGCAACTGACCAAAATTATTGAAGAAAACAAAATTAAAAAACAAGAGATTAATAAAGAACTAATAGATTTAATAACTAAAGTAAAATCCTTTGAAATAAGAAAAAAACAAATTGATGATATTAAAAAAAAAATATCTAACATCCAATTATGTCCAACATGCCTTCAGAATGTTTCTGAGCAACATAAACAAAATATAATTCAGCAGACAAAAACAGAAGAAACAAAACTAAATTCTCAATTAGAAGAATTTAATTTGAAAAAACAAGAAAAAAATAGGGAATTAATCATTCTTGAAGAAAGTAATTCTGAAATTGAAAAACAACAAAAAGAATTAGATATATTAAAAATAAAAATAGAAAATTTAAAAATTCAGCATGATAAAATTCCTGAAATTGAAAAACAGAGAAACATGTTAAATAAAGATATTGAAATATTAAATAAAGGAATAGAAAATTTAAAAACATCTATTCTTGAGCTATCAAAATTTGACACTATTTATAAAATAAAAAAACAAGAATTAGAAGAAATTATGGGGCAGGAAAAAGACGCTGAAATCAAAACAGCTGAAATAAAAAAAGAAATAGAATTAACAAAAAAAGAAATTTCTTTGCTTGAAGAAAACATAAAAAATAAAGAAGAAATAAAAAAACAACTTGAGTATATAACAAGATTAGAAAATTGGCTATCTACAAAATTTACGAGTCTTATTGAATTTACAGAAAGGAACATAATGTTGAAATTAAGAGAAGAATTTTCAAAATTATTTAATGAATGGTTTTCCATTTTGGTTTCTGATAATTTTACCGTCAAACTTGATGAAACTTTTTCACCTGTAATAGACCAGCAGGATTATGAATTAGATTATAGTTTTCTTTCAGGAGGAGAAAGAACAGCAATTGCACTCGCATATCGCCTTGCACTTAATCAAACTATAAATTCTCTTCTCAGTAAAATAAAAACTAAAGACTTAATAATTTTAGATGAACCAACAGATGGTTTTTCAGAACAACAGCTCGATAAAATGAGAAACCTATTGCAACAATTAAATGTCCAGCAATTAATTCTTGTCAGCCACGAACAAAAAATCGAAGGCTTTGTAGAAAATATAATTAAATTTAAAAAAGAAAAGGGGGTTACGGGGGTTGGGGGCTAAAGCCTTTCTTCAATTCTTTGTTTCTCAATTTCATTTACTATAATTTTATCAAGTTCATCTTCACTAAGTTTTTCACATTCGCCATTCGGTCCAATATCATAAACATTTATCCCACTTTTTCTCATATCTTTTAAAGCTTCTTGAGCTTCTTCAACATTCATTATAGGTCTTATACCTATTATATTAGTTAATTTTGTTCTATACACTTTATAAAAATCTGCCATGAATAATATGAAATAGTAATTTATAAAAACTTTACTATATTCTTTGTTACATGCAAAAATCATTTAAAATTTCAACTTCAAAGCACAATGAAATAATTGATATAACAAAAGAAGTTGAAAAAATAATTAAAGAAATCAAAATTGAAAATGGATTGTGTTTAGTATTTACCACGCATGCAACAGCAGCAATTATAATTAATGAAAATGCTGATCCTGCTGTGCGCGAAGATATAATCACTACTTTAAACAAACTTGTGCCAGAACATAATAATTATCAGCATGACAAAATTGATAATAATGCTGCCTCCCATATTAAAGCTTCAATTGTCGGGCCAAGTGAAACAATTGCAATTAAAGATAGTAAGCTTCAACTTGGCACTTGGCAAAATGTTGGGTTTGTTGAATTTGATGGCCCAAAACAAAGGAATGTTGTGGTAAAGGTGATTGAAGGGAAATATATCATTCTTAGAGATTTGATAGTGAATTATTTAAATATGATAAAGATGTTCAAAATTATATTGATAAATTAGAAGATCAGCTTGTTGAAAATCCTTATTCAGGAAGACCTCTAAATGTAAAATGGTTTCGAGAAAAAAAGATTTGGAAAATATAGGATCTATTTTCTTATTTATGATGATTTAGAAAGCGTGTTTATGGTTGCAATAAGCGGAAAAAAAGATCAACAAAAAGTCATAAATACAATAAGATTATTACTAGAAATTTTTAGAAAAGAATTAGAAAATATGCTGGATTAAGATAATGTTATTTAACTCTTCTTATTCTACCTTCTTTAATATCTTTTAAACTTTGAGTTAATTGTTTTAATAAATCAATATCTATGTTTGCCCTCATTCTTAACTTCTCATATTCTTTTTTTGGTATTTCTATCATTTCCATATTAATAAAATATTTTATTAGTTTATATATTTTCTGGTGGTAAAGGTGATTGAAGGGTGAAAAGGTTTCATCAAAACATTTATAAATCCCTTTTTATTATCAGATTTGTAAATTCTGGAAAGGATAATGGTTGGTTCTATAAATATTGAATAAAATTAAAATGGAAATAAATCAAGAATTAAAAAATTCAATTCTTAAAACAGGCACAAGTATAATTGGAATTATATGCAAAGACGGAATTGTGATGGCAGGAGATAGACAAGTAACTGCTGGAGGAAGTTTTATTATGGATAAAAATACCCCAAAAATTATTCAGATTAATAATTATCTTATTGGAGGATGGACAGGAGGAGCTGCAGATATTCAAATGTTAAAAAAAATTGTTGCAGCTGAATTAAGACTTAAAGAATTAAGAACAAAGTCAAGACCTTCTGTAAAAGAAGCTGCAAATTTATTTGCTATGATTACTTATAAAAATATAAGGCAATTTTCAACTTTACCACATATTGTTGGTTCTTTAATTGGTGGTTTTAATGAAAATGGAACATTTGAATTATATACAATAGAACCTGCTGGAGGAGTTAAAGAAGTTGAAGAATATGATGCTAATTTTGGAAGTGGAATGCCATTTATGTTGGGTTTGCTTGAAAAAGAATATAAAAAAGATATAACAGTTGAGCAAGGAGTTGAACTTGCTGTTGAAGCAATCCAAGCAGCAAGTCAAAGAGATATTGGAAGTGGTTTTGGAGTTGATGTTTTTACAATAACTTCTTCAGGAATTAACCATGTTGTTGATAAGAAAATTCAATCAATTTTAGAAGAAAAAAAATAAAAAGATATTAAAAAATAATTAGGAAAAAGAGGAAAGGGGGTTAGAAAAATTTATTATGACAGATATTTTAAAAAGCATAACAAAAGAATTGCCTGAAAAATCTATTTCTGATGCAGGTTTTGAAGGAGCAAATATAGTTCTCTATACAACAAATGAAGAATTATTTAAAACAGGCGAAGCTAAGATTAAAGAACTTGTTGATAAATTTAAAAAAAGAATTGAATTAAGAGCTGACAAAAATATTTTAATTGACCGCGAAGCAACAGAAAAAATAATTAGAGATATTGTTCCAAAAGAAGCAGAAATCACACAAATAATTTTTGATATTCAAAGAAGCATAGTTGTTATTGAGGCAAAAAGACCTGGTTTAGTTATTGGAAAACATGGAGTTATTCTTAATGAGCTAAAACAAAAAACATTATGGATACCTCAAATTCAGAGAAGTTCAGCAATTCAAAGCCAAATAACAGAAAACATAAGACAGGTTTTATATTTAAATAATAATTATAGAAAAAGATTTTTAAATTCTATTGGTAAAAAAATATATAAAGAATGGAGTCCTGAAAAAGTAGAGGAATGGGTGAGAATTAGTTTTCTTGGAGGTGGAAGGCAGGTGGGAAGAAGTTGTTTATTATTGCAAACTCCAACTTCAAAAATTCTTTTAGATTGTGGATTAGATGTAGCTGCTCAAGGAAGAGAAAAGTTCCCATATTTTGATGCTCCTGAGTTTAATATACATGAGATAGATGCAGTTATTTTAAGTCATGCACACTTGGATCATAGCGGTTTAATTCCTTATTTATATAAAATGGGGTATAAAGGCCCTGTTTATATGACTGCACCAACAAGAGATATTGCTTCTCTACTTGCACTTGATTTTATTGGAGTTGCTTATAAAAAAGCAATTGCCCCTTTATTTAATTCATCTGATATAAAAGAAATGGTAAAACATAGTATTTGTTTAAATTATAATGAGGTTTCTGATATAACCCCTGATATAAGAATAACTTTGTATAATGCTGGCCATGCTTTAGGTTCAGCAATGACACATATTAATATAGGAAATGGTTTGCACAATTTACTTTATTGTGCTGATTTTAAATTTGGAAAAACAAGGCTTTTGGATGTAGCTAATGTAAATTTCCCACGATTAGAAACAGCTATAATTGAATCAACTTATGGCTCAAAAAATGATATTCTTCCTTCAAGAAAAGAATCAGAAGAAACTTTAATAAATATAATTAAAAAAACAATACAAAGAAAAGGAAAAGTTTTAGTTCCTGAATTAGGATTAGGAAGAGCCCAGGAAACAATGTTGATTATAGAAGATGCAATAAAGTCCGGAGAATTGCCAGAGATTCCTATTTATATAGATGGGATGATTTGGGATATTAATGCTATTCATACAGCTTATCCTGATTTTTTAAGCAGTTCTGTGAGGAGTTTAATTTTTCAAGATAAAAATCCTTTTATTTCTAATATTTTTAAGAGGGTTGGTTCTGCACAAGAAAGAAAAAAAGTTATTGAAGGAGGACCTTGCCTTGTTCTTGCAACTTCTGGTATGTTAGTTGGCGGAGCAAGTGTAGAATATTTCAAAGAATTTGCATCCAATAAAAAAAATTCAATTGTTTTTGTATGTTATCAAGGCGTAGGCAGTTTAGGAAGACAAGTTCAAGAAGGAATAAAAGAAATTAAAATGAATGTTGATGGAAGAGAAGAAATTGTTAAAGTAGAATTAGATGTATCTACAATTGATGGGCTAACATCCCATTCAGGAAGAAATCAACTTTTAGCATTTATTAGCAGATGCCAGCCAAAACCAAAAAGAGTAATTATAAATCACGGTGAACAAAGTAAATCAATAGACCTCGCATCAACAATTTACAAGAGAAATCGGATTGAAACAAATGTGCCAAGAAATTTAGAAACTTTGCGGTTAAAATAAAACTTTTATAAACCTATTTTTCTTAATTAATCTTAAGAGGTAAAAAAGATGAAGCACAATGTTATGATAACAATTATTCTTTTGACTATGTTTTTAATAA
Source organism: Candidatus Pacearchaeota archaeon (assembly GCA_017609745.1). Lineage (GTDB taxonomy): Archaea > Nanobdellota > Nanobdellia > Pacearchaeales > GW2011-AR1 > JAFCDK01. The sequence continues at coordinate 22,555 of JAFCDK010000005.1, forward strand.
CTCAGTTAATTGGGATTGGAGTTATTTATTCTTATTCTCCTAAAACAACTCAAATAACTCTTGCTAATGGAACAATTCAAGAAATCCAGATTAAACATAATTTACCTTACAGCATGGAGCCTCCAGAAGAAATAACCACTAAAGAAATTTTCCCAAGTATTTTAATTGCTCTTGTGATTGGAATTTCGCTTGTTTTTCTGCTGACAAAATTAAAAGCAGTTAATTTTCTTAGACTATGGTTTTTTGTTGTGGTAATTCTTGCATTGGGCATAACTTTTAATTCTTTGTCATTTTTATTTAATATACCTTATTTACAATATCTTGTGCTTATTATTGCTGTACCTCTTTCATTTTTCAAAATATTTAAGAGAAATTTAATTATTCATAATATAACAGAACTGCTGATTTACCCTGGGATTGCCGCAGTCTTTGTTCCTATTTTAAATATCTGGACAATTATTATTCTTTTATTATTAATTTCGGGTTATGATATGTGGGCTGTTTGGCATACAGGCTTTATGCAAAAACTTGCCAAGTTCCAAATTGACCATATGAAAATTTTCACAGGTTTTTTTGTTCCTTATTTAAATAAAAAGCAAAGAAAAATAATTAAAAAACTAAAGAAAACAAAAGTGGGATTAAAGAAACTTAAGAAAAAGAAAATGAAAGTTAATCTTGCAATACTTGGTGGAGGAGATGTTGTGTTCCCCATTATTACAGCAGGAGTTGTTCTTAGAACCTTTGGAATTTGTCAGGCACTTCTCGTAATATTGGGTGCAACTCTCGCACTTCTTTTATTATTCATGTATTCAAGAAAAGGAAAATTCTATCCTGCAATGCCGTTTATAACTGCCGGATGTTTAGCAGGCATTGCTACCGGGTTTTTGATTTGAGGGTTAATGAAATTTTAAAGGATTTCTGATTAAAAGAACATAATTTTCATCTTTGTCAGGAATATATTGTATTGCAGTTTCTTGTATTTGTTCAGGAGTTATTGATTGATAGGTTCTTAGAATTTCATCCATTGTTATACCATGATCTTTTATTCTAGTCATTTCTTGAATATGCCCCATATTTGTTTCAAATTGAGATGCAACTTTAAATTTAGTAATTTTTATTAATCTATTTAATTCAGAAGCATCTACTTTTTCTTTTTTTAATTCATTTAATCCTTCAAATAAATATTCAATAACTTTTTCATATTTTGTTGCAGGAACATTCGTCTGAATTAAAAAAGTTCCTGCATTATATTCAGAAGAGTAATCACTTTTAATTGAATAAGCAAGGCCTTTTTGAGATCTAATTTTTTTATATAATCTTGAATCTGTTCCACCAGTTAAAATTCCAGATATTAGATTAAGTGGATAGCCATATTTTAATTCTGGGGGTACTACAAATCCAAAACTAATTTCAGCAGAACTTGTTTGTGGATTATCTTTATTAAGTAAATCAGGAGCAAATGAATGTATTATAGTTTGTTTTTCTAGTGGCGATAATTCAGGAAATTCTCTTCTTGTATCTTTTCTGGGCTTGTAAGGTCCAAAATATTTATTTACTAATTCTTTTACATCATCTGGAAGTGCTCCAACAAGAAACAATTCAATATTATTTGGTGAAAATCCTCTTCCATGCAATTTATTTAGATCTTCAATAGTAGCTTTTCTTATTATTTGTTCTTTACCTAGACCGTCATAATTTATTGGATGCCCCCTATATAATGCTTCTCTAAATCTTTTACTATCTGTAAAACTTGCTGTTCCCTTATTATCTGATGTTTCTATTAATACTACTTGTTTTTGAGTTTCAACCATTTTTGAATTAAAATTAGGACAAAAAACAATTTGTGATAAAAAATTTAAGGCAGATTCAAAATCTTCTTTTAATAAGTCTAATTGAAAAAAAGTTCTACCAATACTTGTAGCAACATTAAAATCACCGCCAAAACTATCTCTATATTTAGCAAATTCTGTAGGAGACAGTTTATCAGTTCCAGCATTAACTAAACAATGCTCTAATAAGTGTACAAGTCCTTCTTCTCCTTCTTCTTCATGGCTACTGCCAAAATTAGTTCTTAAAAAAGCAAAAGCTGTTTTAGTCGAAGTTTTTTGCATAGTTACATCTAATCCATTATCTAAAACAAAATTATCATATATCCCATTTGTTTGTGCCATATAAATTTATTTCATTTCTATCTTTTAAACCTTTCTCTTTTGTCCTCACTCGCTAAAGGTAACAAACCATAAGATTTATAAAGGGAAATTGGGTTCTGAGGGGATGGAATTAAAATTTACTTTACAAGGAGACGAGCGTGACAATTATATAGATTGGGTTAGAATCTTATCTGACATAGGATTTAATGACAGACACTCTGATATAGATTTAAGCAGTTCACCAACACTTACCTTAAAAAATATTATAGACCCTTCTAGTATTTATCAAACTATTACTTCTTTGAGATATTCAATATTAAATTCAAAAATAAATACTAAAAAATAATTAAAATGAATAAAAAACAAAATCTTATATTGAATTTAATTGGAGAAAAAACATCCGAGCTTTTAGCAGATTTAGCAGAAAGAGAAGATACAATAGTTCAGAGAATAGTGCCTATGGGTTCTCTTACACATTGTTATGTAGAATCTAAGAACCCACACAAATTAATTTATACTCATTTAAATGGAAGGGTAGTAAATTACCAATTTATAAGATAAAATGATAATAAAACCAGAACTTGTTAAAAAAATAAGAAGCCATTTTGATTTGAATATTTATGAAACTAAAGTTTGGCTTGCTCTGTTGAGCAAGGGCATAGCTTCTGCAGGCGAAATTGCAGAAATTTCAGGAGTGCCGAGAAGTAGAACTTATGATGTTTTAGAAAGCCTGGAAAAGCGAGGATTTGCTATTTCAAAAATAGGAAAACCTGTAAAATATTTGGCTGTAAATCCAAATTCTGTTGTAGAAAAATTAAAAACAAATGCAGTTAAAACAATAAATGAAAAAATAAAAGTTCTTTCAAACTTAAAAGATACTGCAGAATATCAAGAACTTGAATCTTTACATAATTCTAAATTTAGTTCAATTAGAAAAGAAGAAATATCTGGAACATTAAAAGGCGGAAATAATATAAACAGCCACGTTATTGAATTAGTTGAATCTGCTAAAAAAGAAGTTATCATCTGTTCTTCAACACAAGAAATTTTATCAAGAACGCGGTTTTTCTCAAATCTTTTTGATAAATTAAAAAACAGGAAAATTAAAGTAAATCTTGCATTAAATGGACAATTTCAAGATATTAAAAAAATAAGCAAAAGATTTAATATAAAAACAATAAAATTCCCTGTAAAATCAAATTTCTTTGTAATAGATAAAGAACAAGTTATTTTAATGCTAAATCAAAAACAAAATAATGAAGATCTCGCAATCTGGTTTAATTCAGAGTTTTTTGCATCTGCATTATCATATTTATTTGAAATCGTTGCTAAAGGTGGAAGAGGGAGGTAAGATGGGATGGAAAATAAATTAAGAAAAAACAGGTGAACAGAATATAAGAATATTTAAATAAAATTTCTTCTATAAAAAGAGGATGAAAAAATACAGTAAATTAGTTTTAGCATGTGCTTTTTCTGGAGCATTATCTTTATTCTCTCTTGTAGGAGCTATTGGCTATTATTATGAATCTCGTCAATACCTTACACCTAAAGTTAGAGAATATTTTGAATTAAGAACAATTTTAGAAAATACTAGAGATTTAGATGACGAATCTTTTGGTCTCTTTGAACCATATATAATAAATATTGCTAAAAAATTTGAATATATGCTAAAAAATCGTTCAGATATTATAGAAAATAAAATAGCCTATGAAAATTGTATTCAGAGATGGCCAGCTTTTCTTTTAGTTTCAGCATCATTTGCTTTGTTTACTGGGGCTGGAATTTTATATGATAATAGAAAAAGAAAAAATTAGCTGATTAACCAACCATCTTCATCCTCGTAATACCCATTTGTTTCATATGTTGTTTGAGCCGTTTTTTTAAAAATTTTATTAATATTTCAAAACTTGGAGTTTTAATTGTTGTATATAATCTGCCTTTTTTTAGTCTTGCTCTTTTGTATTTTTTCTTAAATGCTTCAGCATGTTCTTTATTTGTTATCGGCGGACCCTGAATTTTAATTTGTTTTTTTGGCTTGAGAATTAAATAAAAACTTGCTTCTTGTCTATTGTTATACTCAAATTCTGTCTGTTTTATATCAAAAAATTTCTTTATTTCTCGTGTGAGTAATCTGCTGAATTTAAGAAGTTTTGTTCCCGCAATATCTCCTTCTTGTTTATTAGTTTTAATTAATATTTTTTTAAATTGTAGTTTCTGCTTTTTTGCTTTTTCTTTTAATTCCTGCTCATTTATTGCTTTTGGTTCAAAAAAACTACGAGATGGCCGAGCTAAAAAAGATTTTCCTGCTTTTTTGAATTTTTCAAATGTTTCTTTTGATAATCCAGCTGTTATATTCCTCTCTTTAAATGTTGGGTCAATAAAAATAATTGGTCCCTCTTGCTTTGCTTTATTAAGTTGTCGTAAAATTTCTTGCTTGTTTTTATATTGTTTTTCTAAATCAATAACAATTTTCCCCGGATATTTTGAAATCTGTTTTATAAAATTAACAAAAGTTTTGCATTTACAAATCAACAATTCTATTGCATAACCAGAAAAACCCCTGACATAACTTTCTGCACCATAACAACCTTGGCTATGGCAAAAAGCTTTGGCTAATATGATTTGATCAATCAATTTATAATTTCTTTTAATTTTTCTTTTAATATAATTAACATGAAAAAAACTTAAGTCAGTTACATTCCTCGCTTGTTTTGGATTGCTGATTTTGAGAGTTGGAACAACTTCAAAAATTAAATTATCTGTTTTAATATTAATATAATTTCTTGAACCTTTGATTATTTTAGCTCCTCTAATTTTTTTAAAAACTTTTTTACTCAGTTTTTTTATTTGCTCTTCATTATATTGGTTATCAAATCTAAGAAAAATATCAATATCTTGTTTTTTCTTTCTTATGAGTGTGCCTTTTGCTAAACTTCCCCCAATAAATAGTTCTGCATTTATTTTATATTTTTTTAATAATTGATTAATACTTACAATAAATTTTTTTGTCTGTTCTTTAATTTCAGAAATTTCTCTATAACTTGGTTTTATTTTCTTAATTTCATCTTTGAGAATTTCATTATAATTCTTTACCATAAATTAAGAAAGAAAAATAGATATAAAAATCTTGTTAATAATTATTAAAATTTAGTAATATGTAGAATCGACATTATAGTTTTAAATTATTATCAGTTAATAGTTAAACTTCTCTTATTTACTTTTCTTCCCCCTTCATAAACTTATCTAAATTAATCTTCAGCGAAGACGCCAGGTCAATAATATATTTTCCTTCTTCAAGTTTGTATATTAACGGTCGCTTTTTATTGAATAAATTAACTAAATCAATTTGGAATTTTCCTGGTCCAAGAACTTTAACAGATTCCAGGTCAAGAATAACTGGCATTCTCTCTTCTTCTAAACCAGTTATTTCTCTTATATCTTTTTCAATTTGTTTTTTATCAACACTATCAAAATCAATTATTTTTTCAGCTTCTTTAACTTCTTCCTGTTCTTTTGTTTTGTCTTTATCTTTTCTTATAAAAAGAAAAAATCGGCTACCACAGCTACATCCTTCTAATAATTCTTTTGATGCATCTGGATAAATTTTTCCGCAATGAACACATTGGTGTGGCATATTATAAGAAAGAATTAAGAATATAAAAAGTTTTGTTTACTAATAGGATATTTAAGTATCATAATTATTAAAAATAATAATAGAGAGTCTATATCAATGAACTTAAAGAAAATTAAAAATCATAAATGGAAGGTTGATTTTTGGACTATTTTCTTCTCAATGATTTCTTTAATCTTCGCAAATTTTGCACTATTTATTCCTGAGCAAAGAATTCTTTTTATTGTTTTTTTTATTTCTTCAATTATTCTTGCATTGGTTTTTTTCTATTCCCAAAAAATAAATTATAATGAGGCCTCAATTAAGATATTAAACAATAATATATTAGAATTATCCCATCAATTGACAGAAAAGTTTAATTACTGGAAAGACCTTACTAATCTGAAATTAGAGGTTGAAATGTTAAAAAAAAGAGGTAAAAGAGCACAAATAAACTTATTAGATATTATTAAAATAATTATAGCAGTTATTCTAGTGTATGTTATAGTCGAAACTATAAGGTCATTACCAAAATAATTCACTTATTCAACATCAACTCAATTTTCTTTGGATTTTTTTTAATTTCTTTTACAATGCTTGCTGGTCCAATTATTGTTAAAGCTGATGTGTCGCCAATAAGAGCTTTTGCCATATTTTGCTTCATTTTTAAGAACATTCCTGCTTCCTCTTTATTAAAAGAATCTATAACAGCTAATTCTACACCTCGAAAATCTTTAACATGGTCTACTAAAGCCATTGTATCTTCAATAAGTCTTATTTCCTCCTCTGATTTAAGCCTGCCTTGAAGAATAAGGATTTTATTTCCAAGAATAATATTAAGAATTTTCTTTATTCTTTCAGATATTCCTAATTCTCTTATTTCAGAAAAAGGCATAAAATGCAAAGAAAGCCCTTTAATTTTTTTTATGTTTATGTTCTTTAAAATCTTTGACTAACTTCATAAAACTTCTTTCCAATCTATTGGTTTTTACTTCTGATTTAATTTGCCTGTCACTTATTGACCATACTTTTAATAATAAAGTAAATATAAGAGTTGATAATGTTATAAGTTCAGTGGGGCTGTTTCCAAATACATTCCATATCAGCAAAGCAATACCAATTAATAAAAATATCCAAAATAATATTTCTTTAATATCTTTTTTCATTTAAAAGCCCTCCCTGTAATAATAAGATAAGCCATTATGATTAAGAATATAATTAAGACTATCCAATAAGCAATATTTTCCAAACTTATTTTTTTCTTAATAAACTTTCATAAAATTCTTCTATGTTTTTTCCAAATTTTGCTGAAACTCCTACAACATCATATTCTGGAAAAGCAGCCTCTACTCTTTTAGTATTTGCTCTTTTCAAATCAATTTTATTAGCAACTATTAGAACTGGAATTTTTCTAGCTAATAAGTTTCCAATTATAGTAATATTAACTTGTGAATATGGACTTTTAGAAGCATCTAAAACAACAACCACTGCCTCCATATCTTCTAACCATTTAATAGATTCTATAACTCCCTGAGTTGCTTCTTTTGCCCTTTTTTGTGCAACCTTTTTCTTAACACCAAATTTAATAAAATCTTCATAATCTATTTTAGTTGCAATTCCCGGTGTATCAACAAGCTTGAATGTCATTACCTTGTTTTTGTATTTTATTTCTACTTTTTCTTTAAACTGGACATTTCGTGTTTCATGTGGAATTTTGCTTACTTTTCCGATTTCTTCTCCTGTCCAATCTTTGCATATTTTATTTGCGAGCGAGGTCTTGCCAGCATTCGGCGGACCATAAAAACCAATTTTTACATGTTTTTTTCTTTTAAACCAATTAGAAAAAAATCTTTTACCAAAATTCTTAAAAATCTTTATCACCATAAAATTTAATATTGTTGGCAATTTATTAAGTTTTCTATATTCTATACACTATTTCGCTGTCTTCACTATTTTTATTTCTTCTTTCTCTTCCTTTTCTTCAAATAAATATAATACCCAACTACAAGAAGGAGCAAAGTAATCACCATATTCCTAAGAGTAAAAAATGCGAGTTTTGCATCACTAAAAATTCCTGAAATTGAGTTTGGAGCGTAAATTGTTGGAGCAGAACTTTCTGCAGAAGGTGAACAACAACAAATATATCTTGCAGTTGATTCATAATTTTCATCAATACCTTTTGAAATATGAGCATTTGTATCTGCACTTAAAGTTAAAATAATATGATTAGTTACATCAGATCCACTACATATATTAGCAGTTTCACAACTTGATTCTCCTGTTACAGTAGAACATTCTAAATCTCCATATCTAATCTCTTCATTATAAGTAGTATCTTTGGTTATTGAAGCATGAGCATTTGTAGAATCAGATAAATAAACTCCAATTGTATTTCCATTATGTGGTGATGGTTCAGTGTATGGGTTTCCATCTGTTATTAATTCATCATAACAAATTTCTGTACTATAAGTTCCAGTATAAATTTCTCCATGAGCATTTGCAGGTCCAGAAAGTTTCATTATTAATTGATCTGCCCCACCACCACAAGCATAAGCAAAACTAGAAAATAAAATAATTCCAAAAACAAACAAACTAAATTTCAACCTCATTTTAATAAATTAATTAAGCTAAACAGTTTTATAAACTTTATCAAAAAATATATAAAGCAATTCTTCTTCTTATTTATACAAAAGATGGTGATAAAAATAACTCTTACAAATAAAACAGCATATACAATAGCAGGTGTTTTAATGTTAGTTTTGGTCGGAGTAATTGTTTATAGTCAGGCACCCAATCCTGGGCATGAATGGAATGAAATTGGTGGAGATACTGCTGCTCTTTGTTCAGCAGTTGAAGGAAATTGTAATGTGGGGGGTGGAAGTTCTTTATGGCAATCTGGAGCAGGAGGAATTTATTACAGTGCAGGCGATGTTGGAATCGGCACAAGTTCCCCACAAACAGACTTGCATGTAGCAGGAGATGTTAAGATAGATGGGACACTTGAGTTGATTTTAGTATGATAATAAATTTTATTAATGGAATCGGTACTCCATCCCCAGGATCAGATTTATTTAATAGGGCAGATATAGATGATGATGGAAAAATTACTTTTGTTGATGGAGATATTATACTCAAGATGGCTTTAGGATCTATACAATATGGACAATCATATAATAAATATATTCAATATAATTTTGGGGAACTAATATCATAAAATTTTTATTTTGTTTACACTTTTCCTTCTACCCCTTCACCACCCCCAAAGGTTTTAATCTTGCAACTAAATTTCCGATACCAACAACATGGCTGACGCGCACAACTTCATCAATGTCTTTGTAAACTCCTGGA
>JAFCDK010000006.1 GCA_017609745.1 Candidatus Pacearchaeota archaeon
AAAATAATTGTTTCAGATGAACCTTATTCAGGAGATTTAAAAGCAACAGGAATTTCTTATGAGGATATTGGTGGATTAAAAAATGAAATTGAATTAATAAGAGAAATGGTTGAGTTGCCAATGAAACATCCAGAAGTTTTCCAAAAACTTGGTGTAGGGGCTCCAAAGGGGGTTTTGTTAACTGGACCTCCGGGAACAGGTAAAACATTACTGGCTAAAGCTGTTGCAAATGAAACAGATTCTACATTTTATTCTATTGCAGGTCCAGAAATTGTTTCTAAATTTTATGGAGAATCTGAAAAACACATTAGGGATATTTTTGATAAAGCAGAAAAAAATGCTCCTTCAATTATATTTATAGATGAAATAGATTCTATTGCTCCAAAAAGGGGAGAAGGAATAGATCAAACAGAAAAAAGAATTGTTGCACAAATCTTAACTCTTATGGATGGCTTAAAATCAAGAGGACAAGTTGTTGTTATGGCAGCCACCAATCGGCCAGAAGATATTGATGAAGCATTAAGAAGACCTGGAAGATTTGATAGAGAAATAAAAATTAATCCACCAGATGAAAAAGCAAGAAAAGAAATATTACAAATACATACAAGAGGAATGCCTTTAAAGAAAGATGTTAATTTTGATGAAATCGCAATAAAAACTATTGGATTTACAGGAGCAGATATTGAAGTTTTGTGTAAAGAAGCAGGTTTGAAATCATTAAAACCTTATTTTTCTGAATTAAAAAATTTACAAGAGAAAGTTCCAACCCAAATTTTAGATAAAATAAAGATAAGTAAACAGCATTTTATTGATGCAATGAGATTTGTTGAACCTTCAGCTATGAGGGAAGTTTTAATTAATAAACCTCATGTTCAATGGAAAGATATTGGTGGGTTGGAAGAAGCAAAAGAGAAATTAAGGGAAATTGTTGAATTACCTTTATTAAGACCAGATTTATTTGCAAAAGCGGGAATAAAACCTTCTAAAGGAATTCTTATTTCTGGGCCTCCGGGAACAGGGAAAACTTTATTAGCTAAAGCTGTTGCAACAGAATCTAATGCTAATTTTATTTCTGTTAAAGGTCCTGAACTTGTTAGTAAATGGGTTGGAGAATCTGAAAAACATATTAGGGAAATATTTAAAAAAGCTAGACAAGTTGCTCCATCAATAATCTTTTTTGATGAATTTGATAGTATTACAAAACAAAGGGGAGCATCATTAAATGATTCAACAGAAAAAATTGTGAATCAACTATTAGTAGAACTTGATGGAATTGAAGAACTTGAAAAAGTCATTGTAATAGCAGCAACCAATAGAAAAGATTTAATTGACCCTGCTTTATTAAGACCGGGAAGAATTGACGCGATAATTGAATTAACAACCCCTGATAAAAAAACAAGAGAAAAGATATTTGAGGTTCATACAAGGAATATGCCTCTTGATAAATCTATTAAAATAAAAAGTTATGTAAACAAAACAAATTTATGGACAGGGGCAGACATTGAAGCTGTTTGTAGAACTGCAGGAATTAATGCTATAAAACGAGTGTATAAATCAAAGAAAAAAGGAAGATTAATAATTAAAAAAGAAGATTTTAATAGAGCTTTAGATGAGGTTTCTAAAAATATCAATAAACCAATGGAAACCGCTAAAGAAAAAAATAAGAAGAAATAGTTCTAAATCCTCTACAATTCTTAAAATTACCAAATCCCTAATAAAGTTGTAAAATCACAAACAAGAAAAAGTACAATCAATTAAAAATTAGTCCAAAGGGGGCTAGGTTTCATCAGGTGCATCAAAAAGAATTTAATGCGCCATTGGGGCATTCCTCAAAAAAGGGCGATTTTTGACCCGGGGCGGGGGCATTTAACCTTAGGTTCATAAAAGAAAGATTTAAATAGTAAGAAATTCTTACTATTATTATGGAAATAACAAAAATAAGTAGCAAGGGGCAAGTAGTTCTTCCTAGAGAGATAAGAGAAGAACTTCATTTAAAAGAAGGAACTATTTTAGTTGCATTAAAAAAAGATGACTTGGTTGTTTTAAAAAAAATAGAGAGTCCTATCTTAAAAGAAGATTTGGAAACTCTTAGTTTAGTAGAAGAAGCTTGGGAAGATATAGACAAAGGAAGATTCAAAAAGATGAAGAGTAAAGATTTCTTAAATGAAATTAAAAAATGGTAGAGATTATCTATACAGATAAATTTGAAAAAGAGGTTAAAAAATTGGATTCTTCAATTAAAATTAAAGTAATTAAACAAATAGAAAAAATTATTCAAGAACCTAAAATAGGAAAACCTTTAAAATACGATTTAAAGGGTGAGAGAACTATTTATGTAAAACCTTATAGAATTATTTATTCTTTTAATAAAAATACAATTACTTTTTTAAGAGTGCAACATAGGAAAGTTGTTTATTGAAGCTTTTACAGAAGATATAATAGAAGATTAATTTATGTTTATTAAATATATAAAAGAAAAAATCTCTTTTAGGTTTAAACTTTGCCATTGCGAGGTTCTAATTTTTATTTTATCGTCTTATTTTATTTATTATGAGATATAAAATTGTACTTGTCTGTAAAATTTTTAATAAAACTAAAAATGTAATATTAATTTGTACCGCCAATCAAAATCAACCATACTAACTGACATTTTTTTAAGGTTTCTGAAATATACCCCATATACTTAAATATTGTCTAAAATTCTTTAATAGAAATAAACTAAACCTCAAGTTAAGTTTTCAGCGGGGAGATTACAAAACATTTATAATAGGATTTTTCTTTTAGTAGTTAATAATAAAAGAGGAAAGATGAATAGCAAAAATCCTTTCATTAATTTTGTAATTGTGGCTGTAATTGTTTTCTTAATACTGGTAAGTGCAAGTGTATTGGGTAGGGAATATTGCGCAACAGCAGAGATTTCAGATATTAGTCCTAGTTCAATTGGAATTGGAGAAGAGTTTACAGTCGGAGTGCAAATTGAAAATTGTGGAGAAAAAATTCCTGAAGATATTTCTTTTGAATTATTAAATCCTCCAACAGACATTGCAATTAAAGAGCCTTTGATTATTAATATTTCTAGATTAAATTGGAATAGTGAAAGATTTATTATATATCATATGAGAACAAGTAATGATGCCCAACCTGGAACTTATGTAATTAAAACAAGATTATCTTATGGCGGACTACAATATTCAATAATAGAAAATTATAATATAGTGATTGATGTTATAGGAGATAAAGCAGAATTAAGTGTTGCTTCTCTTAAAACCGAACCTGTGCTTCCAAGAAAAGGCGACACAGTTGAATTAACTTTGAGAATTGAAAATACTGGCGACGGCACTGCAAAAGCAGTAAGTGTATATGCAGACCATCCATTCCAAGGATTAAAACAATCATTTATTGGCGCACTTGATTCAAATGAAGATGGTCCAGCTGTATTAACTTTTATTGTAGATAAAGTGGGGGAATTTGAACTTCCAATTACTATTTCATACAAAGATGATTTTGGAGATAATGAAATAAAAACAAATGTAAATCTCAATATATTAAAGAAAAAATCAAATATTGGGGCAATTCTTTTTACAATATTAATACTCGCTGTTCTTGGATGGGGCATATATTATTTTCTTAAAACAAAAAAAGCAAAAGATAATATAATACAGCAGTTATTAAAAGGAGAAAATTTTAAAGTAAATAAAAAAGAGGAAGAAGGAATAGAAAAAATAAAGCAATTTTTTAAAGTCGATAAAATAGAGAAAAAAATAAAAAAACATCATCATAAAAAATGAGGAAAAAATGCTTAATGATATTAAAGTTGGATTTGTTAGCGCAACAAGCTCTATAAAGAGGGGAAATAAAAAAACTTTAATATTTATCATTTTTGTTTTAGCTCTTATTTTTGTGAATTTAGTGTTTTTACCTTCGATGATTGGGGGGCTTATGGGCATGATGACTGGTTTTATGCAATATCCTTATGGAGATATTGTTATTGAACCAAGTGGAGATAATATTTATATAAATAATGCAGATAATGTTTTACAGAAAGTAAGGGCAGTTCCTGATGTTGCGTCTGCAACAAAAAGATTAGATGCAGGAGCTTCTATTAAATACAAACAAAAAGTTGTTGGTTCATCAATAACAGGATTATTACCATCTGAAGAGTATGGCATTTCAAACTATCCTTATATCATAAGTGAGGGAGAATTTTTGGGCGATCTTTCACGAGATGAGATTATAATTGGCGCGATGCTTGTAGAAGGTTATTTTGGTTCTGAAATTTATGATAATTTAGGAGCAGTAAAAGTTGGTTCTTTTGTTAATGTAACATACAGTAACGAGGTAACAAGAACTTATAAGGTCAAAGGAATAATGGAAGGCACATGGGAGCTTACTGATTTAAATGCTTTAGTTCATTATGAGGAAATTAAAGATGTTTTTGGTATTGATAAGGGTAAGGCAACCAGTATTGTTGTGAGAGTAAAAAATATTGATGATGCTACTAAAGTAAAAGAAAAAATAATTGCTTCAGGAGTTAAAGAGCCGGTTTTTACAGCAGATGAAAAATCTGACGCTGTCCTAAGACAAGCAATGCAAAGTATAAGTATGATAAATGTTGTTTCTAAATATGTTAGTTTAATTGTTGGGGCTGCGTTAATTTTAATTATTATTTATATTAATGTCTTAAATAGAAAAAAGGAAATAGGTATTTTAAAAGCAGTTGGTATATCTCCTCATTCAATAGTTCTAGCTTATGCATTTATCAGCATGTTTTACGTATTATTGGGAGTGGTTGCAGGATTAATTTTGTATTTTACACTTATGTTTTATTTTCAAGCAAATCCAGTAGTATTTTATGAAACTATAGAAATTATTCCTGAAATTCAAATAGGATTAATAATTAAAAGTATTTTTACAATGCTTGCTTTGTCAATTATTGCAGGAATACTCCCTGCTTGGAGAGTTTCAAAACAAAATATATTAAAAGCAATTTGGGGGAGATGATGAAACAAGAAAAAACAATAATCAAAATAAAAGATTTGCAAAGACATTATAAAACAGGACAAGTTATAGTGAAAGCTCTGAATGGAGTTAGTTTTGAAATAAAAAAAGGAGAATTTATTGCAATTATGGGAGCAAGTGGAAGCGGGAAAACCACGATGTTAAGAATACTTGGTTTAATTGACAAACCAACCAAAGGAGAATACACTATTAATAATCTTAATGTAATTGATTTGCCAGAACAAGAAAGAACTTATTATCGATTAACGCAGTTGGGTTATGTATTTCAAGATTATGCATTGATTAATGAAATGGATGCTTCTGAAAATGTTTACATTTTATCACTTATGGAAGGAAAATCAAAAAAAGAATCTATTTTAACATCGAAACAAGCTTTACAAAAAGTAGGGCTTGGAGATAAGTTAAATAGAATTCCAGACCAGCTTTCTGGAGGAGAAAAGCAGAGAGTTGCTGTTGCCAGAGCCATAGCCAAAAAACCAAAAATTTTATTTGCAGATGAACCTTGCGCAAATCTCGATACTCATACATCTAAACAAGTTTTAGAAGTTTTCAGAACATTAAATAAAAAATTTGGGCAGACAATTGTGATGGTAACTCATGAACCTTGGCATACTAAATATGTTTCAAGAATTATAAAATTAAGCGATGGCTTGATTATTAGTGATAAGAAAAGAAGAGGGTAATTAAGATTATAGCAATAACATAAAATTCATATACTAGTTATATTTAAATTTATTATGGGATTTTTAGATTTCCTTAAAAAATTAGCCAAGAAAGAAGAAAGAGAAATTAAAACAGAAAAAATTGAATTTAATAATATTGATAAATGGATTCTGACTAAAGAAAAAGAAATTGAAAAAGATAATCAAAAAGTTTTAGATTTGATAAAAGATGAAATTGATAAAATTGTTAATAATCTTGATGAAAAAATTTCTGTATTAGAGAATGTTGATGTAGATAAAGTTAAATTTGAAGATAAAGTTAAATTTATTGTTAAAGAAAATCTTGAAAAATATATAAAATATGTTGAGAAATTTGAAGATGATTTAGAAAAGTTAGAAAAAAATAATGTGATAAAATTAGTTAATAATATTAATGATTTATTTTCTAATTTTCAAAAAAAATCTTCACTAAATTTTCAAAAAGCTACAATTTTGATTGGAAAAGAATTAGGAGCGATTAGACAATCTATTGGGGCGTTTTTAACAAATATAAAAAAAATTATTAATAAGAATAAAGATTTTTTTGATAAAATTAGGATTTTTGATTCTATTAAAGAAAAAGTGGCTGAAAAGAAAAAAATTGAGAAATTAAGAGTAAATATTAATAAAAATATTGAAGAATGTAATAATAAAATTGAAAGTTTAGAAAAAGAAATTAAGGGGATTGAAAAAAACATAGAAAATATAAAAAAAACCAAATCTTATATTGAAAAAAATAAGAAAAAAGATGAAATCGAGAATATAAAAGAAAAATTTGCTAAGGAAATTTACAAATTAAGAGAAATAATAAACTTTAAATCTTTAACTAATTTTTATCATAGTTTTGAAAAAGAAATGAATATAATAAAAGATTATAAAAAAAATTTTAGAGGAGCCTTTGAAAATAATAATGGAAAAGAAATTATTCAATTATTAAATGAATCAAAATTAATTAATGACAGTCTTAAAAATAAAATTAATGAGATTTTAGAGATAAAACAGGAGATTGATAATTTTGTTCTTGAGAAAGATGAAATTGAGGAGTTATTGGAGAAAATAAAAAAGAAAAAAATAGAAATTGAAAATTTGAATATAGTAAAAACTAAAGAGAAGAAAAAAGATGAAAAATTTAATAAGAATATTATTAAAATTACTGATTTTATTAAAGAGGATTTAAATGGGTTTAATGTTGAAATTAATGATTAAATTAGAACAAATTTCTTCAAATAACCTTCACCCAAACCAACAACCCCAATACCACCAATCCTAAACTAGCAATTTCTTTTCTAAACTTCATTTTATTCATTTTTCTTGCAAAATAAACAATAACAAATGCTTCTAAAACTGTTGCAGAAAGTATTCCACTAATAGCGCCCGCCCGCCCCATATTTTCTAATAATAAAGAAGAATAAACAATTATATCATCTAACACAGTTGCAAGTGCTGCAATAAAACCAGCTAAAATCAATTTAATAAATCTTTTTCTAGAAATTTTCTTTAATTTCTGAACTTTCTTAATTTTCCTCTCTGTTTTCTGAACTCTTCTTATTCTCAAAACATCAAAATAAATAACTCCTGCTAAAATAAATAAAAGCACAACTACAAAATGCCTATAATAAGGAATATTTCTAATTAATGAGGAAAAAAATACAGAGATAATAACAGCCAAAATAATTGCCAAGAAAATACCAATTGCAAAAGCAATCTTCCCCATTCTTGTTCTAGTTAAATAAGAAATAACAGGAACATGAGTCAAAGTATCATCAAAACCAGTAACTAATTTTGTTAAAAAACCAGCGATAAAATATTTTCCGAGCATATTCTAACCTTAACCTCTTTACTAATTAATATTTTTATAGGTTTATAAAACTAAGTGGTTAATATAAAATTAAATCAATAACTTTATAAATTCTATTTTTATAATAATTTCGGTGAAGTTGAAATGGTAAAATCATCAAGAGCAATATTGTCAAAAGACAATCATAATAAAAAACCTTATTTAATTAGAAAGTGGAATCCTTATAGTGGAGATTGGCAGAGAGATGGTAGAAAATATGATTTATATAGTTTGAGGAATTGTCTAAATAGTACCGTAGCATCAGGATTATTAGAATTAGAAATAGATGAGAATATAGATGAAGTAGCTAAAAGAGAAGTTATTCGAGCAAGAAAAATATATTGTGAAAAATAAAATAATCAATAACTTTATAAATTAAATTTTATTCTAAAAAATATGGCAAATAAAATTAGGAGTTATCCCCATTGTTAGAAATAACATTCCTAGTTTAAACTATAACAACTTTTTTATATCCTTTTTCTCTAAAATAAATGTAATGGCGGTTGTAGTATATTGGTATTACGCATGGTTGTGGTGGGGGAAGTTGCAAGGCAATTTCTATCCTCAATTTATGAGGAACTTCACGAATTCCGTGAGAAGAGAGTTCGATTCTCTCCTTCCGCTTATTTGAAAAAGGAGGAAAAAATGAAATCAGTAAAAGGATTTAAAGATTTTAGTGGAGAATCTGCTGTAAAGCGTGCAGAAATTAAGAAAATAATAACTGAAAGTTTTGAAAATTATGGATTTGAACCAGCTGAAACACCACTAATTGAATCTGAGAAATTTGTCAAAGGAGATAATCAACAAGATGAAACAGTCAGCGACATTTTTAAATTAAAAGACAAAGGTAAAAGAAAACTCGCTTTAAGATATGAATTTACGTTTCAACTCAAGCGCCTGGCAAAAAACAAAAAACTTCCTTATAAAAGATATCAAATAGGGAAAGTATTTAGAGACGAGCCTGTAAGCAGTAACAGAGTCAGACAAATTACACAATGTGATATAGACACAATCAATTCAACAATAAAAGATGAAGCAGAAGTTCTCGCTGTTGTAAAATCTATTTTAGATAAATTAAATATTAAATTCACAATTTACTTCAACAACAGAAAATTATTAAATGAGATTTTAGAAGAACAAAAAATAAAACAAAAAGAACAAGTAATTAGAGAAATTGATAAACTGGACAAGCTCGGTGAGACAAAAGTTAAGAAAAACCTCAAAAAATTTAAAGTAGATAAAATCCTATCTATATTTAAAAAACCAGAATCTTATTTTAAAAAATACAAAACTTATAAAGAAATTCAAGAATTAAAAAAATATCTAAATTATTATAATATTAAACAAGTCAAATTCCAGCCAAGCTTAGCTCGTGGTCT
The DNA here is from genome assembly GCA_017609745.1 of Candidatus Pacearchaeota archaeon. Classification (GTDB taxonomy): domain Archaea; phylum Nanobdellota; class Nanobdellia; order Pacearchaeales; family GW2011-AR1; genus JAFCDK01. The sequence continues at coordinate 8,937 of JAFCDK010000006.1, forward strand.
ATCTTATTATAATGGTTCAGTTTTTGAAGTAAAGACCAATAGTTCAAAAGAATCAATTGCAGCAGGAGGCAGTTATTTAATTAATAATATTCAATCAACAGGAATTTCTTTTGGTTTAGACAGATTAGAAAAACTTGCAAAAATTTCTAAAACTAAGGAAAATTATTTAGTTATTTCAATTGGGCAGAACAAAGAAGCAATAAAATTAGCAGAAAAACTGCGAAAACAAAATAAAAACTGCATGATTTATTATGGCAAACCGTCAAAAGCATTAATGTATGCTAATAGAAAAGGAATTAATGAAATTATTTTTGTCGGGAAAAAAGAAATTAAGTCTAGGAAAATAAAAGTTAAGGATATGAAAACAGGGAAAGAGAAGTTTGTTAAATTCTAACACTCCAACTCCTCCTCAATTAGTTCTCCAATAGGATTGCTAAACTCTTTGTTAATTTTTTCCAGTCGTTTTTTTTGTTTATTATCAAAAGTTTCTTCGACTTTTTCAATTTCTTCTACTACTGTTGCCTGAAGTTCTCTCATATTTCTTTTTTTATATAATTCATAAAGAAGTATCCAAATTTCGTCAAAATTAGTTTCTTGCTCAAGCCAAATTTTCTTCATATTATCTAAATGCAACAAAGGCAAAAAAATCGCAATTCTTGCTTTTTTATCTTTTCCAGCAAGTTGTGTAAAACTTAACTTTTTTCTATTTTTATGTTTTTTAAATAATAATTTAATTTTTTTATTAAGTTTTCTTATTTCATTGTGAATATTAATTTTCTTTTTTGGCAAAGTCACTCCTGCTTCTCTCAATGCGTTTTTCTCCATAATTGTTCTTCTTATTCTCCTATTTTCAGTTTTCATTGCATTATCTAAAGCAGTCATTAATTCATTTAATGTAACTTTCCTAAATCTGGGGATAGGGGTTCTTGGAAACAAATCAGGAATTTCATATTCATCTATTTCAATTCTTTCTACAGGTTTTTTCTCTTCTTTTTTCCTATCAAATAGTACATCATCTAAATCTCTAATTTCTCTATTTAATAAAATCTCAGACTTCATTCTAAGTAAAAGAGCAGCTGCTAATAATATCTTGCCTCCAACAATAAAATCTGCCTCTTCAATCTTTCTCACTTTTTCTAAATATTTCTGGCTAAGTAAAATAAGATTTATATCTCGTGGGTCTAATTGCTCACTATTAATTAAATCATAAATAATTGCCTGCCAGCTCAATTCTTTGCCAAATAATAATTTATGAATCTGATTTTGATCTATTTTTTCAGAATTTCCCTTTTTTACACCTAATTTCATCTAATATTTAAAAATCCAAATAATATAAATGTTAGCCTTAAAGAATGGCAAACTGACGTCATTCCTCAAGAGTAACATAAACGAAAGGTTTAAATACTATTTAATCCTCTAATTACTATCACCTCTTTTTCCCAGAAGAGGTCAAATTCGGCGTCTATTTGTCTGCTGGGTTTCACCTCTTCTAGGGTTTAAATCATAATTATAAAAAGTTTTTTAAATATTAAACAATCACCTAATTCTTCAACTTAATCCTAATCGCATAAATCATAATAGAAAATAAAATTCCTACAGAATCTATAAGAGCATCTGATATAGAGCAACATCTTCCTATAACAAAAAACTGGTGAATTTCGTCAGAAATTCCATAACTAATTGAAATTAATGTTGCAATAAACATCAGAATCATTAGGTTTTGTTTTTTTCCTTTTATTAATGAGATTAATAGAAAAAAATTGAAGGCAAAGAAAATAATAAGATGATAAAAAATTGAATAAAGATTTGTTTTAATTATGCCTGTAGGTTTAAATGTCAATGAAGACATATAATAAATTATTATTGCAATTAATAAAGTAATTGTATAAGAAGTTTTACTGTGTTTTTCAAACCAAGATATCATTTGTTTTCTTCTTGTTTCTTATTAATAAACTCAGTATAATGGCATTTTCCACAATGCAATCTATCTTTGCTCTTAGCTAAAAATATTCCTGGTCCGCATCTCGGACAAATTTTCTGTCTTGTAATTTTGCTGTCCTCGATACTATATTTTTCCCACTTCTTACTAGTCAGTTTATTTTTATGTGGTTTTTTTCCTTTTTTAATTATTTTTTTTGGCATTTTTATTCCTCTCTCCCTTTATCTTTAGTATCATTAACTTCAGCCCCATCAGATTTTATATTATTAATATTATCAGATTCTTCTTTTATCATTTCTTTCTTTTCTCCTTTTTTTTCTTTCTTTTTCTTTTCTATTTTATCCATTTCTTCTTTACTATCATAAACAAAAGCAATTATTAAAAAAGTTTTTCTTCCAAATTTTGATTTAATTTTTTTAACAACAACTAAATCTTCAGATTTTTTTGTTTCACTGGCTATAAGCCTAGTAACTTCTTGTTTTGATGGTGTTACCTCTGCCTCTACAAGTAATTTAAATTCTTTCCTATTCATTAACACATTATTTCTTTCTTTTTTTTCAAGAAGTTTTATCATTTTAATTTTGTTTTTTTGGGTTTTTCAAAAAAATTCTTATCTTATTTTAATAGCATAATCTCCTTTTTCTTTTATTTTCATTTTTTTTGCTATTTCTGATTTTTCAGGATTAAGAATTATAACATGCCCTTTCCAATCTGTTGTATGGTCTTTATTACCACATCCAGGGCATTTATCTCCTTCATATATCATATGACATTGTTTACATGCTTTTCTTGTGGACATCTTACTTTTTCTTGCCTCCTTTCTTCTTCATAGCTGCTTCTTGTTTCTTAAGTGCAAGTTTTATTTCTTTTTCTGCTTTCTTTTTATCTTCTTTTATCCATTCAATCTTGCCTAAACCCGGCTGTCTCATAGTCAAACCAATTTTTGGTTCATCACCTTTATAACTCAAAGCTATAACTCTTGCTAAACAAGCATCATTTTTTTTCAAGCTTTTCTTTTTTGTCTTTCCAACTAAAACATTTGCTTTAGTGTAATTAACATAATCTTCCATTGTCTGGCTTATATGAATCATTCCCTGCATTGCTCCTATATCCATAAATGCTCCAAAATTTGTAATTTCAGTTATAATTCCAAAAACTAATTCTTGTATCTCTGGCTTCCAAGTTATAAGTTTAAATTTAGAATTATAATACGCTGCTCCGTCTCCTGGAATAATAATCCCTTCGCCAACTTGTTCAACACCAATAACACCAATCACAGCTCCCAATTCTTTATCAAAATAAGCATTATAAATTTTCTGCAATTGTTTCTCAACAGCTTCTAAAGTAGGAAGCCCAAATAATTTAGGCTCTACTCTTACAAAATCCTCAATCTCCATTAAATAAAACATTTTAATAAATTTTAAAGCTAAGATGTATTTTTAAAGCTTACTATGAATTAGATAGCACCACTAATAGAACAAATTTCGCTTGGTTTTAATCCATCATCAATTTCAACCCCATAAGTTTTCAAAAGAGAAATCTTATTTTCAGTTCTCTTATCTCTTATAAGACCAGCAAATCTATGTAAAAAGTTGTTATCCCACATTTTGTCAGGACCTAAACGATTACTTAAGGACTGCACAAGAATTATATCCCCCTCATAAGGTTTTAATGAATTTTCAATTTCATCATAATCTAATGCCCTTGTAAGAATTTTAGATTGATATTTTTCTATTCTTTTAATCTCTTCTTCGTCAATAATCTAAAATTAAATTAAGAATATATAAAGATTTATTTTATTAAAAATATATAACCTCTACATCACGCAAACCCAATTTTCTTCTTATTTTTTATTGTTAAAAACTTAACTTTGTCATTTTCTAAACGTCTTCTCAAATGCTTATCCAAAGATGCAAGAACCATTGTATTTTTATTCAAATATTCTGCGATTTTATCATCAACATATTTTCCTTTATTCTTAATATCAATAATTTTGGGTTTGATTTTTTTTAACAATTCTAAACTCACTTCAGCTGCCTGCCTTTCTTTAATTTTAAGTTTCTTGTTTTTACTAAGTTTCTTTAATTCTCCAATAACTTGTTCAGGAACTATAAGCTCATAAAAACCAAACAAACCCCCAAACTCTTCAAACAAATCTATTTTTTGTTTAACTGCTGTTACAATAAAATTTGTATCTAATAATATTTTTTGCATATTTTAATTAGTAATCAGATACTTTTAAATATTCTCTAAACTTCTTTTTTATATGATAGAAAAAAATCACATAATCAATGTTCTAAGACAAGTAAAAAGTGCGGTTCATGAAGAAGACACAGCAAAGTTAAAAGAATTAAGCAACCAAACCATACATTCTGCTTCTACTGACCAAGATACAGATAATATAGCAATTGCTGTAATCATTTACTCTTTAAGTAAAATATTAGAGAGAGAACATTATAAAGAACTGCCTGGCTGGAAAAAATTTTTCAATATATATACAAAAACAATAGATAAAGCAATTATTGATTTAAAAAAAGGAGATGAAAAATCATTTCATGAAAATCTTTCTTCTATAAGACAGGCAATAAATGAGCTTAGCGGCAAACTAAAAATTTACATAAAAGATGTTTTTCAAAAAGCCAAAATAAACAAAGCTTCTAAAATTTATGAACATGGAATTTCAATGGAAAAAACAGCAAAACTTCTTGGAGTCAGTATGTGGGAATTAGCAAATTATGCTGGACAAAAATCAGAAATAAGTGATACGAATCTTAATCTTACTCAAAGTGTTCAAACAAGAATTAAAAATGCAATGGAGATGTTTGAAAAATGAAAGCAATAATATTTGATTCAGGAAGTTTAATCAGTCTGGGCATGTCTGGATTAATTGATATGCTATACGACGTTCGCAAAATTTTCAATGGAAAATTTATTATAACTAAATATGTAAAATATGAAATTATTGACAGACCACTTAAAACAAGAAGATTTGAACTAGAAGCTCTTCGTATTAAAAAACTTCTTAATGATAAAATTCTCGAACTTCCATCTGCATTTAAAATTTCAAATGAGCAAATTAAAAAAGAAATGAATCATTTTATGAAAAGAGCAAATAATATGTTCTATAGAGGAGACAAATCTATTAATATTATAAGTCAAGGAGAAACTTCATGTCTTGCATTAAGCAAAATTCTAACCCAAAAAAAAATAAAAAATATTATATGTATTGATGAAAGAACAACCCGTATGTTGTCAGAAAAACCAGAAAACCTAAAAAAATTATTTGAAAAAAAACTTCATACAGATGTTAAAATCAAAAATGAAGATTTTTCAGTATTTAAAGATTTTAGATTTATACGTTCCACAGAATTAGCTTATGTAGCTTATAAAAAAAATCTTTTTAAAATAAAAGACCCAAGAATTCTTAATGCAATCTTATACTCTCTTAAATTCAAAGGCTGTGCTATTTCTGGTGCTGAAATTAGAGAAATCAAGAAATTAAAATAAAGTATTATATGGGCGCAGAGGGAATCGAACCCCCGACCTCTGCTCTGGAGGCAGATATTATACCATTTAACCATGCACCCAATAATATAATTAAAAACAAACAGGTTTTAAAGGTTTTGATGTGAAACTCGCTCACTTGAGACATCTCAATAAATATGCCTTACTTAAAATCAAATATCTAAATTTTCCTTGTCTTAATTCATTTGAAAATCCGGTTCTTGGAGAACAAACAATTACTTCATATCCAGCATCTTTAATAATCTGTATAGCTGGAATAAAATCTGCATCTCCTGAAATTAAAATACAAACATTGCATTCTTTTTCAACTAAAGTTTTTCTAATCATATCTGAAGCAATTAATACATCTATTCCTTTCTCAATTTTAAGATTAAGTTTCTTTATCTTTTTTAGCTTTCTTGTTTTAACGATAATTTTTTTTTCTTAATTTGTCTAAAAATTTCATATGTTTGTAATATACTTCGTCATCATCAATTAGATTTGGAACAGCATTATAATATCTTATTTGTTTTAATTCTAATCCGAAATAATTACAAATAAATTTAGATAGATGATTAAAATCAATTGTAGCTTTTTCATTAACTAATGTCTTAGAATTATGATAAAAATTACTTCCGTCAATAAAAATAATTGCTTCCCTTTCACCATAATAAGTAAGCCCGGCATTACCAAAAGGCCATACCGGGGATTTGATATTTATATTAAATCTTTAGAATATTTAAATTTATTGGTTCTCACACACAACACTTTCACAATCTCTAAAGCTAAAGACCAAAAAAGGAGAAATTAGGTTGAGGAAAAATCAAAGGCATAACATTTATTAAAGATTATTAGTTTAATTGAATATGATATTAAGTCCAGTTTTAATTCCTGTAATTATTTTAATATTAAGTGTAATTTTATTTATAGTTGGGTTAATAAAAAAGAAAAAAGTTTTGTGGATTATTAGTTTAATTATTGGATTAATTTCTGGAGGAATTGTTATTTTTCTATTAATACCTTATTAAATTTCCTCCAATCACCTTATAAACCTCATCACCTTTCCTACATCTTGGCAACTTAATTCCCACTCTATCTCCCTTTTTTGCTTTTTTTCTTGGTCTCTTACTTATTTCCATACTCTCTATTGTTACTCTTTTTACTCCCGTCTTATTTCCAATAATTAATATTTTATCTTTAATTTGTAAACCTGCTGCGCTAATTTTTACAGCGGCAACTTCTTGCTTTGACCAATAATGTTCTACCTTACCTATAAATTGTTTTTTCTCTGTTGCTTGACTATCACGAACTTTTGAGAAATCATCAGCTGTTGGAGTGTGCAAATAAAACCCAGATGAAAATCCTTTATTATAAACTTTCTTAAGTTGTTCAATACATTGTTTTATTTCTTCTTTATTTAATTTTTTATCAAGTGCTTTTCTATAAATTCTAACAACAGTATCAACATATTCAGGATCTTTATTTCTTCCTTCAATTTTAAATGCTCGAACACCAGCTTTTTTCAGTTTATCAATAAAGGGCAAGGCGCACAAATCCTTAGCTGAAAAAAGCAGATTATTATCAACACGCAATTCATTTCCTGCATCATCTTTAACAGTATATTCTCTTCTGCATGGCTGTAAACATTCCCCACGATTTGCAGATTTATTATGTAAAAATTGCGAAGTAAAACATCTGCCACTTACAGCAACACACATTGCACCATGAACAAAACATTCAACATCAATAATTTTCGCAATTTTCTTTATTTGTTTAATATTCAACTCTCTGGCCAAAATAATTCTTTCTGCTCCTATTTTTTTATAAAATTTAGCAGCCCCAGTATTTGCGACAGAAGCTTGAGTTGATATATGAAAAGGAATTTTATATTTTCTACAAAGTCTGATAATACTTAAATCCCAGCAAATAATAGCATCAACATTCCCCTTTACTTTTTTAATTATTTTTTCAATATTCCTAAATTCTTCATCATAAATAATAGTATTTAGTGTTAAATATTTTTTAATATTTTTCTTTCTACAAATCTTATTGATTTTATTTAAATCAGAAATCTTAAAATTCTGAGCACTAAATCTCATATTAAATTCCTGCAATCCAAAATAAACCGCGCCCGCGCCCGCATTAACTGCAGCAACCAAACTTTTAAAATTCCCTGCAGGAGCAAGGAGTTCGTATTTACCTACCATAAGAAATAAAGGAAAAAAACAGTTTAAAAAATGTTCGTTATCTAAAATTCTAAAATTTTCAAATAGATAATTTATTTCCGAGCCTTATTACAGGCATATATTCCAAATATAGCCAAAACTAATAAAAGACCACCAACCCAAGTAGAAGTTGTTTGGTTTAAATCAGCAACAGCACTTCCTGTAAGAATAGGAGATAAAAAAAATGCTCCAAGAACTAAACCAATTATTGTTAAAACAATCAGAGTTTTTGTTGTTGCATTACCTTTTTTGTATCGCATAAAAAAATTAAGAAAAATATATTTATAAATTTTTCGATTATTGGCTTTGGTGAATTCCTATAATCAACAAACATAATAATTTAATTTCTCTATCTAAATTATATGTTATTAACTTGCATAGAATTTCTTTTTCTTGTGAAACAAAATTCTTTCCTCTAACAATAGACCTATACTTTCTTTTAATAACACTAAATATAGTTTCAACTTTACTTCTCTGATGATATTTCTTCTCATCAAACTTTAATTTCACACCTAATTTTTCATAGTAAACTCTAGTGTTCTTCTTTCTGGCAATTATTGGATAGGCCTTTTTCTTAAGAACATAGTGATGATTAGCCTTACTACAATATCCTTTATCAGCAACAAGATATTTCATCTTAAGTTTTTTCAGCAATCTCTTAAAATCTATGTTGTCATTCCTAGGACCTCTTCTTATTCTCTGCGAGAGAATAAGTTGTTTATCTGTGTCAATAGCTATATTAAATATTTTATTTTGGAGAAAAAGGACATTTTTGAGGCTATATCTTGTTGGTATTCTGTAATTGCACTTACACTCGGAACTATTAAAAAGATTACAAGTGTTACTATGATT
>JAFCDK010000007.1 GCA_017609745.1 Candidatus Pacearchaeota archaeon
ATCTCCTTAATTTCCTCTTCACTCAAAGCCTTATTATAAATTCTTAATTCATCTATTGAACCATTAAAATAATTTGAATATTTTCCACCCCAGGTATTTGTTCCAATTTTAAAAGCTCTTCCTACGGGCAGATATTCCCTACGAGCTCTTGAACCTATAAATTGGCTGTTTTCAAAAACTGAAACATGTGTTGAATTAACAACAAAAGTTGCATAAGTCCATTCATCCTTAGAAACAGAAACATAATCAGAACGACCAGACCATCCTGCTAAACTTCCTGTAAATAATGCAATTTTTTTATTACTATAATCCATTGTAATTGCCATTCCCCCTTTTTTATATTCTCCATTTGCAATGACTCGCTGATAATGTCTTGATGACTGGGTTGCTCCTCTTTTTATCCAAAAACCAAGAGTATATTCTCCAGAAAAAACATCATCAAAGTCAGTCCATATTTTTGCATAATCATCAATCCCATCAAATACAATTGCTCTATCATCACCTCGTTCAGTAAAAGTTGCCCCCCCATAAATTAATCCACCATGAAAATAATTTCCACTATAATCTTTTAAAGTAACACTATGCGGACTAAATTTATAATGAGCAACTAATCCTTCTTCAGTTATTGCTTTACCTGTTGTTTTGGGGTTAATATAATTAAAACCAATAGCAATTACTAAAACAGCAAGTATTATAATTACAAGCACATTTAATTGTTTCTTATTCAACCTCTTTTTCATAAAATATCCAAGAATAGGAACTTTTTAAAACTAACTAAAAATAAAAATAAAAAATTATTTGAGTTTGTAAATCGCAGTTACACTTGCTCTAACATCTTTTTCACCTGGATTTATATTTGTTGCTGCTTTTCTTGCTGATACTTCATCTCCACCGGTTTCTGCATATTCATAAAATACCCAAGGATTATAGTAAAAATCAGATGCTTGGACAGAAACTAATCTTCCAAGTTTTTTATCAGCACCTAAAGCAATTGATTCTGCTTTTTCCTTAGCATCTCTAGTAGCTTGTTCTAAAGCAAGTTTTTTTGCTTCTGCCTGCTTTTCTTCACTCAACTCAAAATTAATATAACTTACATAACCTTTATTATCTATTGCTGCATCAACAATATCTCCTGTTTTATCAAAATACTCTTCTTCTAATAAAACTTTAAGTATATGAGTTACCTTATAACCTTTAAACTCTTTACCATCATCCTTCCACTCATATTCTGGATATTCTCTAAAAGACAATGTACTTACATCATCTCTATCTAATCCAAGTAAAAACAAAGCAATTTTTATATCTTCAACAATTTCTACATTCTCATCTCTAGCATCACTTGCATCATCATCAAGAGTTTCTATATTTATAACAACAGAAACTCTATCAGGATCTGTTTTAACTGTTGACTGACCTTGAACACTAAGTATATTTGTGCTTGTTTGACCGCTGCCATTCACATAAATATATCCTGCAACTACAACAATTGCTACAATAATAATAGCTAATGACATATATTTATCCATTTTAATTAAATTCCTCCTTTCAAAGTTTCCTCCAATTTAATATTAAAAATACAGCCAATCCAAAAAGTGCTCCTAATAGGAAAAAGAGCCAAACATCTGAAGAACCTACAATACTCACTAAACCTGGAGCACTTTTTGTAACACTCTCTACAGCTATTGGTTCTCCAAAATCAACAGCAGTTTCTACTGCTCTTTCTTCAATTCCCCCAACTGCCTCTGCACTTTTCTGCACAAAATAATTCGCTTTATAACAAATTTTAATTAAAAATCCTGCAACCCCAGATATAATAACTGTAGGAATTAAGGCTTTCAAAACATTTGTTGATTTTTTTCTAGGAGCAATAATAATAAATTTATTGCTTAATTTATACATCTTAATTTTCTTTCCTTTTCTACTCCAGAAAAAATTCTTGCTTTCAGTAATCAAACCAGCTTCAACTAATTTTTTAACATTATACCCAATTGTATTCAAAGGCAAACTCAATTCTTTAGATATATCTTCCTGGCTCAACTCTTTTTTACCTGTCTCAGCTAATAAATCAAGCATTTTTTTACAAGTTTTATTATTGATAACATCAGCTATATTTTTTGTTTTATCTTCTTTCAATGAAACCATAATAAATTTTTCTTGATCCATTTTGTCTATAAAATCTTTAAGAAAAATGTGTATTTAAATGCTTTTTAGACTTCAAAGAAGTTTGAAGTTATATATAAAAATCGAGTATATTTTAGTATAGAAAACCTTTTAAAGAAAAAACAAATCAACATATTATGAATAAAATAGCTGAGATTTTAATTGGATTGATTTTAGTAATTGCAGTAATAGTTTTCACTTGGTATTCTGCAGAATGGGGAACTTTCTGGAACTTTAGACATGCTACATGGGAAGTCTTTAAAGGAGGAGTTATCTGGTTTGTACTCGGAATAGGAATTTTATTCCTAATGCTTGGAATTAGTGATTTGAGAAATTAAACCAGCAATCATCCAATAAATTCTAATAATAATTAATAAAAGTATTTTTTAATAAGGGCTTTTTAATTTTCTAAGACATCGCAAAAACCAAAATTCCTTCAATCACACCTGCAACAATAAGAAGTGGCAGAACAACTAATACAAAAGTCCAAAGACAATTTTTAAAAATATAACCTAAATCTTTAACAAAACTCTTCTTTTTTTCAAAAACAAAAAAAGTTCCCAACCGAACTCCCAAAGCAATTGAAATTATAATAGCAGGAAATTCAAAAATTCCATGAGGAAGCAACCTCCATAAAATAAATATGTTTGATTCTTCTACAGCAAACCTAGAAACAAATCCAAGCAAATAACCATTTAAAATTATAGAAAAAATAGGTGCAATACCTAAAAAAAATCCAAAGACAACAGCCATAAATGAACTTAAAATATTATTTCCCATAATAAAACCAACAGCCCCTAAAAAACCAAACTGACTAATCATAATAGACATTTTTTCTTCTATCTCAATTAATAAATTTGTAATTTCTCTAACAAAAAAAATCGGAAAAATAAATCCAATAGTAGAAATAATCGCAAAAACAATTAATGTAAGAATAATATATGGCCTAGTTTCGTCTAGAAAATCAGAAACCTGAATATATCTTGCTCTCAAACCTTTTTTCTTAGCTCTTTTTTGTTTTTTCATCATCTTTTTAACGAAAATATTTACTAATCATTCGTGTTTTTCTTTTATATTTCTTTCTAAGATAAAGAGCATAAGCAAGACCACAAATCAATCCCCCAAAATGCGCCCAATTACCAATAGGCAAGCCAGTAGCTAAAGAGATTAACCATAAACCAAACATTAAAAATATCATAGCTAACCACATTGGCATTGGAATAACAAAAAATACTAAAACCGGAAGTTTTGGTGTTAAAATAGCCAGCAAACCACCCAATCCAAAAATAGCCCCGCTCGCGCCTACAGCATAAACATTCATATCAACATTAAAAATAAGACCAGATAAAATAAAAACCCACCCAGCGACTAATCCTGAAATCATATAAAACCAAAAAAATCTTTTCCTGCCTATTAATCTTTCAACAAAATTTCCAATAAACATTAAAGATATCATATTAACAAATAAGTGGGCAAAATTAGCATGTGAAAACATACTTGTTAAAAAAGTCCATAAATATTTTCCTTGTAAAATATTGCTTGGCTTAATAGCAAAATAATCTATATAACTCTCGCTAATATTTAAAAAAATTAAAAACACAATAAAAAATATCACATTAATCATTATAATCCAATTTGTTACAGAAAAATTATCAAATATAGTTTTCCTTTTCTTCAAATTTCGTTTTGTATAATTTCTTAAATTAGAAGGCATTTTATTTTTTCCTCTTTTTCTTAAATTTTTTCTTTGGTTTCTTTTTAACAGCTTTTTTCTTTGCTTTTTTCTTTGGCTTTTTCTTTTTAATCTTTTTTTGTTTTTTCTTTTTAGGTTTCTTTTTTTTCTTTAATTTTTTTCCTGCTCTCTTAGCTTCTTTTTCTCTTTCTTTTTTTCTAATTACTGCTTTTTTCTTTCTCTCTGCCTTCTTAATATCAATCTCTCTTTTTTCTTTTCTTTGTTTTGCTTTTTGTTCTTTCTCATCAATAATTTTTATTTCTTTCTCTACCTCTTGTCTTTCTTTTTTTAAAAAATTTAATTTAGAATTTAATTCATTTATTGCTTTTTTATTCTCATTAAGTTTATAAACAGAACCACATTCTTTACATATAAAATTATTGATAAGCGCTGTTTCTTCATTTACTTCTTTTACACATGTCTTACAAGTATAAAATCTTTTTACTTGTCTGCTTTTTAATTGATGTTCAAGTTGATTTATTTCTTCATCAATTTCTTTATGTAAAACTTTAAGAGCTCTTCCAATGTTCAGTGTCCAAAAATAAGTATACCATCCTTTCCGCTTATCTTTTTTCCTTATAAAAGAAACTAAACCAAAATCAGAAAGACAATATAAAATTCTTCTTGTCTGATTTATAGTTAAACTCAATTTCTTAGCTATTAAAAATTCATTTACATTTTTTTTATTAAATAGAATGTCAGCTAATTCAATAGCATTCTTTCCTGAAATTTTTTCAATAATTTCCCTTAGAAAATTTATTTGCATTTTTAAATTTTTTATATTTCCTTGTATAAACAGCCCCAAGTTTAAAAACTTAACTAAACTAAATTAATACAAAATAGAAAGTATTTTAAATAAAAAAATACTTATTAAATCATAAAAAGAGGTTAAAAATATAAGTTATTTTTAAAATGGGTTTATTTAGTAGAAAAAAGAAAAAAGAGGAAGAACAAAAACAAGAAGGGGAGATACCAACACTCCCAGAATTGCCAGAATTACCTACCATGGCTCCTCAACTGCAACCAATAGGAGAACCCAGAATTTCTGAAAAACCAACAACACAAGAAATAGGAACAATAACCCCTACAATTCCTGAATTACCAGGAATAGAAACCAAAATACCTAAACCAATAACCACCCCACCAAAACCATTACCACTACCCCCAATAACAAGCCCTATGACAAGAGAAATAAATAGTGAAACAAGTTCTGAAATTGCACCATTATTTAAACCAGTTCCAAAAAAAATAGAGCCACTGTTTATCAAATTAGATAAATTTGAAGGAGCTATGAATACTTTAGAAGATACAAAACAAAAAATTTCTGAAATAGAATCTCTTCTAACAAATATAAAAGAAATTAAATCTCGAGAAGAACAGGAATTGACTAACTGGCAAAAAGAAATTCAAGAAATAAAAATAAAAATTAATACCTTAGATAAAGAACTTTTTGGAAAATTATAGATTAAAATGTTAAAATCAAATAAGAATTTAATAGATAATTCTACATATTTAAAATTAGAACCAGAACAAATAGAAGATATAAGAAAACAAGAACTTGAATGCCAAATGGCTCTTCTTAAAATAATTAAAATTATTTCTGCTTATAAAATACTTAGAAAAAAAGAATCTATCTATAAAATAAAATTAAAAAACCTCGCAAAAAATATTAAAAAAAATATTAAAGAATTTAAAAAAACAATGCCTCATCCAAAAGAAGATGATTTGGATTTTGTAGAAGAACGAAAAACAGAAGTTAGATTAAAAGAATATGGAGATATTGATGAACAGCTCAATGCAATTAAAGAAAAACAGCTCAATGCAATTAAAGAAAAATTAAAAAGCATAGGATAAATAAAAAGCTATTAAGCTTACTATTTAACATGGAAGAAGAAAAGAAAACAATAAGAAAATGGACTTGGTTTTTAATTATAATTTTTATCATAGGAGCAATCATCATAATAGGTGCTGGAATATATCTAGAAACTCTTCAAAATCTTTTAACATCATGGAGTTTTTATATAAGCTATTTAATGTTTATAATATCATTAATAGGGCTCTTTATGTATAAAAAATGGGGATTTTACTTATTTAGTCTTTATTTAATTTATATATTAGTTGAGAGTATAATTAATGTTAATATTAGTAGATTGATAATTTATGTTATTATATATGGGTATTTAATTTGGTATAAGGGATTTTATAAAAATCTAAAATATTTTGAATAAAATGAAACTAAAAGATAATAAAAAGGCATCTGGAGGAACAAAATTTTTATCAGTAATTTTATATGTTGTGGCAATAATATTTTTATTGTTCGGCATTTTCTTTTTATATACGTGGATTCTTAATCTTTTTTCAATTGGAAGCGAGAGAAATTTTATAGCAATAATAATGATACTTTTTGTAAATATAATATTCTTTGGAATTGCTTGGTATTTGTTTAAATTCGGAAAAAAATTATGGAAAAGGGATTAACCCCCTTAACAAACTTTTTAAAACTCTATTCCTTTTCCTAATCTATGATAAACAGAAAACAATTAATTAAAAAATATATAGAATTTTTCAAGAGCAAGGACCATAAAGAAATTCAAAATGTTTTTTACAACTGCTGGAATGCACCCATTAGTTCCATTTCTTCTTGGGCATCCGCATCCTGCTGGAAAAAAATTAGTAAATGTTCAGCGTTGTATAAGAACAGGAGACATTGAAAAAATAGGAAATAAAACACACCACACATTTTTTGAAATGCTTGGAAACTGGAGTCTTGGAAATTATTTTAAACAAGATGCAATAAAATATAGTTTTGAATTTCTCACAAAAACACTCAAAATACCTAAAAAAAAAATAGTTGTCTCTTGTTTTAAAGGAGATAAAAATGCTCCAAAAGATATAGTGTCTGCAGAAATATGGAAATCTCTTGGAATAAAAAAAATAAAGTTTTTGCCAAAATCAGAAAACTGGTGGGGACCTGCAGGAAAAACAGGGCCTTGCGGACCTGATACAGAAATATTTGTAAACAATATGGAAATTTGGAATGATGTTTTCATGCAATATAATAAAAACAAGCAAGGAAAATACCTTCCACTAAAACAAAAAAATGTAGATACTGGTATGGGCGTAGAAAGAACAATTACAATTCTTAATAATTTAGACGACAACTATCTATCCGAATGTTTTTTACCAATAATAAAAAAAATAGAAAAACTCTCAGGAAAAAAATACAAAGGAAATGAAAAATTTATGCGAATAATTGCAGACCATATCAAGGCAGCGACATTTATAATTGCAGACGGAATTGTTCCAAGTAATTTTGAACAAGGGTATGTTGTAAGAAGACTCATAAGAAGAGCGATTAGGTATGGAAAAAAATTAGGTATGGAAAATTTTGTAAAACAAATTGCAGAACCAGTTTTTCAAATTTATGATGATTACAATATCCTTGCTGAAAACAAAGGAAAAATTCTCAAAGAACTTGAAAACGAAGAGAAAAAATTCTCTAAAACATTGGAAATCGGATTAAGAAAATTTAATAAAATGGCGACAGACAAAGTAATTTCTGGGAAAGAAGCGTTTCTTTTATTTCAGAGCTATGGATTCCCAATTGAAATAACTCAAGAACTTGCTAAAGAAAAAAACATTAAAATAAAAATAAAAGAATATGGAGCAGAAGTTAAAAAACACCAGAAACTTTCTAAAACAGCAACTCAAGGCAGATTTAAATCAGGATTAGCAGATAATAGTGAAGCAACAACAAAATTACACACAGCAACCCACCTTCTTCTCGCGGCTCTGCGTAAGGTTTTGAAAAACAAAGACATAAATCAAAGAGGCTCAAATATTACTCCTGAACGTCTAAGATTTGATTTTAATTTTTCAAGAAAATTAACAGAAAAAGAAATTAAATCTGTTGAAGATTTTATAAATAAAAAAATCAAAGAAAAAATTCCTGTGCAGCGTGATGAAATGTCTATAGATAAAGCAAAAAAACAAGGAGCAATAGGGGTTTTTGATAATAAATATAAAGGAAAAGTTTCTGTTTATACAATAGCAAATTTCAGCAAGGAAATTTGTGCTGGGCCCCATGTAGACAATTTAAGAGAATTGGGAAAATTTAAAATAATAAAAGAAGAATCATCAAGTGCAGGTGTAAGAAGGATAAAAGCTAAATTAGAATAAACTTATATACTCTAAATACTAAAAACAAAAATGGAAAATAATAACAAATGTATATTTCCACCATGTCCAAAATGTGATAAAGGATATTTACTTCCTTTTTCATTTAAAGAAGATGTTTTTGAAAAATGGAAATGTTCTAATCCAGAATGTGGATATGTGATGCATAAGAAATAAAAAGAAAATTCACTCCAAATAAATTCCAGGTCGACCAGGCTTGACTTTCTTAGATTTATTTTCAGGATCATATTTATTTTTATCATTAACTGCAAAAATTTCTATTTTAATATTAGACCTTTTACTAATAATATCATCCTTCCCAGCATATATTTGTTTTTCATTTGGTAATACATAAACAAAACCTCTTTTAACAGCCTTTTTTTGTTTTTCTTTTACTAGTTTAATAATATTATTAACATCTTCAATTAATTTTTCAACAACTTTTTCTTGCGCCTCCAATTTTTCATCAATTTTCTTTAAATCAGCAACAGGCCATTTCTCGAGGCTGATAAAACTCTTTTTTCCAATTTTATGCCAAAGTTCTTCACAAATATGCGGGCAAAAAACAGCAAGCATTTTTAAAAAACTCTCAGCATCTTTCTCAGCGATTTTTTCTTCTTTTTCAATAACATCAAATAATTTTTTTAATTTAATTATAGCAAGATTATATCTAAATCCATCAACATCGCTACTAACATCTTTAATTGTTTTATTAATCTTGCTTTCAAATTTTTTTGAAGATTTTCCAAACTTTGATTTATTAAAATAATTCATAACCTTATTAATAAATCTAAAACTTCCTTGAATTCCTTTTTCACTCCATTGAATATCTTTATCTGGATTTGCGAGTGAAACTAAAAACAATCGAGCTGTATCAATCCCATATTTTTTACTCACTTTTTCAGGCAAAACAACATTCCCTCTGCTCTTACTCATCACAAAACCATCTTCACCATGCAACATTCCTTGATTAAATAGATTATAAGTTGGTTCATCTATTTTTAATAAACCTAAATCTCGCAAAAATTTAGTATAAAATCTAAAATAAATTAAATGCATGCAGGCATGTTCTGCTCCACCAATATATTGGTCAATTGGCATCCAATAATCTGCTTTCTTTTTATCAAAAATTACTTTTTTATTCTGTGGGTCACAATATCTCAAAAAATACCAACTGCTATTTACAAAAGTGTCCATTGTATCTGTTTCACGTCGGGCAGGTCCGCCACATTTTACACATTTTGTTTTAATCCAAGACTTAGCTGTTGTCAGGGGGTTTCCTTTTCCAAATTTAACTTTTTCAGGAAGTTTAACAGGCAAATCTTTTTCTTTAACACCAGTAATTCCACATTTATCACAATAAACAATAGGTATTGGAGTCCCCCAATATCTCTGCCGAGAAATAAGCCAGTCTTTTAATTTAAATTCGGTTGTAATCTTTCCAAGTTTTTTCTTTTGCAGTTCTTTAGTTATAGCATTAATTGCTTTTTTACTGTTCATGGAATTAAATTTTCCAGAATTAATTAAATTACCTTCTCCTGCATACGCTCTTTGTTTAATATTATTATTCTTTCCTCTTATAACTTCTTTTATAGGCAACTTATATTTTTTTGCAAATTCAAAATCGCGTTGGTCATGAGCAGGAACAGCCATAACTATACCACCACCATAATCTGCAACAACAAAATTTCCAACCCAAATTGGAATTTTTTCATTATTGATTGGATTTATAGCATAACTGCCAGTAAAAGCACCTTGTTTATCTAATTCTTCAACTTCTTTTATTGATTTTTGGCTTACTGTTTTTATTTTTTTCAAAAACTTGCCGACATTTTTCTTTTGGTCTTTAGTTACGAATTTCATAAGTTCTGGATGCTGTGCACTTATAACCATAAATGTAACTCCAAATAAAGTATCAGGCCGGGTTGTAAATATTGGCCATTTTTCTCCATCAACTTCAAACAAAATTTCTGTTCCATAACTTTTTCCAATCCAATTTTTTTGCATTGTTTTAATTCTATCAGGCCAGCCATTCAACTTATTAATTCCTTCATAAAGTTCATCTGCATAATCTGTTATTTTTAAAAACCATTGTTCCAGTTGTTTAATTTCAACTTCTGTATCTTTATGTCTCCAACACATCCCATTATGCACCTGCTCATTTGCAAGAACAGTATTACATTTAGGGCACCAATTAACAGGGGCTTTCTTACGGAAAGCCAATCCTCTTTCAAACATTTTTAAGAAAATCCATTGATCCCATTTATAATAATTTGGGTCATGAGTTTCAATAACCCTACTCCAATCATAACTCAGCCCCAATTCTTTTTGTTGTCTAATAAAATTCTTAATTGCTTTTTCAGTATATGATTTAGGATGCATATGGGTTTTAATTGCTGCATTTTCAGCAGGTAGACCCAATGAATCATAACCCATTGGATAAAGAACATTTAAATCATTCATTCGTTTAAATCGAGCATAAATATCACCAATAGTATAATTTAAAGCATGCCCCATATGAAGCCCGCTTCCACTAGGATATGGATACATCTCTAAAACATAAAATTTTTTCTTACTTCTACTTTCATTCACCTGAAAAACTTTTTTCTTCTCCCACTCTCTCTGCCACTTTTTTTCAATTACAGAAAAATTAATTTTCTTTTCTCTTGCCATACTAAGTATATGTTTCATATGTTTTTAAAGCATTTCCCAACATATCATAAAAGATTATTGTCCCATAATGATGCTGAACCCCATGCACTTCATAATTTCTAAATTCAAAACTATTTGTTGTTGTTGGAAATCTAACCATTTTATAACTTGAGTTAGGATTATTAAAATATTGTCTTACTCTTCCACTCCCAAATCTTAAATGGGTTGCTTCTGGATGTCTTGCTAATTCTTCTCCATCTTCTATAATATCAGTAAATAAATGTTTTACAGCCATTTTAACCCCCAAAAAAATTTAATTAAGTCTCAATAGCCTCATTACAAGACCATGAGTAAAACTAACACTAATACTAGAACAAAACTCATTTGTGTTTGTCTCATAATAATTTTATAATTTTAATATTTAAAAAACCTTCGCTTTCATTTTCAGGCTTTGGTGAAACCATCTAATTTTTTGATTTTTGGATTAATTTATCTGGTAAAACAATATAAATTAAGGGTGGGTTTCCGAATGAAATGAGGATGATTTTATAGGAATTCAGCAGAGCCCATTTTCAACACTTTTAAAAACCTTAAACACATATTATATTTATGCCAAAGAAAAAACAAACAAAAAAGAAAATAAAGAAACTATCAAGTAAGAAATCTAAATCTAAGAAAAAAATAATCAAAGCGCAGCTAATTGGGGAAAGTATAACAAGTTCTGCAAAAGAAGCAAAAGACCTTTACAGCAATAAAAGATTTGGAGAAATACTCAACAAAAAAGTTCATTATTCTTTGCCAGAAGCACTTTACTTAATTGATAGAAAAAAAATTGAGGTTTATGCTAAAACAAAAAAATTAAGTTTTAATGAATTAATGAAAAAATGCAAAGCGATTGATAAAAAAATTGAAACAAAATTCTTTGTTTTTAAAAATATAAGAAATAGAGGGTATATAGTAAAATCTGCACTTAAATTTGGAGCAGAATTTAGGGTTTATGATAGAGGAATCTTGCCAGGAAAAAAACATGCAAGATGGATACTCTACCCAGTTAAAGAATCAGATGAATTAACTTGGCATGATTTTTCAGCAAAAAACCGTGTCGCACATTCAACAAAAAAGAAACTTCTAATTGGAGTTGTTGACGACGAAGGAGATGTCAGCTATTATGAAGTGGGCTGGATAAGACCTTAAATACCTTTATAAATAAGTTTAACTATATTAGAATATGAAATTACAACAAGTAAGTCAGGAAATGGAAAAATCCAAACTTGTTAAAAGAACAGTCACCACGATATTTATCTTAAATCTAATAGCAATATTACTTGCCACTCCAACTATAATTTTAATGAAAGATTCTCTACCAATTCAAGTACCTACATTATATTTAATTATATTAGCTTTAGTTTGGATTATTGGTATCCCTCTTATATTTTATATTCATTTAAGATTTCTTCCATTAGGAAAGGCATTTGTAGCGGGAAATACAAAAGAAATTAAAAGATATTTATGGCTTCTTTCCATTTTATTAATTGCAGCAATAGTCTTTGGAATTTGGAAATTTAGAATAGAATATGTTTTTGCAATAATCTTAATACTTGTAGTTGGAATTCTATATTTTTTAAGATTAAGAGAAGTTCAAAAAAACCAACCTTAGACACTTCACCTCAACAAACTTTATAACTCTTAAAAATATATTTCTTTTATGGCAAATGTTGTTGAAAACCTCAATGATAAAAAACAAATAATCCTTCGCATCATAAAAACCAAGGGACCTTGTTTACCAACCCATTTAACAAGTGAGACTGGTTTGAGTATTTTATTTGCTGGCGCTTTTCTTTCTGAACTTGCTTCTGATAAAAAAATTAAAATGACAAATATGAAAGTTGGCGGCTCACCATTATATTATCTTCCTGGCCAGGAAAATATGCTTGAAAAATTTTATATATATCTTAATAGTGTTGAAAAAGAAGCATTTACATTACTTAGACAAAAGAAAATACTTGGAGATGAAAAAATGCCTCCGAGAATAAGGGTTGCTCTGCGTGCTCTGCGTGATTTTGCTATCCCATTCCGTAACACAAATAATAAACTCTTCTGGAGATATTATTTATTTAATGAAGCAGAAGCAAAAAAGTTGATTTTTAAAAAATACAAACTTGAAAAATCAAAAAAGAAAGAAATAAAACAAGAGAAAATTATTGAAACTAAAACAGAAATTACAGAAAAACCATTATTAGAATTGCCAAATTCAAAACCAGTAACTAAAAAACTTAAAAGGAAAACAAAAGAAAAATCAGAATTTGTTAATATGATTATTGCTTTTTTACAAAGAAAGAGTCTTGAAATTATTGAAGAAATAAATTTTAAGAAAAAAGAATATGAAGCAAAAATTTCTGTAAATACGCAGATTGGCAAGCAACAATTTTTATGTATTGCAAAAGACAAAAAAAGAATAACAGATAATGATTTTAATTTAGCTCATCAAAAAGGCAATAATATGAAACTGCCTGTTCTATTTATCTCACCAGGAGAACCAAATAAAAAAGCTCAATCTTGGTTAAAAAACTGGAAGAATTTGGTTGTGTTTCAGAGAATATGAAATTAACAACAATAAACTTTAAAAGGCAAAATAACGAATAGTGTTCAATGGGAAGAATAAAGACAACTCTTGTAAAAAGAACAGCAGAAAAATTAATTAAAAATACTAATCATCAATTTAGTCCAGATTTTGAGGAAAATAAAAAAATTCTTGCAGAAAATCAAGAAACGCCAAGTAAAAAAATAAGAAATAAAATTGCAGGATATATTACAAGACTTAAAAAAAGAGAGATTAAGGAAAAAGGCAAAATACAAAAAACTAAAAACAAAGATGCTGAAATTAAATAAACAGGAGGTTTACAAAAATGCCAGAAGAACAAAAGACAGAAGAAATACCTAAACAAGAGTCAAAAAGAAACTACAAAGATGACAATGTAATTTATATTGGAAACAAACCATTTATGAACTATGTAACAGGAGTTGTAATACAATTTACAACAAAAGGAAGCGATGAAGTAATTGTAAAGGCTAGAGGAAAATTCATTTCAAGAGCTGTTGATGTTGCAGAAGTAGCAATGAAGAGATTTTTAGAAGAACATAAAGTAGGTGTAAAAGATATAAAAATAAACAGTGAAGAATTTGAAAACAAAGAAGGTAAAAAAGTGAATGTCTCAACAATTGAAATAACTTTAAAAAAGGAATAAAACCCAAAATTTTAATAAACTTTTTTTAGAAAAGTTTTTTTCTTTTTTTTTATTTTATGTTAAAACAAAAAAATTTATATAATCCTTGTTCTTAAATATAATATGAATTTGCAGTTTACAAACCACTTTAATGCAAAGAAAAGCAAAAAAGCAGTTGTAGCTGTAAAAATCTCAGAGATCTTATATTAATGATACAGGATCTTTGAAGATTTCTAACTTAACTTTATAACATCAATCTTTTGAAGGTCCTATTAATAAATTAGTATATAGATTTCTGCTAAATAAATAAAGGAGAAAAATCAAAATGGAACAAACCATAGAAGAGACCTATGATAGAGATGGAAGCTGGAATCCATATAGTCTTGGAACTGAAGCATACTTTAAACTTGCTTATAATAGTAGATTCTTAGAAGAAGAAAATTCTTCAGCTGCATCAACATTAGAGTCAGCTGTTAAAAAAAATACAGAATAAAGAACTAAACAATTATAAAAACTTATTTTATTTTTAAATGTTTTTTTATTTTTTCTATATTCTCAGATATCTGATTTATTTTTTTTGATTGTTTTCTCACCCAAAACATTCTAATTATCATTAAAATAATATAAAGTATAATCAATCCCCCAAGTGCTTGAAAAATTGTTATTAAAAGAGATAATTTGCTTGCTAATGCCTCTGGTAAAATAACTTGTGCTGCACCCCCTAAAGCTTCTGTAACTACCATATCATACAATAGAAAAAGTAGTTTTTATATGTTATCCTATTTAACATATAAACAATAAAAGAAGATAGAAGAATTTTTAAAAGAAAAATTGATTACAATATTGGCTCTGTAGTTCAGCGATAGAACATCTGTCTCATGAGCAGAAGGTCGGGAGTTTAACTCTCCCCAGAGCCATTTTTCATATAGAATAATGCTCATGACCATCACCCTTTTTTCTAGGCAACAAATGAAAATGAGCATGCATGATAACCTGGCCTGCAAATTTTCCATTATTCTGCATAATATTAAATCCCTCAGCACCTTCTTTTAATCTAATTTCTGCAACACGCTTAATGGCATCTAATAATTCACTACCTAAACTTTCTGGCAAATCTATAATATTAATAAAATGTTTTTTAGGAATAATTAATGTATGCCCAGAAGTTTTCTGGTTCATATCAAGAAATGCCAAAAAATTATCATTTTCATAAACAATTTTTACTGGAGTTTGTTTTTTAGCTATCTTACAAAAAATGCAATCTTGTTTATTATTTTTTTTTGTCATAAAATAAATTTTCTTTTATAGTTTAAATAATTTATGCTAATAAATATAAAAAATACAATTAAGTAAAACTAATAAAAATAGAAATTTAAAAAAGATTTATCTTCTCTTTTTCTTTCTTCTTTTTGATCTTTTCTTAGCAGCTTTTCTTTTCTTTGTTTTTGCTGCTTTTTTCTTCGGCTTTTTAGCTGCTGCTTTTTTTGCTTTTTCTAATGTTCTGATATCTCTTTTAAGTTTTCTTATTGCCGCAGCAAATTGCTTCGGAGTTTTTGGTTTTTTTGCCATTTTTCCTCTTTTTTATTTTAATTTATTTTATTAATTAAATAAAGTTTTTTTGGTTTTTAAATGTTTTGCAAAAAAAAATTATCAAATTTTTTTAATTAGAAATTTACCGTCGAGAAAAATAAAAAACAAATTATTTAATTCTTGTACTAACTTTTTTTCCAATTTTTTCAAATTTTTCTTCTTCCAAAATTAATTTTCTTAAAATTTCTTTTAAATCTTTTATTTTAACTCTGATTTGCTCTGTTGTGTCTCTAAACCTAATTGTTACATCTTCCTGATTTGGAGATTTATCATCTATTGTAATACAAAATGGTGTTCCAATTTCATCATTCCTTGCATAACGCCGACCAATTGATCCACTTTTATCATAAATAACATTAAATTCTTTACTTAAATCTTTAAAGATTTCTAAAGTCATTTTTTCATATTCTGGCTTTTTTATTATTGGAAAAATCGCTGCTTTAATAGGTGCAAGTTTTGGATGCAATTTTAAAACAATATTTCCTCTTGCCTTATCATAATAATAAGCATCAAATAAAAAAACTAAAAAACTTCTATCCAATCCTAACGAAGGCTCTGCAATAACATGTGGTAAAATTTTCTTTCCACTTTTTTGGTCAAAAATTTTTAAATCTTTGTTTGAAAATTTTTCATGTTGGCTTAAATCAAAATTTCCTCTATCTGCAATTCCTTGCAACTCTTTCCATCCAAATGGAAAATTATATTCAATATCCCAACAATCACTTGAATAATGCGCAAGTTCATCTTTAAGATGCTGTCTCAATCTAAAATTATTAATATCACAACCCAAACTCACAAACCAATTTAATTCTACTGCCAACCAATAAGCATGCCATTTATGTTTTATAATTTTCTTAAATAAAGCGTCTTTAATTTTCATTTTTTCTGCCTCTTTATTTTTCTTTTGCATATCCGAAGAAAAAATCAAAACATTAATATCAGGAATTTTATATTTACATTCGCTATTTGGTTGTATAAAATATTCAATTTCCATTTGTTCAAATTCCCGACTTCTAAATAAAAAATTTCTAGGAGCAATTTCATTTCTAAATACTTTACCAATTTGTGCAATCCCAAAAGGTAGTTTAAGCCGCGCATTTTCTTGAACTAATTTAAAATCAGCAAATATTAACTGAGCTGTTTCTGGTCTAAGATAAACAATAGAATTTTTATCATCATCTTCAACTTGGCCAATTGGACCAACTTTTGTTGTAAACATTAAATTAAAATCATTAGCATTTTCAAAATCAAGTTCACCTCCACAAAAACATTTCACACCTTTATTAATTTCATGTTTATCTATTTTAACAAATTTTCCGCATTTTTTACATTTAGCAATCACATCGCTAAAACTTTGCACATGTCCAGAAGCTTCCCAAACTTTTGGATTTGTTATAATCGAACCATCAATTCCAACAATATCTTCTCTATTCTGAACATGATAATTCCACCACCCCTGCTTAATATTATTTCTAAATTCTACTCCAATAGGTCCAAAATCCCAAAAACCAGCATAACCTCCATAAATCTCTGCACTTGGATAAACAAAGCTCTTTCTCTTACAAAAAACAGCCAGCTCATTAATACTTATCTTCTTGTGCTCAAGTTTTGATTTAAACACAACATTTTCCTTATTCTTTTTCTCATTATTTCTTATAATCTCTTTAGCCTTCTTCCTTGCCTCTTTCAAATCCTTGCCTAAATAAGCAATATTTTTGGTCTTTACCTTCCCATGCTCACGAACACTTTGTCTAAGATAATAATAATCATGGTCTTTAATTTTCTTTTTTGTAATATACATAAATTAGGCACTACACATTAATATTTAAATGTTGTGGTGTAAGGGATAAAATTATTTTCTCTTTTTTAGTTTAACTTTCCTCTCCTTTTTTCGCAGTTTAACAATTCTTTTAGTCATTAACAAAACAAATACTATGAATAAAAGAACTACAGTCCCAATAATTAAATTTTCCTTTGCTTCTGGATTATTAAATATAGCAAAACCAGTAACTGGGCTTCCTATTACAACATTCTCCCTCATTAATGTAGAATAAGATTCTGAATTCAAATTAATAAGTAAATTAACAGCTCCTTCTAAATCAGAAGCAATATTCATAGAAGTTTCAAATTCTTGTTCTGAATTAGCTGAAATAAATTGTGTGTCTATAATTTCAGCAACTTTTTCTTCATCTAAATTAAAAAATAAAAACTGTATTTCTACTTCTTGGTCTATTCCAGACAATTCTTCTAAAGAATATAAAATTTTAAGCTGATTTTCTCTTTCTCTAATAACTTCTATTAATTTTAAATTAAGTTTTTCTTCTAAAATTTCTACACTAAAATCAGTAGTTTTTGTTAATTCATCACATTCAATAGATACAGATAAACCATATATGCCTGGGTCTACATCTTCAGGAACTTTCACATCAAAAATAAATTTAGAATTTTCACCAGCAGCCAAATTTTTTGTATCTGCACCAGATATCCAAGAAGAATAATCACCAAAATTGGAAAATCTGCAATTATTTAAAAAACTAGTTCCAGTATTTTTTACAGACAATTCTTTTTTCTTAATCTCTCCTGGTTTTAAAACTATATCTGAAATACTCTCAATTTCTAATTTAATTAAAACTTCAGGAGTTATAATGGTGGTTCCACCACCCCCACCTCCACCGCCACCGCCAGTAGATGTATCAACAGAAAAACTTGAACTATCTGAATCACTTGAACCAATCGTATTATTTACATAGAGATTTAAAACATAATCTCCATCTGTTGAAACATCAAAATTAGAACTAGAACAATTTGCAAGACTTGTATTTCCTATTATACTTGCTCCAATAGAAGTTTCAAGATTATACCAGCAAGTTAAATTATTTCCTACAGTTGTATAATTTAAAAGAAGTCCAGTTCTGGTATTTTTTGTTCCAGTCGGCTCTATAATCGAAATAAAAACACCAGTTGCATCAATATTAAAACTTGCAGAATCATTAACAATTGCTCCATTACTATCATTTGCATAAATTGTAAGTATATGGCTTCCTTCACTTGTATCAAACGTTATATTTAAACCACAAGTTAAACTATTATTTACACCATCATCTAACCAATACCAACAAGAATCTAAATTTCCGTCGCTGTCACTAACTGTATAAGTTAAATTAAGAGATTCATTTGTTAAGTAGAGAATATTTTGTGGTTCAACTAAATTTATTGTTGGTGCTTGATTAAGAAGAGCATAATCAATATCTATACTTTGTAATTGGGGTGTTAAACTCGCATCTTCACTTGAAAAAATAATTTGATATTGAAAATAAGTATTATTATCTAAAGACAAATCTTGAGGAGAAGTATCTGCAATATCTATCCAACTTTCCCCTAAACAAGCATCATCATCACAAGATTCTACCTGAATATCTAAATTTGTTGATTGAATAAAATTAGTCAAACCTTTTGGATTATTACTTACAGCATTATTACAATCTCCAATTTCTACCCAATTTACACCTGAATCAGTTGACTTAAAAACTCTCCCAATTCCATCTGCTATCCACAAATTATCATTACCATCAATATTAATTTCCATACCATCATTAGAATAAGGAGAAAAATCATCATTTATTTTTGTCCATGTTGTTCCAGAATCAGTTGAAGAATAAACATCTGAATTTAATAAAATATAAAGATTATTATTACTATCAACAACCATCCCATCTGTTCCAGTAGTCCCACCATATCCGTCATTTACTTTTGTCCATGTTGTTCCAGAATCAGTTGAAGAATAAACATCTCCAGCTCCATCAACAATATAAATATTATCAGAAGAATTTATTGCAATTCCTTTTGCATCATAGATCCCTGAATTAAAATCACTAAGCAAATTCCAAGTTGAACCATTATTAGTTGATTTGAAAACTTCTCCTGGACCAGTAACTACATAAAGATTATCTTCGCTATCAGAAGCACCAATTAAAAAACTATTAGTTGAAAAAGTGTCGTTTACAACACTAAAAGAACTCCCAGCATCAGAAGACCTCCAAACTTCTTTATTGGTTCCACTTAAAATATATAAATAATCTTGATTTTCAAACATATCAGTAGTAGATACTGTTCTTCCATAATTTTCTTTTGACATAACCCAAGTAACACCCACATTAATTGATTTAAAAATTTCCCCACCCCCATCAACACAAAAAAAAGATTCTAAATTAGGTTCAATAGAATTCCAAGAAATATTATTCCATGTTGCCTCGGCACCAGCATTAAACACCTTTGATATATAATTTCCTGTTAAATTTTCTCCAACTAAAACAACCGCACTTCCATTCCACTCAGTATTCACATAAGTTCCTTCATCAAAATCAGATTGATTCTCCTGACTAAAAATCGCAAATCCAGTTAAATAAAAAGGAACAAAATATAATATCATCAATAACAGGCTGACTATTATAGCAATCACTAAATAAAATTCAATCCTCTTTTTCATATAAAAAACAATAAAATATCTTTTAAATAGTTTATTAAAATTTACTAAACAATCAAAATCTTTATATATCATCTAAAATTAACATAAATATGAATAAAGGAATAATAATATTAATCTGTATCTTATTTTTATCGGTTTTATCTACTTTTGTTTTAGCACAAAATAAAATTGAAATATCAACAATAAAAGAAGCATTTGCTGCAGGAGAAAAAATAACCTTCAAAGTTGTCTTATATGACAATAATAATAATTTGTTTACTGATGATGTAGACATAATAATCCAAGATGCAGCAAAACTGAAAACAATTAAAAAAACAGTAACTTCTGGAGATTTAATTGAAGTAGATTTAGGAGATGATGAAATAGAAGGATATTGGAAAATAATAGCAAATTATCAAGGAATAAAAGCAGAAGAATTCTTTAGTATTGAAGAACACGAAGAAGCAGAATTTGAAATACAAGGAGACACACTAACAATAAAAAACATAGGAAATACAATATACAGTGAAACAATTCAAATAATAATAGGAGATACAGTAAGTCCAAAAAAAGTAGATTTAGAAATTGGAGGACAAATAAGTTTTAGATTAATTGCTCCTGATGGAACTTATAATGTTAAAATAACAGATGGTAAAACAACATTTACACAAAATGATATCTCTCTAACAGGAAGAGTAGTTGGAGTTTTAGATGAAGAAATGGAACAAGGAGGGGCTCCATTTACAGGAGGAATTAAACCTGGAAAAGAAAACAAGGATGATACATTTTATTATATAAAAAGAAGCAAATTTGTTTATGTTTTTATATTGATTATTGTAGGAGCAGTAATTCTAATTGCAGTTGAAAAAGCTTATAAAAAGAAGAAGCAGGCTGAATAAGTAAAAAGATTTAAATAAGGAATTCTTATATTTTTGATATGCAGAGGTCGCATAGTGGCTATTGCCTCTGGTTGCAAACCAGATATTCGTGGGTTCGAGTCCCACCCTCTGCTTAATTATAATTTATTTTTTCTTTCTTCTTCTCCCTCAAACTCAAAGCATGGTGTGGGCAAACTTCAATACAGCAAAAACATCTAATACATTTATTTTTATCAATAACAGGATAAGGGTCTAGTTTAATTGCATGCATTGGGCATTTTTTTGCACACAAGCCGCATCTAACACATTTATATTCATCAACAACAATTGGTTTTTCTCTTAACAAAATTCCAGGAACTCCTTTAAACACTTTTGGTTTTTTAAATTTCAAATTAGGAATCTTTTTTTCTCCAACAAGTTTAAATTTATAATTCCCAAGTTTTCTTTTAACAGCTTCACGAATAACTAAAATTTTCTTAGGTTTATAACCCATTAACTTGCTTGCAACAACATCTAAACTTACAGAACTTTTTGATGCTATAATATAACCAGCTTTTTTAGGTTTACCAGAAGTAGGGCCTTTGCCATCCATCCCCAAAACACTATCCATAATATTTATCTCTGGTTTAATATTTTGATAAATATCAACAAGCAAATTAGAAAAAGATTTTTCATTTGGGGCTTTTTTATGCAACCTTTGTTTCATACCTCCAGGAATGCACCCAAGTAAATTTTTAATAGCGCCAGTATATTTAGTTAAAATATGTGTCTTAAGCTTAGGCATATTAATAACAATATCAGCTTGCTTAATCACTTTAGGAATTCTAAATGTTTTCAAAATTTTTGCTTTTTTATCATTAATTTTAATTAATTTTTCTTCATCAAAAACAACAGCTTTGCCGTATTTTTTAGCAATTTTTTCAATTCCAGAATCTTTTAAAGCACTAGAAGTAAGTGTGAAACTAGAATCTCCAATAAAAATCCTGCAATTTTTTTTCTTTAAAATCTTGCAAACAGCTTCAATAACAGCAGGATTTGTAGTTATAGCTTGTTGATTTGTTTTAAAACTGCCGACAATATTTGGCTTAATCAAAACTCGCTTGCCTCTCTTAATCTCTTTATCAAAATCAAGCAATTCAAAACACTTTTGCACAGCCTTATCTACAAGTTTTTGGTTATAGTTTCTGCATTTAACAAGTGCTACTTTGTTAACCTCTTTTTTGTTTTTCATTATCCTTTTTTCAAATCCTAAATAGATCCGACCTAAGTAAGTTCAACAAATGGATCCGACAGGATTCGAACCTGCGACCCCTAGCTTTCTTCTTAAGCTTACCTTATTAGAAGGCTAGTGCTCTATCCGCTGAGCTACGGATCCTTATAAAAATAAGATAAGAATTCTGTATATAAAAGTTTTGAATTAAACTTCAGCACTTGTAGATATTTGGTAAATACACCTTCAATAGTTTTTTAGAACCAAAGTCTAGAAACATTAAAACAATATCTAAAAAGAATAGTTGACCACTTTTTCTTAAATATAGTTCTTATCCAATATGTTCTCCAACTTCTAATAAAAAATTTCCTTTAATCCAATCAAGGTTATCTAGACTAAAATGATTTCTTAAGTAATCATAATTCGTTTAATTTTGTTAAAATCATTATGTCCTCTTAAAAGATTTAAAATATTCTACTCAATAATTTTATCATCTTCCCTAATAATGATTAATTCAGCTCTCATAAAAAACATATTCTTCTCAAAATCTATTTAAACCCTCTTCCCCTTTAATTTTCATAAATAAAAATGAAAACTAAAATAACATTTTTAGGAACAGGGCAGGCAATTCCTACTGCAAAAAGAAACCATACGAGCATTTTACTTAGTTATGACAATGAAAATATTCTTTTTGATGCTGGAGAAGGCGCACAAAGGCAAATGAGAAAAGCAAGAACTAACCCAAGTAAAATAACAAGAATATTTATTACACACTGGCATGGCGACCATGTTTTAGGTATACCAGGAATATTACAAACATTAAAATTAAGCAAATACAATAAAACTCTATATATCTATGGACCTAAAGGAACAAAAAAATTCATGAAATTAATAATGTCAATGTTTGTCAAAGTCGGAAAAATAAAAATTCAAATAAAAGAAATAACAACACCAGGAATAATCTTAGAAACTTCAAAATTCAAAATCACAACAGAAAAAATGTTTCACGGAACTCCTACATTAGCATATAGTTTTATAGAAAAACAAAAATTAAGATTAGATAAAAATAAATTAAAAAAATTAAAATTACCAGCAAGAAGCCCTTTATTAAAAAAACTTGCACAAGGCAAAAATATAAAAATTAAAGGAAAAACAATAAAAGCAAGTTCACTCACTTACAAACAAGCAAGTAAAAAAATAACAATTATACTTGATACAAAAGAAAATAAAAATGCCTACAAACTTGCAAAAAATTCAGATCTATTAATCTGCGAATCAACTTATAGTAATGCTGAAAAAGATTTAGCTTCAAAATATAAACATCTTACATCAGCTCAGGCAGCAAATATAGCTAAAAAATCAAAATCAAAAAAATTAATTTTAATTCACTTAAGCCAAAGATTTGAAAAAAACGATGAAAAAGTTTTACAACAAGCTAAAAAAGTTTTCAAAAACACAACGATTGCAAAAGACTTAGATAAAATTGAAATTTAGGAAGAATTCTGATTAAAAAATAATTAATAGTCTGTAGAACAAAACCAATAAACTGGGAACCCAAACTCATCAGTAATCAATAAAACACAGAACTTAACAATAGCGTCGTAGATTACATTAGTATAATAGAACCCAACCTTACAGATTTAGATTTTTATATTATCAGTTAAAATATAATTAACTAATCACTCCTCTTTCTCTTTTTTCATAGATGTTGAAGCTGGAGAAACAAAGATGATTGTGTCCCCTCTTAAAAAAGTCAATCCAAGATTTGTTTTAACATGCCCTTCTTCAACTTCTTTAGTATTATCAAGAACTATATTTATATGAATATCAAAAGCTAACAAAGTTCCTACAAATTGTTTGCCACTTTTCAACTGAATCAAAATTTCCTTGCCTTTAGAATTATTAAGCAAATCCAAAGGTCTTTCAATTCCATTAACCATAATCATTCTTCACTTATTAGGTTTTTAAATGTTTTGGAATTTAATTATATCAAAAATTCTAAAGCCACAAAAATTTCACATTTTTGGTGTTTCTACGATTTATTTTCAAACAAAAAGATATTTAAATTAACAATTACAGAAATTATAGAGATGAAACAAGGAAGAAAAATAACTGGTGGAAAATACAAAAAACAGAAAAAGAAAAAATTATATGAGTTAGTTAGACAGCAACGAACAATAAAAATAGGAGAAACAAAGAAAAAGAAAATAAGAGCCCATGGAGGAAATGAAAAGATAACTCTTCTTCAAGCAAATGAAGCAAATGTTTTTGATAAAAAAACAGGAAAAACAAAAAAAATTAAAATAAAAAATGTTCTTGAAACACCAGCAAACAAATTCTGGGCCCGACAAAATATTCTCATAAAAGGTGCAATAATTGAAACAGAACTTGGCAAAGCAAAGATAACAAACAGGCCAAGCCAAGAAGGTAGTGTGCAGGCTGTGTTGGTTGAAGGGTGAAATTAAAAACCAAAGCTTTGGCAGTCCAAAAGGTTTATATAGTAATTATAACAACTATATAACATATGAAAAAAACAACTATACAAGTCAATTCTGATACACTTAAAAGATTAAAGATGTTTAAAGGGCACGAGAGAGAGTCTTATGATTTTGTATTAAATAATTTATTAGATGAGGCTGAAGAAGACACTCTTAGTGAAGAGGAAATTGAAGATATTAAAGAAGCTTTGGAGAATGTTAAAAGAGGTAAAGTAAAACCTATTGAACAGGTTGCAAAAGAATTAGGAATAACTCTTAGATAAAATGTATTCAATTAAAATTGAAGAAAATGCTGAAAAATTTCTCAAAAAAATATCTAAAAAAGATTCTGAAATAATTTTAAGAAAAATTTATTCTTTAAAAGAAAATCCATTTAGATATTTAAAAAGATTAAAAGGGCATAAATTATGGAGATTAAGAATTTTGAAATACCGAGCAATCGTCGATGTAGTTATTTCTAAAAATAAAATTATTGTTTTGAGGATAGGTTATAGAAAAAATATTTACGATTAATTGCCACACAGACTTTATGTAATAAGTAATTTCTATGTAAAAAGTCAAAAGAGTTAGAGTTGATTAATTTAAACTGTTCTGAGTATTGCAAGATAAATAAATTTTCCTTTTTCTCCCTCCAAAATTTTCTTCACCACCCCACAAATAACCTGTTTTCTAATCCGTCCTCAATTTCTACAAACAATTTAGTATATTTAAATTTTATAATTATTTAAAAATCTATCCAAAACCCCCTTAACCAAAACCTTTATATAACCCAAACATTTTTAAATCTTGCGATTGATAAATTCTAAAGATAAGGATTGACAAAATGCCATACATCAAAAGATGCCCTGAATGTAATAGTATAAATCTTACATACGATGAACAAAAAGGAGAAGTAATATGTAATGATTGTGGTCTAATTGTAGAAGAAAAAATGGTTTATACAGGCCATGATGAAGCTGGAAAATTTGACAAATCAGAAAAAAAGGGGCGTGGAGGAGCACCACTAAGTATTCAAAAATTTGATAAAGGATTAACAACAAATGTCGGGGAAATCTCGGATATTTACAAATTAGAAGGAAAACAAACCCGTAAATTTCTCAGACTCAAAAAATGGCAGGAAAGGGTTTCAACATCTATTGAAAGAAACCTTAGACTTGCAATGGCTGAATTAAGAAAAGTTGCATCTTTCTTAAACTTACCAAATGTTGTAAGAGACGAATCTTCAAGAATTTATAATTTTGTTCTTCAACGAGGACTTGTGCGTGGCAGGAGCATGGAATCTGTTATAGCGGCTTGTATTTATGCAGCATGCAGAAGTTACGATATACCAAGAACATTAGATGAAATTTCACAAGCATCTGATGTAGAAAGAAAAGAAATAGGAAGAACATATCGTTTTATAATCAGAAGATTAAATATTAAAGTTACGCCAAGTTCTCCGAAAGATTATATCTCAAGATTTTCAAGTATTCTTCACCTTTCTCCAAAAACACAAAATGAAGCATTAAAAATTTTAAAAAGAGCGGAAATTGCTGAATTAACATCAGGAAGAGGACCAGCAGGAATTGCAGCTGCAGCATTGTATGTAGCAGCACTTCTTAATGATGAAAAGAAAACTCAAAGAGAAGTTGCAGACGTTGCAGGAATAACAGAAGTCACAATAAGAAACAGATATAAAGAACTTCTTGAAAAACTAGATCTTGAAGAAAAAATCAAAATAAAAGAAAGAGAAGCTAAGGGGAAAGCTAAGTGATTTTAATTCTGAGGGAAACTGATAATGTAAAAACAGGGGCAGATTATCGTAGCTCAAAATTGTATAAATTCTGGGATTGATTATTATTAGTATGAATATAATTAATGATTTTAGGAGAGATTAATAGAGATAAAAATGCGGAAGAAAGGATTCGAACCTTTGTAGGCACTAAGCCATCAGGACCTAAACCTGACCCGTTTGACCACTCCGGCACTTCCGCATAAAAAACTTAAATTTCATCAATTTAAAAAGCTATGTTTTTAATCTCCTTTCAGAACAAATTTCTTACTTTCATAATTAAATATATAATCTTGCTCAAGCTTTTTCATATATCTATCTTTTTCATCTTCATCAATAACAAACTCTATTTTTCCATTTGTAATTGTTCCAACTATTTTGCCTATGGGCAAAAATCTTCTTTCTTGATAAATCAAATAATCATTTTCAGTGTCTGCTTTTTTCAAATAATGTTTAATATATTGGTTTTGATAATAGATTTTAAGAGTTGGCCTATTTAGTTTAAAATCCCCTTCTTTCTCAATCTTTTCACCATCTTATTCTTCCTCTTATTCACCTAATGGCACTCTTACAGTAGAAGTCTCAGAAGCAGCTCTTTCTTCTCCACAATCTAATCTCTTAATATCTCCTAATAAAAGTTCAAAATTTTCTAAAACAGAATCTTCTGGATTATATTCTTTAAATTCATTAAAATCATCTTCACAATATACAATTAATTTTCCAGGAAAAAATTTCAAAGATCCAGCATTAAACAAATCTCTTTTAGAACTAATAGTTCTACGTCCTAATGCCCTAACTCCTTCTACAAAATTTTTATTCATTAGATTATTAACAATCCATGCTTGATCAGAATTACTAATACTCTTAGATATTGTAAATTGTCTATCATTTACTCCAAGCCATGGAAAATCTTTTGAAGTTTCTCGCCCCCCAATACTTACTTCCCAACTATTCTTCTCATCATTAAAATGATAATATAAATTTTTTCTATAACTCTCATCTTCAAAGAAAAATACCTATGGCGCATCTTCATCAAGACCAATTTCTACTTCATAAACTGTTTCTTCTTCATAAAATCCTTCTTTTATTCTATCTTTCTCTTGCCTTAATCTGCTCATAATTCTATTAACATAATCTTGAACATCAGCAGGAATTTTTCCTTGAGTTACACAAGCATTATAATACATATATCCTTCTTTTTCCATACAATTCTTTCTAATATTCCCAACCCCCCAATTATAAGCAACAAGCAACATCTCTTCTTCCTCAATATTATATTCATCTCTCAAACAAGCAAGATAACAACAACCAGCTTTAATATTCTTTGTAGGATTTTTTAAATAATTTTCAAGTTCAGCAACATTATTATAATTTATATCTTCAAGATAAGAATTACACCCAGTATAACAGGGTCTTTCTTTTTTTTTCATATCTTCAATTGCTTTTTTAGAAACCTGCATTAAACCAATTGAATCTTTATTAATTGCTTCTGGATTCCAACTACTTTCTTGTTGTATAATTGAGGCAATAAAATCAGGATCAAATTTATTTCTGTCAGCAATATTTACAACATTGCTTTCATATTCTTCAGACTTTTTAGGCCAAATAACAGATTCATAGGATATTTCTCCCCCTCCCCCCTCTCTTCCCTCAACCACACATTTTTCTTCTTTATCACCCCCCCAACCACATTGTTGTTTACAACCTTCACAAAAAGAAATACATTGTTTTTCTCCAAAACCCTCAATACCATAAACAGGCCCTCTTAATTCAAAACAATCCCTACAACTAACACTAATAACATCAAAATTGTCTTCATACCAATAACAATTATTAGCTGAACTACAATCTCTTTGATTATCAATATTTACACAGATTTTTTCATCACCTCCTGCTTCCTCAACTTTTTTCTTATCAAAAATATTCAAAGCAATTTTACCATAAATCTCAGCTTTCTTCATTAATAATCTAACTCTATTTGAATTAAGCATAAATCCTTTTTCTTTATCTAAATAGTCATTTACTACATTTCCTTCTGGCTCTTTCCTTCAACTACAGCCAAAGTATCCTCCAACACTCCTTGATTAGCATCTGTTATTGCTTCTTTTACAGATTGTGTATCAAGCCAACAACCAATTCTTTTATTATCACAATCTCCAACTCTTTCCCATCTTGCTGGATCTGTTGCATTTCCTGGATTTTCAGTTGAACAAACTCTTATAATTCCTCTATTATAAATTTCTGGATTTAAGAATTCATTAACACCTTCTTGTAAATTTGGCTGCACAAATGAAGCTAAATTTGAATTTCCTAAAGACTTTCCAGAAACACAATCTTTTGCAGTTTTAATATCTCTTCTTTTTGCTTCTTTTGAAACAAAACTATCTCTTGCATAATTAAATGCAAATGAAGTTGTAACTTGTTTAAACCCGCAGTGTTCTTGAGCATTTATCATTACACATAATTCTTTATAACCTGCAGGAGCGGTTCTATCTACAGTTAAATCTAAAAATTGTCCAAGAGGAATATAACCTGTATCAACTATTAATCTTGGAGTTGATTGATAATAAGAAGTTGCAGGAGGATTTTTCAAATAAACATTATAATGAACTCCCTGGTCATTTCCAGCATATATATGATAATAAATTTTATATTGAGAAGTTGCAGGAACAGTTGCATCTGAAAAAGGTATTTCTGAAAACCATGCATTAAACTGAACAGGAGAATCTGGTTCTATTAAAGATTCAAATGCATTTGGATATCTTGCTGAAATAAATGATTTGCAAACAGTAGTGCCAATTTCTTCTGTAGATCTTATTCTAAATGCTTTCATTGAATTAACTGCATATTCTTGTGTAAAGAAATCAATTGAATCACTTGTCTGCTGCCATGCATCCATAACAGTCAAATACTCCCCACCACCCCGCGCACCCTGGCCCATAGCAAATTCAATAGCTTTAGGAATCATTATATTTGCTATAGGAGCAATCTGCCTCCAGAAAAATTCACACATATAAATACTTTTAATTTCATCACAAATTCCAATATTTCTTCCTGTTTCTAAACTTTCCTGTAAACAATCTCTCGATGCTTTTAATATTGAAACATAAGAATCAATTCCAGCATGTATGCCACTTAAACAAACAGGAACCCATATTTTTTCTTTAATATTTGGCAAACATAAAAACATTCCTCCAACTATTCCTGTCTGAATTACATCTGGAACATTATAAGTTCCTCCTAAATTACATCTTGAACTAGGGCAGATTACAGGGTCGCAAACATTAAATAATATATTACATTCAAAAGGAGACATAAAGTCCTGGCACTGAACATCTGGCACATTTGCAGCAGGAGGCCCAACTCTTAAAGCCTCGCTCACCCCAGGTATTTTTATATTTTTAACCCCTGCTCTATATTGGCTTGCAGCTTTTCTTAAAGCTTTTTCTGCATCTTGAATTACTTGACGAGATTTAACTTCATCTAATCCAGGGAAAACCTTGTCTTGTCCAGTAAATGAATTAAATTGCAGGCACTCATCATTTCCAAAATCAGGCATATCAAACTGTTCTATTCCATCTTTCATAACATTGCAAACCCAATAACTTACAGCTTTTCCAGAATCTTCATAACTTTTTACACCACCAAAAACAGGAAGAGTCTGCTTAACACCAACATACCAACCTTCACGAGTATCAAATGGAACAACAGCCGGCATTCCTTTATAAATTCCTGTTTCAAAAAATCT
>JAFCDK010000046.1 GCA_017609745.1 Candidatus Pacearchaeota archaeon
CCTAAAGGATCAGTATAATGTGTCTTTTTCTTTTTAATTGCTTTGATTAAAGATTTTGTAACTTTTTTAGGTGGTTCAAAACAAGAATCCCCAATCTCAAAATGTAGAAGTCCTGGTTCTTTAGTTTGAGATTTAATTCTAAACATTTGTTGGCCAATTAATCTATTTGAGCGCTTTGATAATTTTATCTTTTTCATCTTGAGTTATTTTTGGAGTCAAATCTGTCATCTCATCTCCGAATTTTAATTTAGGTTGTATTTTTGATTCTGGAACTTTTACCCTAATAATTGTTGGTTCTGTTTCTGCTAACGCAATTGGAATCTTCCAAAAATCATTTATATTATGTATTTCAACATATTTAAATCCAAAACATATAAAAAAAAAAAAAAATTTTTCCATATAAGGTTCACAAGCTACACCTTGATCTAAAAAATCTGGCCAATCAGAAATTGTTTGTTTTATCATACCATAACCATTATTATCTAATACAAATATCTTAATTGGAAGTGAATAACCTCTAATTGTTTGTAATTCTTGAAGATTCATTTGAAATCCACCATCCCCTGTAATACAAATTTGTTGAGAAAATGGTTTAGCAAAAGAAGCCCCAATACTTGCAGGAACTGCATATCCCATAGGTGAATGATTAAATGCTGAAAATAATCTTTGCCCATTTTTTACTTTCCAATTTTGCATTGTCCAAGTAAGAGTCTGTCCAGCATCAGTAATTATTACTGCATCTTCTTTTGCATAGTTTGATAATGTTTCAATAAACAAATATGGAAATGTATTATTTTTATACCAAGATTTAACTTTTTTACATTTCTTTAACCAAGATTTCCAACCATCACAACTAAAATTTAAAACCTTATTTGCATCATCACAAATTTTTAAATTAGCATCTGGATGTAATTCACTTATTTCAATATCTATACTAACTAATTTACCTGTTCTCCAATCTCCATTAACTTCATGTGTATCTAATCTTGTTCCAGCTGCAATAATCAAATCAGCTTCTTTTAGAATAAAATTACTTGCTCTATTACTTGTAATTCCAAAATCTCTCAAATTAAGTGGGTGGTCGTCTGGAAGAACATCCATTGCACCCCATGTCAAAAAGGTTGGCATATTAAATCTCTCAATTAGTTCTTTATTTCTAAATCCATTTCCAGCTATTAAAATTGGTTTTTTTGATTTGTTTATTAATTTAATAAGTTCTTCTTTGGATGTCATCACAAAATTCTAAAAAGGTTGGCCCTTTTCTATCCTCCTTTGCTATTTTTATTGAATCTTCTAAATCTTGAAGTAATAATAATCTTTTAACATATTTTGTAATTGAACTAAAAAGTTCTATTGTATCGGTTTCTTGAAAACCGTTTTGTCTTACATCCCCTGCAATATATTTTAAATGAGAAGTAGGCACTTGTCCTGCAATAGTTAAAACTGGAATAGAGTCAAACCATGAACAACAAGTTCCAGTCACTAAATTAGTGGCTCCTGGGCCGGATGTTCCAATACAAACTCCAAATCCTTTTAATCTGGCATAAGCGTCAGCAGCCATTGCACAAGCTTGTTCATGATGCATATTAATCAAATTTGGTCCAAACTTATGAATTGAATCAAAAAGGTTTACAACTGCTCCACCAGTTATCCCAAAAACTATATCTACTTCTTCTTTTAATCTTTTAGCAACTTCATCTGAAAACTTCATTTTTCCCTCCAGTAATTTAAGAGGTCTTCTAATGTTTGGTCAATATTTATACTGGGTTTCCAGCCAGTCTTTTCAGTAAATTTTGTGTTGTTTCCAACTAAAACTTTTAAATCAGAAGGACGCATTCTTTCTGGATCATTTCTTATTTTTATCTCTCGTTTGCTTAAACTCAATAATTTTCTTAGAATATTTTTTATAGGGATAGATTTACCTGAACAAATGTTATAAACTTCACCGGGTTCTCCTTTTTCTAATGCTAACCAATATCCTTTTACCATATCTCTAACATCAGTGAAATCTCTTTCTGCATCAAGGTTTCCTACTTTAATTATTGGTAATTTACTTTTATCTTTTTCTATTTCTGCAATTTGCTTCGCAAAAGTAGAACAAACAAAGACTTCTCCCCGTCTTGGACCAGTATGATTAAATCCACGAGTTCGTATAATATGCATTCCATAAGACTTGAAATATTGAAATCCTAAGAGATCTTGGGCTACCTTGCTCACGCCATAGGGTGACAGTGGGCGTAGAGGGGAATCTTCGGTCAGTTCTACATCAGTATGCCCATACTCCTCACTTGAACCTGCAATTAGAATTCTTGGCTTGTAGTTAGAAATACTCCTCACAGCTTCAAATAAATTTAATTCCCCTATGATGTTAGTATGTAATGTTTGATAAGGCTCTGTCCAACTCGCTTTAACAAAAGATTGAGCAGCTAA
Organism: Candidatus Pacearchaeota archaeon; assembly: GCA_017609745.1. Lineage (GTDB taxonomy): Archaea > Nanobdellota > Nanobdellia > Pacearchaeales > GW2011-AR1 > JAFCDK01. Next base: position 2,431 of record JAFCDK010000046.1, read on the forward strand.
GTGAAATATATAATCTGGTTTTACTTTTTTAATAATATCTCTAAATGCAAAAGAATCATTTATGTCACATTCATGTAATGTGATTACATCTTTAATTTCTTGTAAATTTTCTAATTTGCTTCGCCATCTGGTAGTTCCATGAACTTCTGCCTCTTTTGATAAAGCATATTCTGCTAAATGAGAGCCAGCAAATCCAGATATGCCAGTTATGAGGACTTTCATTTATGCCTTTTCCAATCTTTCTTTTTATGGAAATGAACTATTAAAGTGAAAAATCTGCATCTAAATACAAATCCTAATCCATGTCCATATCCTTTATTTAATTTCATTTGAATAATTTTGTTTGTCCTGGTTTTTCTCCAAGATTTATTAAAGCTTGTTCTTTTGAAACATGCTCCTCACTTCTTTTTCTTTCTTTAGCAGCAAATTTAGCTTTTTCCTTTTTAAGTTGCTCATCTGGGTTATTCGCTTTTGTTGGGGGCATTTTCTCCAATAAGTAATTTATCTGTTTTGAGAATTAAATTTGCTACATTGGTTGCAGAATTAATTGCATGGATTTTAACAAGAACTGGGTCAAGGATTCCTCTTTCTCGTGCGTCAGAAACACCCTTTACAATATCTACTCCCATATCTGGATTTTGTTCATGCATTGTTTTTAGAACTGTTAAAACTTGAATTGCGTCATGCCCACAATTTTCTGCTAAAATTAATGGGATAGATTCAAGACTTTCTGCATATTTTTCTATGGCAAGTTGTTCTTTTCCTCCCACAGTCTTAGCAAAGTGGTTTATTTGTTTAGCTAATTCAATTTCTATTGCACCCGCGCCAATTACTATTTGAGTATCGTGTTTGAAAAGACTCACTACATCATGAACTGCTCTTTCAATTTCATCAAGCACTTGAGAAGTAGGCCCGTTTAAGACTAATGTTTCAGTATCTCCATGAACTAAAACTTGTTTAGGTTTTTTATATTCTACTTTTCCTTCTTTTACAAATATATTATTTGGGTCAGATGTAGCTTGAAGATTAAGCGCAGCTAAAATTCCATCTACTTCTTCTCGTTTGTATACAACTATTCCAGTAATACCTTTTTCCTTAAGATAGGCTTCAAATTCTGGATTTGTATCTGTATAAAGAAGTAATCCTACTTTAGCTTCCACTAATTTATCTACAATATTTCTTTTATATGTTCTATCATATTCATTAATATTTTTGAGTTCCTCTACTTGAGAAATTTTAAAATCAGCAGCATCTACATTAGTTCGATAATCTAAAAAAGCAATTTTCCCTTCAATAGTTTTTGGAGTTCTATCAGAAATAGTAAATCCTTCAAAAATATGTCCTTTAAAAATCTTTGAATGTAATGGATTAGAATTTTCTATTTTATAAGTTTTTAGTTCTTCATAATCTTTTACTTTCATAATTAAAGAAGTTAAGTGTGTTATAATATCAGAAGACACCTTACTTCCAAAAGCTGTTTTTATTATTTTTTGTTTTTCACCTTTTTCAGCGTGCTTTTCTAAATATCTCATTGCTTCTACTTTAGCAAGAGAATAACCGTTTATTATTGTAGTTGGGTGAATCCCTTTGTTAAGTAGTTGAAGTGCGTTACTTAATAATTGTCCAGAAAGAATTACTGCAGTAGTTGTTCCATCTCCTATTGCCTGTTCTTGAGAATTTGCTAACCCTTTAAATAGATTAATTATTGGATCACTTGCGTTAATACTACTTATAATAGTAGCACCATCATTAGTAAATATTGCATTTTCTCCTTTTACTACGGCTTTATTCATACCTCTTGGTCCTAACGTAGTTCTAATTAAATCAGCGAAGTTAATTGCTGCTTGAATGTGTGCATATTTATTTTCTTCGACCATTTTTTTCAAGTAATTTTAATCTTTTATCAATTATCTTATTAAGTTTTCTTTGCAACCCTAAAAACTTAAGTATCCCTTTTATAACTTCGTTTTTTGAACCTCCCATCATTTATTTAACCTCTTCATTTGTTTAACTAATTTTTTTAGATGTTTTCCTCTTTTATTACTTTTTTGGTAATATGTTTTTAATTGATAATTTCTTATTTCTTGCATCTTATCAATTTGTTTACATATTTTTTTACCATGTAAATGTGGTCTAATACACGAAATTAAATCAAAAATATCATCTGCAAGATGTAATACTAATCTATCTTTAAACTG
>JAFCDK010000001.1 GCA_017609745.1 Candidatus Pacearchaeota archaeon
AATTAAATAAACTTTGGATTATATTTATATAAATGTTAATTAGTAAACTTCTTAAGCTACAAATCCTTTTTTCTTATAATAAAAATAATGGATTTCAAAAATTGGAAAAAAGAATTTGCACGCGACACACTTGCACTTGGAAGCATACCAATGTTTATTATTGTTGCAGCCCGCTCAAGTCTCGGCCAGTACATGAATTTCACTTATCAAATTCTGCTCGCTGGTTTTATATTATTCTTATTTTTCTTAATTTCTAAATCTCTCTCCCCACAACTTCATTTAGCAAGAGCAATTATTTTAGTTATTTTCACAAGTTTATTTTATTACCAAAAAATCTACACAATTTTCGCATCTGTATTACTGCTCTTAATTTTGGGTTCTCTTATTTATTTAAAATATGAGACAAAGAAAATAATTTTAGGAATTCTCTTTGGCTTAGCAAGTTCTGGGGCAAGTTATTATTTAATTAGATTAATTGGTTTGTAGAATACTCTCTCGCTCTACTCTCTTATTAATTAAATAAACTAATAATTAAATCGGTCAAGCCCCTCTAAAATCTTAGCCCATATTTTACTGATTTTATATTATTAACTATTAACAAATTTGGTGAATTCTTATAGATCTCTAAAGCCCTAAAAAATAACCACAACACCTTCAAAACCACCTCTTTAATTCTTCTTGCTGTTCTTTTTCTTTGCCAAAAATACTTTCTACATATTTTTTAGCAAGATCAAGACTCTGAATTAAATAAGGAGAAACTTCATATTTTGCTGCTAATTCTAAAGCTGGTTTAAGATATTTTATAATACTTCCTTCTGAAATTGTAAAAATTATATTTCCTCCACAAATACTGCATCGTCCTTCAAGAGGCGGCCTCCTGTATTTTGTATTACATTTACTACATCTAAATTGCTGCATAGAAAACTTTCTTAAATTTCCTCTTATATCTCTAATAAAATGTCTCTCTATAATTAGGCGCGCAACATCTGCTGTATAAACTGCTCTGATTTTTTCAACAAGTTCCATTTGTCTCTGAACTTTTTCCTGCATTGTAGGAAGGATTTTATAAGAAGAGCACAAAACTCCAGCATTTATGTTGCTTGTTTCATATTCATAATATAAATTTTTAAAAGCTGGAAGACTTTTAGATACTCTATGACCAATTAAATCTAATTTATCACTAAAGGTTGCAGAATGTTCTCTTTTTTCAGTAGATTCATAAAATTCCAAAGGTAATTCTTTAAAAACATCAAAATCAAAAATCTGATCATCAACTTCTCCGGGATTTAATTTCATATTTAAAACTAATGGGGCATCTTGGGTTGCTCCCCTATGGCCCGGCAAATATTCTCTTGAAAAATTTATTAAACAATCCAATAAAAGTATAAATGCTGCTTCATCTCCATCACAGTCACGCCGCATACCAGCATGCATAAAGGGAGAAGCAAACATAGCCTGAACTTTGCTAAATCCAATTATCCTTCCAATAACTCCAGCAGCATTATGGGGCGCCATGCAAACAACTAAATGGCCTATTAAATCTTCCTTTTTTTTAACATTATAGAACGGTCTTAGATTATAATATTTTATTAAAAGCTCGTCAACAAAATTACAAATTCTTATAAATACACTATCAGCCCCTTCATCCAAAGCAACAGGGCAAGCAGGAAATAAAATATCGTGGGGTAAAAGTTCTAAAATCTGATTTTCAGTTTTTAATTCTTTCCCTTCAATATCTTTTGTATATCCAAGTTCTTTTAATTTTTCGATGCTTGTTCCAATTTCAATTGCTTTAAAATGAGTTATTGGCAATTCTGTAGCATCATATCTAATTGTCCCATCTTTATTTACATTTAAATCAAAAAAAGCTCTTAAAAAACCTTTGCTCAAATTTTCAGGTACATGGTCTTTAGAACTAGTCCCTCTAACACCTTTAACAAGTTCTGGAATCTCTAAACCAGAAATATTCAAATTTTTAATTGCAGTATCTGCATAATGTTTAATATCTATTCTTCTATTTGAAAATTTCTTTGCTTTTGCATGATGTGGACAGGTTTCTGTAGAAAAAGTCTGGTGGCATTCAGAACAAAAATTCATTCTTCTACATTCACTACCACAAGTTTCGCAAATAAAATAGATTGTTTCTTTTTTACAAACATCACAAAAATAAATTGGAAAATCTGCTTTCACAGTTCCAACTTCTATAGCAGCATTTACACTTCTAAATCTCCCTCCCTCTTCACCAACAGGAAACAAAACATTTGGGCTACCAGTTAATTTTCTTAACTTAGCTTTTTCAGGCCTGCCCATTCTCGCACCAATAAAGGTTCCTGCTTTATCTTTAATTTCAAAATCACATAAATCATTAATAATTTCTAAAACTTTTCCAGCATTATTTCTTTTTTTTAATAACTTTTCTATTTCACCAACATCTTGTTCAAGAAAATAGGATTTTTTATATTCTAAATTAAAATCAAATCCCAAATTGCACAAAAATGCTTTGCTATTTTCTTCATTTAACACAACATTTTCAATAACGACTTCATGTTCTACACCAAGTAGTTCCAATGCTCTTTTTCCTTTAGCAAATCGTTCTTGTTCTGTTTTATTAAATGGAAAAATAAGTTTTTTATCAATTCTAGAATGACTCAACCAATCAATTAATGCGAGAAAATCTTCATAAGAAATTTGGGTCCAATAATAAATATAATCAGGATGTAAAGGAATTTCAAACTTTTTACTTAATTTAATTGCTTTCTCAAAACCAACATCGTAAATTTCTTTTTTACTAATTGGGATTTCAATATTTTTTTCCTGAGCAGAGGTTTTCAAATGCTGATACCAATATTGTTCAATATACGCCTGAGGTTCTAAATGCTGGTTTCTATTTAAAAAATCAGCATAAGGTATTAAAATATCTCCAAGATAAATAATTTCTTTAACATCTTTGTATAATTGATTTGCTTTATCAGTATCATTTAATTTTAAAACATTACCATTATTTAATTTTACAATCGGTCCGTCAATTGAATCACAGCAAGAAACAGCACAGCCTTTTGTAGGTTTTTCTATTTTAAGTTGAGTACCGTTTGCAATAAAACCATTTGTTATAATCATTGTTGCTGGATGAATAGACATTGCAGAAAAACCATTCGTCCTCGTTCTGCCATATCTTAATCTAAAACTTCCACTCATAGAGGGATGTCCAAAAACAGGTCTGCCAGCAACTAAGTCTTTAATATAAGTTGCAGTAGAATCTTCTTTTTTCTTTTGTTCATCCCATTTTTTCTTTAAAGAAACATATTCTTTTAAAAAATCCCAATCAGGAAATTCAAATCCTTGTTTCTTTAATTTTTCAATAAACCTCAAAACTTTTGGAGCTTTTTGAGCAAGAGATTCACTCAAAACCAAACACATGCCATTTCTAATAAAATTAGTTTCTATCCTCGGCAAATCTTTATAATTACTTACTTCTCTTACTTCAGAAGCGAATCCATCAATTTGAATCGGCAGATGTTTTAATAAAAATTCTAATTCCTGTTCTGAAGCTAAATACTGCAAATTAGTAATTCTTTCATGATAATCATATACCTCCATTATTTCTCTTTTAATTTCAATATCTGTTGGGTCATATTTAGCATAACCAAATTTATATCTTAAATAATCAATAACAACCAAGATAAAAGCTCCAGCAGTTGTTCCTGCAGCTCTTATAGGACCAGAAAAATAAACACAAAAATAGTCTTTCCCTTCCATAGTTTTTTTAAGTTCATAATGTGTAAATCCTTCAAGAGGAGGCACAACAACTCCGAGAGTATAATATGCAAAAGCGAGCCTTATTCCTGCATCAATTGCTTCCTGTAAATTTTTAAATTTACAAAATTTTTCTTTTGCAACTTCTTCTGCAATTATAAGACAAACAGCAGGATCTAATTTCCCATATTTTTTTTCTAATTGTAAAATCCTATTTACAATTCGTTTATCTTTTATTTGGGGATATTTAACAGAAATTAATGCAAGTGCTCTTTCAGCAAGAGAAACAGCAAGAGGAATTTCTACATTTGATTTTGGATCAAGCCCCTTACTTCTAGCTTCTTCAGCTACACTATAAACAGTTCTAACTTTTGTTTCAATTTCTTTAAAATATTTTTCAATTTGCATTTTTTGAGTCTTTTAAACCAAATTTATTGATTAAAAATTGTTCAAGAGTTTTCCATGAATTAAAAATTTGAGTTGAATGGTATTTTATCCATGGGTGATTAGTATGATTATTTAAAACAAGACTATAAACTAATTTTTTAAAAAGTTTTGCATAAACCATTTCTTGAAGAGTTCCAACAGTAACGATTTTATTAAAATTTCCCAAAATATAAACTCCTCCAGAAGATTTTTTTATTTTATCTAGATCACTTTCTACTATTTCATTATAATCTAGATTAACATATCTCTCAATTTCTCCTCTATCAAATTTTATAATATCCTCACGAGGAGGGTCATAGAACGGGTTAATTAAAGAAATATTGATTTTCTTTTCTATAGAAATCTCCCATTTCCTAACTTGTCTTCTCATATCAAACGGATGCCCTAGATATAATTCTATCATTTTATTTTTCTCTTCTTTTTATTATGAATTTTTAACTCAACTAAAGTCCATAATTTTTATTTCGCGAGTTTTTAAATTAAAAATAGGAACTTTACAGGGATCTGGATTATTTCCAACTTTTTCTTCAAAGGGAGTTATTGACTGCCAGCATGATGAAGCAATCATAAGAACATTATTATAAACATCTACATCGGGTCTATGAAGATCCCCTGTTGCAATTATATCTGGAACTTCTCTAATTAATAATGGATCTTTTTCAAAAGGAACATAATTTGCTGTTGAATGCATTGGAGAAAGATGTCTCCTCTTTAAAAGATGTTTTACAATTTTAGTAGGAAAATCATTAGCCTTAGATAACCGCAATTCTTCAATCTCATTAACAAAACTATGCATACTAGCACCATGATACATCAAAATTTTGAATTTTTCTTCAGAATTTCTTCCTTGACCAATTTCAATAAATGCAGGATTTGAAACTAAATGCAAATTTTTTAAATTATATAATGGTTCAGCAAAATCTTTTCCAATAACTGGTTGAGGTTCTGTAACTCTTACTCCATCATGCTGACCAGGACATAAAAAAATCTGAATATCCTTCCTAACCATGCTAAGAATCTCTGCTAATTTCTCATATTGTTTACATATATCCTTAATATTCAAAAAATTTTCTTGTGCAGGAAAAATCCCCACACCATCAACAGAATCCCCAGTAACAAAAAGATATTTTATTTTCAATGCCTCCTGTCTTTGTCTTTTATCGCCGTGTTTTCCACTTAACCATTTAATAAATTTCATTAAATTTTCCTCCAAAAACCTATTACTCCCTATATGAAAATCAGAAGTAAATGCTGCAGCCTCATCAATTCTTGATTTTTTCTTTAAACTTAAAAAACAATCTGGGTAAACTATATCATTTGCAAAAAGAATGTCTCTTGACCCTGAAGCCCGCACACCAATTGTATCGTCTAATAATAACCCTTTTGCTTTCTCAAAAATTTCGGGTTTATTTTGATTTACAATCACATTTATTTTGCCAGTCATATCCTCTATTTCAAGGAAAATATTTTTGTTTTTAGTTATTCTTTTGTTTGAAACAAGCCCAATAATAGAAATCCCTTGTCTACTTCCTGCTAATTTATTTATTGATACAAGATTCTGTAATTCTGATTTTTCTTGTAAAATTTTTTTTAAAAAGTCAAACCTTCCTCGAAAGTATTTTATAAAATCCTGCACACAAAGTTTTTTAGAAGGAATCTGATAAGAAGTTAAAATTTTAAAATTTTCAAATTCTTTAAGCTTTATTTCTTTTTCTATTTCTTGAATAGGTGCAATTTTTTGTTTAGTAATTTCAATACTCAACCCAAGATTTATAAAAAATTTCTCAATATCCTCTTTTCCTCCAGCACTATCTTCTAAAATTGATTTTACTTTTATTATGTTTTTAGTTAAAAAAGATTTTGTTATAATCTTTTCTTTACACTCATTTTCAATTCTCTTAAGAATAGTCTCAGCCAGATCTAAATTATCCAATTTTTCTATAACTCCAAGTACCTCTTTATCTAAAAGCAATCCTTTTTTCACACAAAAATTCAAAATTTCCTTCTTTAACATTTATTATAGCCTCTTTTAAATTTTTTTAAACCTCTTAAGTCTCCCCAATATAAATTTTCTTTTTAACTCATAGATTTAAAGATTCATATAAAATTTTTTTTGATTTATCTAAAAGATGGATAGGAATTGCAAGCCTTATTGCCCTTGTTCGCCCCTGTCTTCCTTTAGAAATTACCCTTGCATTGATTAACCCAAGCATATCGAATTCAGCTAAAATATCAGAAACTCTTCGCGGTGTTAAAACATCTGTTCCTGTTCTTTGGCAAAGATTCTGATAGGTAGTGTAAATTTCTCCTGTAAAAATTTCAATCCCTTCTTTATTTCTTTTTTTTAATTCATTTAATTTAATTATTGCAAGTAAAACAAATTGAAATTGTTTTGGTTCTGTTTCTATAATATCTAAAATTTTGTCCCTTTCTATTTTATCATTTGCAAAATCTATGTGTTTTAATTGTATTTTTTTATCTTGTTGTCTTTCTGCTAATTCTCCTGAAACTCTTAAAAGATCGAGGGCTCGGCGTGCATCACCATGTTCTCTTGCAGCAAAAGCAGCACATTTTGAAATTACACCATCACTTATAACCCCTTTTTTAAACGCCTTTGATGCCCTATTTTTTAAAATGTTTTGAAGTTGTAAAGCATTATAAGGTGGAAAAACAACTTCTTCCTCACCAAGAGAACTTCTAACTCGTGGATCAATATTATCTAAAAAAGTTAAATCATTACTTATTCCCACAATAGAAATTTGGGCATTGCTTAACTCTGAATTTAATCTTGTCAAATTATAAAGAAGATTATCAGACATTTTTTTTACTGTTTGGTCAATTTCATCAAAAATCAAAATTAAAAATTGTTTTTTCTCGTCAATTGTATCTATAAATTTAGAATAAACATAATCTGTAGGCAACCCAGTTACAGGAACTTTGGATCCCAATTTTCTAATAAGTTCTGCAAGAATTCTATATTCAGTATCAGCAACTTTTTTTAATTTACAATTAATATATTTTATTCTCAAATTTTTTAATTCATGTTCCCTGTTAGTTTCTTTTTTTGAATCATTTTTTTCTAGCAATTCTTTCCGCTTTAACATTATATTCCGTACATATTGAACAGAAAGAGTTTTTCCTGTACCTGTTTTCCCATAACAAAAAAGATTGCTAGTCCTCTCACCCCTAAGTGCTGGGGCTAATATTCTTGCTATTTGTTCTATTTGTTCATCCCTATGGGGAATAGTTTCAGGAGAATAATTTGCTTGTAAAACAAATTTATCTTTAAATAAACTATTTCCAATAAACGAATCAAACAATTTATTTAACTTAACCATTTTAAACTAAACAATTTTTAATATAACTAACTTAATTTAATATTTCAGCTAATTAATTTAGACCACTTTTTTAATTTAACTATTTCAAATTTTCTAAATTTTCAATACTTTTTTAATGATTTTTAATAATCTATTTTTTAACTCCCTTTTTAATAATTTCTAATAACTTAAAATACATAATTTTCAAACAAGTTTTTTATATAAATATTTATGTCTTTCAAAATATGAATAAAAAGATTTTTCGTAATTTTGAAGAGACACCATAGTTTCCTATGGAAAGAAAAAATAGAAAAAATTAATAATCCCTCCGTCGTTAAAAGGCAAATAAGATATATAATATATATAATATATAATATAAATATTTATAAATAATAAATAATAAATAAAAATCTTAAATCTTATTTATAAATGTTTCCAAGAGAAATTAAGGGGTGAGGAAAATTTATCATTTCTTATTAAATTTCCACTATAATTTACCAAAATACCTTATTTTACTATTATAATCTCTTTTCAAAATCTTTTTTATATTATAGAAAACTTTATATATCATTCCTATTTAAAATCAATATGGCTGATAAAAAACCATTAAGAGAATTTTTTGGGAGATTAGTAGTTACAAAAGAAGGTAAAAGGCTGGGGGTGGCAAAGGATATTATATTTGAAACAAAATCTGGAGAATTAATTCAATTAGTTCTCAAAGATACTACTCCCTATACACGAAATCTTAATATAGAGAAAACTAATCAAGGTGAACTTCTAATACCCTACAATGCAATAATTGCAATAGGAGATTTTATTGTTGTTTCTGAAGAAGATTTAATTTAATCTAAATAACTCATAATATTTTAACAAAAATTAGATATCTAAACATAATAAACTTTAAAAACACAACATCTTTTTTATATTAATGGAGATAGTTGGTTTTCAATTTAATAAAATAAATATTGAAAGATTTAAAGAGATTAAAGGACAATTAAAAATCGATTCCAATATTCAAATTGATTCAATAGAAAAAGAGAAAATAGAATTATTTGGGGAGAAACCAACTTTAAAATTCTTTTTTACTAACACAATAAATTATAATCCAGATAAATTTGCGGAAATTATTTTTAAAGGAGAGATTACAACCTTATTAGAAGAAAAACAAAACATAGAAATTTTAAAGAATTGGAAAAAAAAGAAAATCGACGATCAAATTAGATTTCGTTTATTCAATTTTATTCTTAATAGATGTAGTTTAAAAGCTCTTCAATTAGAACAGGACCTAAATATCCCATTACATATCCCTTTGCCAAGGATTAATCCAGATCAACAAAACCAAAACACAAGAGATTATGTTAGATAGAATATTTTCTAAACCAAAACCTTATTAATCTTTTCATATAATATATTATGCTTAGAGCGCACAATATGAAAATTTCACAACAAAAAAGAAATAAAATTTATGAACAAATTCTCGCATTACTATATTCAAAATCACCCCAATCAATCTTTACAGCAGAGATTGCAAGAGAAATAGCAAGAGATGAAGAATTTATCAAAAATTTACTTCAAGAAATGAATAAACTACAATTAGTTATTTCAATAAAACAAAATCCTAAAGGTGTTCAATATAAACGAAGAACTCGTTGGAGAATAAGTAACAAAGCATATAAAGCCTATAATCAACAACAGGAACTTATTAGCTCTAATTATACTACCAATAATTAAATAATAATTTTTAATAAATGTTAATAAAATCATTCCAATAAAACATAAAAATCTTTAAATAAATTAATCCCCTTTAGATTTCATGGAACAAGAAAACAATAATCAAATAAGGCAAGCTTTTTTTAAAATAAAACAAGACATACAAAATTTAGATAATAATTTAAAAATATTAAAACAAGAAATTAACCAAATAAATGGAAAACTTGATGAAATTTGTACTCAAATTTTATATAATTTAATTAAAAAACCTCAAAAAACATCCAGAAAACAACTAAAAACAATAAAACAAGACTTCGACACACCAACACCTATTTTCGACACACCAACACCTATTTTCGACACACCAACACATTCTTCGACAGATAATCTGTCTTTTAAAGCCTTAAAAGAACCATATTTAGGTATTTCCAATGGAAATCAAGGGGTTCCAACAAACAGACAAACAGACAAACAGACAAACAGACACACCCCTATTTCTTATGGAAATCAAGAAAAAATGCAAGAAAATCAGAAAAATCAAGAAAAACAAGAAAAATCCCCCAAAATTATACTTAAAGAACTTGATAATTTAAAAAAAGGAATTCGCCTTAAATTTAAAAGGCTTACTCAACAAGAGATGTTGGTATTCTCAACATTATATCAGTTTGAAGAAGAAGTAAAACAAGAAGGGCAAGAATCACAAGAAATCACATATAAAACCATCTCAAAAAAATTAGGGCTTTCAGAAAGTTCAATTAGGGACTACATAGGGCGTCTTATTAAGAAAAAAATTCCAATAATTAAAAAGAAAGTAGGTAATAAAAAAATTATATTGCACATATCAGAAGATCTAAAAACAATAACTTCATTAAATACTTTATTAAAATTACGAGAAATATAATCTATTTTTATGTATACCGAATAACTAGCATTATCACTATCTCTTTTCTTTTTTTTGCTCTTTCTCTTTAAATTCAGTTATCTAAAAGCCTAAAAACATCAAATTTTCCTTATTTTTTCTTTTTATTCTCAGCCTTTAACTCTCACTTTTACTAATCTTAACTATCTTTTTTAGGTTTTTTACTCTTTTTTCTCTCACTTTTCATTATTTTTATTACTTGCCCACTATTTTCACTCTCTTTTCCTGTTTTTTTCTTAAATTTAAGTCTCACTTTAGTATTTTTTAATAATTTTTGTTTTATAGTTTCTGGTATAAATACTCTCTTTTTCCCATTTTTTTCTATTATTTCTGCAAGTAATCCAACACTTTTTTGTTTTATTGAGTTTATATGACTCCTAATTGTTGATCTTTCTTTTCCAAGCATTGCAGATATATCTTCATAACTTAATTTTAAATCTGAATTTAATAATACCCAAATTATTGCCCTTTCAACAATGCTAAAATTAAAAAAATCATTAAAATTAGGTACTTGGACACCCCTTTGGACAGCTGTCTGGACAGCCCCAACACCTGTCCAATCATTGGACAGCTGTCTAGATTTTTTAGATACTTGTCTAGACACCTGATTCCCAAAAATAGAAACAAAATCTTTAAGTTCTTCAACTTCTTCCTTTACCGACGACAATTCTTTTTTTAGAAAATTTATTTCAGAATCTACTTTAATTCCCCTTTCATGTAAGTGAGTTATCCAATTTCCAGTTTTAGAAATATCTTTTTTTACAGATTCAAAGGAATTTTTTACCTCTTCACCTAATTTTTCCAATTTCTTTTTACTAAATAACCACCCAAACATATTATAATTCCCCATCTATACTTTAAAAACCTTTCGAAACCCCTTTCTCTCGACGATAAATCTCTTCGATAAAATAAAATAAAAAAATAACAAAAACCAATAAAAAACAATCAAAAACTTCAAAAAACCACAAAAAAAACAGCTAAAAAAGGCTGTCCAAAGACCAAAAAAGTGCTTAGACAGCCGTCTAGACAGCCTTAGACACATAAAATTTGTTTTAGACAGCTGTCTAAAATAGGCCAAGTATTTCCTTTACCGACGACAAAATAATACAATAAGAAACTTACACATACAAAAACTTTTTAGCAAAACCCAATACTTCTAACATGTGTAAAATAATATAAAATTATTAAAAATTATATAAAAATATACAAAAAAACGTAAAAATCCTTAAAAAGTTTAAAAAATTATAATGTTTGTGAAAAAACAAAAAAAGATGAGAGATATTCTTAATGAAGGTAAAAATCTTGAAAACTATTTTTATAGAAATAAAGATAAAGAGACGCAGTATTTTATTAAAAGTTTATTCATTCAAGAATACCTTGAGCAGATAATAAAATTATTTAGATAATAAAACTTATACTTCTCTGAAAAAATTAACTGATAAACTATATAATAAAGTTTGTGTGAAAGAAAAATTAAAGAACCAATACCAAAAAATTTCAAGGAGATAAGAACACAGCTATAAGAGGTTTGCAATTAAACATCTAAAATGACAGGAGAAAACCTAATAAATATTTTGAATTTATAGATATAAATAATAAAGAACTATCAAAAGGTTGTATTCTCACCCCATAATCCTAAAAGTCATCATCAAAACTCAAATATCTTTTATCTTACAGGAAAAATAAAAAAGGTTTTACAACCACAAAAAGCAGAAAAGGAATAACTTCAGAAGCTTTTAAAAAATTTAAAAGAGTTAATATAATAACGATTATTAAACATAAGAGATAAACAGACAATTTTGAAGAAGAAGCCAATAAACCAGAAAAAAAGCACAAGAAAATCTAAAATAACACAAAAAAACCTTTGAGCAAAACTAAAAACTTCCTGCAAAAGAGAAAAATAATTCTAAAATCTTAATTTTACACATAAAAACCATAAAATTTATATACTTAGGGCACGTTAAGTAAACGTGAACTAACAAAGTTAGACCCTTAGTTCACGTTTAAATAAACAAAAAATTGTAAAAAATAAATAAAAAAGAAAAAATGCCCAAAAATAAAAAGTTTGCAGCAATTTATATTAGAGTTTCTACACAAGATCAAGTCCAGCATGGAATTTCTTTAAGAGCTCAGGAACAAGCTCTAAAAAACTATGCAAAATCTCAAGGTTATGAAATTTTTAAAATTTATAAAGATGAAGGCAAATCAGCAAAAGCAATTAAAAATAGACCAGCAATGATGGAAATGCTTCAAGCCGCAGAACTTAGGAAATTTCAAGCAATTTTTATTTACAAATTAGATAGATTTTCAAGATCTTTAATGGATTTAATAACAACAATTGAAAAACTAAAAGAATGGGGAATTGATTTTATTTCTTTACAAGATAAAATAGAAACAACTTCAGCTACTGGTAAGCTAATGTTTCATATTGTTTCAGCATTTGCAGAATTTGAAAGAAATGTTGTAGGCGAAAGAACAAAATTTACTATGAACTCAAAATTCCAAGATGGAGGAAATCCAGTTACAAGAGCCCCTTTAGGATATAAATTTGTAAATAAACAATTAGCCCCCTCTGAAAATTCATACATAATACAAGAAATATATCAAACTTTTCTTAATACAGACACCAGCCTTACTCAATTAGCAAAAAAATATAATCTTTCTGTGAATGGTCTTAAAAAAGTTCTAAAAAATCAAACTTATTTAGGAAAAGTAAAGTTTGCAGGAAAAATCCTTCAAGGCAAACATAATCCTTTAATCTCCAAAGACCTTTTTGATAAAGTACAGGAAAAACTAAATAAAATTATTAGAAGATGAAAAAAGAAATTATGAATATAATTAGAAAATTATATAATTTCTGATATAAAAGAATTATACTATTTGATGATTTATAGAATCTTTCCGATACATTTAAAAACTCTTTTTCTTAACAACATTTATGCTAGTTAAATGTAAGATGCTGTGCAGATTTGTTCAAGTATTAGGAGTTAGAAACTATTTCTAGATGGATTAGTTCAAATTTAAGTTAGTGTAAGGAGGATAATGTATAAGATAAAATGAAAATTTATGTAGGTAATTTGCCTTTTAGTGTTGATGAAGAAGGATTAAAAAAACTTTTTGAAGCTTTTAATCCTGAAGAAAGTACTCTTATTAAAGATAGATTTTCAGGACGATCAAAAGGTTTTGGTTTTTTAACGATTTCAGACGAAGAAGCTGCAAAAAAAGCAATTTCTGAAATGAATGGAAAAGAAGTTGAAGGACGAGAACTTAAAGTTTCTGAAGCTAGACCACAAGAAGAAAGACCTAAAAGAAATTTTGAAAGACGAGAAAGATTTTAGATTTCTCTAAAACTCTTATTTTAAGAATTATTTTTTATTTTTTAATGTATTTTATTTTTCATATATAATTCTATTAATAATTGCACCAATAGTAAAAATGATAATTATTACAGGAAACCAGTTAATATTTGTGTTTAAGTAACTAAATTCATCGATTAACCAAACAATAGCAAAAATTAGAATTATTACCCATAAACTTGGAAATCTTTTTTAACTATAATTAATAATAGATTCTTTGATTTAAAAAATTACTCTTTGTTTATTCACAAATTCCTTTACATTTATTGATAATCAACAAGGGAATATTAAGCCCGCAAAAAACTAGGATTTAAGACAATTCTTTTTAAGAATAATAAACAATTTATCAGTGAGTTAAAAAATTGAAGATTAAATTGTAATTTTTTAATAATTCTTTTTTCCGACAGCAACGCCCACACTTTTATCTGCGCCGCCGTAGTAGAGCAAATATTTTCCTTCGTGCTCAACAAGACCTTCTGCAAAAACAACATAATTTATTTTTCCATAATTTTCCCAGTGTTTTGTTGCCGACATAATTGGTTTGTTTGTTCTTGCAATTAGTTTTTCTGGATTATTTTTGCTAAACATCACATAACCCACATTATATTCAATATTATTTGAACTATTGTATATAACAAACAATCCTCTTTTTGTAAAAATTGGGCAAGGACCCATCTCTACTAAACGCAAATCAAAATTATCCCCACGAGGAGTCATAATTGGCTCTTCATTTATCTTCCAATCTTTTAAATTTCGCGAATATGCAATATACAAATTCACATCTCCAAAATACATTACATATTTTCCATTAATTTTTCTAGGTAATAAAGCTCCTGACTTAACTTCTTTCAATAATATACCTCTTTTTTTCCAAGTAATCAAATTTTCAGATTCAGCTAAACAAATATGGGTTCTTCTTCCTGAATGTGCTGTGTATGTCATAAAATATTTGCCGTCAATCTCTGTAATTCGCGGGTCTTCACAACCTCTTTTTTCATATTTTTTCTCAGGAACAATAATCGGATTATTTTCAAATCTTGTGAATTTATAACCATCTTTACTAACTGCTAAACAAATTCTAGAAATATAATCATTATAATAATTTTGTTCTGCCCTATAGAACAAATAAATTAATCCATTTTTTTTAATCGCTGTTCCATTATAAACAGTAGCTGACTCAAATTTATTTTTCCGGGAAGGACTAAGAATGGGGTTTTTCTTATATTTTTCAAGTTTTCCAATTGGCCATCTCATTTTTTATTAATGATGTTTAAAATATTCTATTTGATGAAAACGTTTCATAACCTTTGTATATGAAGATTTATTAACTAAAATTTTTTTTCGATTATGACTAAGTAGTCTAAAATAATAATTACTTACTGATTTTTTTAACTTATCTTTTCCTTTATAATCCTCCCATCTTCCACCTGTTTTTAATTTATATTGTAAAACCATCTTATAATCTAGATAAAGAAACTTTTAAATATTGTGCTTAATTATTAAGATTATGATAAAAAAGAAAGAGATAAAAGAAATGAAGAAAAAAATTAATGAATTTAATGGGCTTAATCCTACATCTCTTTTACACCCTGTTTTTAAAATTCCAAGAACCTTTGGACAAAAAGCAGCAGACTGGCTCACAAAATGGGCTGGTAGTTGGTTATTTATAATACTTCTCTTTGTTTTAATTGCTACATGGATTTATTTAAATATCACAGCATATGTTAAACAATGGGACCCTTGGCCATTTATTATACTCAATTTATGTCTTTCATGTTTAGCAGCAATTCAAGCCCCAATAATACTTATGAGTCAAAATAGACAAGCTCAAAAAGATAGACTTAAATCAGAATATGATTATAAGATTAATAAAAAAGCTGAAAAAGAAATCCAAAGAATATTAAGAATCTTGGAGAAAAAGAAATCTTAACGATATGACTTCTGCCTTTTTTTCCTCGCTTTACTATCTCCTGGTTTATAAGTTTCTTTCTTCCTTATATCAGCAACAAGAAGGTTTCTATCATAATCTAAAAAAGCTCTTTTAAGAACAGCGGATTTTGTGAAATCCAAAATTCCTCGAGCAATAACCAACCTTGCTGTTTCTATCTGGCTCTCTCTTCCACCCCCTTTAATTTTTATATCAATATCAAAATTAAAATTTCCCAATATTTTTTTTGCTATCTGAATAGGCTCTTCAATAATAAGTTTATCTATTTTATTTAATAATTCATATGGAACTTTATTTATCTTTATTTTTCCTGTTCCTTTTTGAACAATTGCCCTCGCTATTGCTGTTTTTCTTTTTCCAGATACAATAATTTTTTGTTCTTTCGGTTTTTTTATTTTTTTTGCCACTACCATTTCTTAAGCTGCTCCTATTAATCCATAATAAAATACTTTTCTTAAACCTATTCTTTTAAAACCCTGAAAACGTAAATCCCTCCATTTATCTTTTGTCTCTTCAGGGATATAACCTAAATCATGGGCAAGTCTAAGATAATCTTCTATTTCATTTAATAATAATTTAGCAGTTAGTTTACATCCCAACTTAGTAAATATATTGGCATCTCTATATAATTCTCTTACTTCTATATCCATTGCCTCAACAACTACTCTTTGTTCTACATCCATTTCATTTAATATTTTTTGAAAGTTCAGCAAGAGTTATATAATTCGATCTTTTTTCTTTTCCTGAACTTATTTTTTTAATTTCTTCATATTCTTTAGGAACTTTATTATAACATCTTATTTTTTTAAATCCTTCTTTCACTCTGTTTTTTTTATGTTTTAACATCCCCCTAATAGTTCTTTTTAAAATTCTTTCAGGGGTTCTTAAAATTTTTGGGCCTTTTTGGCTACTTCCTCCTTTTTTTACTTTTTTCCTATATTTTTTTATTATGTCTTCTGAATTTCCAGTTATAATTATTTTATCTGAATTTACAATTACTATTTCTTCACCTTGTAAGCTCTTTTTTGCAATAAAACTTGCTAATCTGCCAAGTGTTGCATTTGTTCCGTCGATGACGATTTTGTTTTGAGAATTCATCTTAACAATTTTACCCCCTCTGCTTTTGGATTGGATTTAATTTCTTCAATAAATGTGCCAGTTTCACTATTTGCCTCTTTTATTTTTTTAATTGCTGTTTCTGAAAAACTAAGAGCAATAATTTTAATTTTTTTATCAATTTCACCTATCCCAAGAACTTTTCCAGGAACAATTATTGTATCCCCTTGTTCTGCTTTATTATTTATTTCAAAAAGATTTTTTTTAACCGCTTTTCTTTTTGAAGTAGAAACGATATTTGCAATAGCCAACCAATTTTTTTGTTTTTTTGCCGCGATGATAGTTTTAACTAATTCAGGATTTTTCTTTTTCTTTAATTTTTTTTCTATTCTTGATTTCATTTCAAATAAAAATGCGGGAGAAAGGATTCGAACCTTCGCAGGCACTAAGCCAACACGGTTCTTCCGAACGCACTCATTTTATAAGTAAAACACAAATGTTTTGTGTCTTCGCTCGCCCTTAACGTGTCCCGTTTGACCGCTCCGGCACTCCCGCACGATTTATTATAACTCTACTTCAACTTTTTTATGAGATCCTTTAAATTTTTCTCTAATGCTTTAATTGCTTCTATTATAATTTTTTTAGGTTCTAATTGGCCAAAAGATTCAACAAAAAATACCATCTCATTCGTTAAACTAAGTTTAACATTTTCTTCTCCTTTGTCTGTTTTTCCAAGTTCAACACAAGATTCACATATATCACATTTGTATGCTTCTTTTACAACAGGTTTTCCCCCATCAGCCAAAATTATTTTTTTAGGACAGACGTTTATATATTTCTGCATATTTTCTCCTTCACATTCTTTTGAAAATTCTATTTTTGGGACATTTCTATAATAGAGGATTCCTGGAGAAAATTTTGGGTGTTTTATCCCTTTTCCTACTCTTGCAAAACAAATTAATTCCAATTCTTGGCTCTTTTCTAAAATTGTAATTGGTATATCTTCAAAAACAGGTTTAACTTTTCCTTTTAACCCCTTTGCATAAACCGTGCAAGGACCTTTAACTTTTAGTTTTAATTCTGCAGTGCATTTTGCACAACCCTTTCCTTTGCATGTGCATTCATTAAATTTTATAAATATTTTATCTGTTGTTAAAGGAATCAATCCAATTCTATGAGCAATCAGTTCATCATATAAAGCAGAATCATTTTTATGAATTTCAACTTCATCAATAGCCAAAACAGGAATTTCATTAACACTTCGTCTAATAGCATTTGCTAAACTTTCTTCTACTTCTGCGGTAAATGCAATTTGATTATCTTTTTTTTCTATTAATCTCATATTAAAAACCTCGAAATCTCATAACTTAATTTTTTTCTTGATCTCTCTCTAACAAGGCACTTTAACTGTTGGGTCCATCTCTCAGGCATTTCTTTTGGGACATAGCTCAAATTTTCTGCCATTTTTATTAATTTTCTTGCATTTCTTAACATTATTTGTGTTGCAGTATAACGCTCTTTTGATATAAAATAAATCGCCTCTTCAAAATATTCTTCTATTTTTGAATTCATTCTCCCAATATTTTCAATTTGTCCTTTATCCATTTTCATCTTATTTTTTCTTATATCTTTTATTTATTAAACTTTGCTTTTAAACTCTCCTACCTCTCCGCCCGCCTTTTTTCTTAGGTCCACCACGAGGAATCTTTGTAGCATCTGTTATACTTATTATTCTAAACCCGGCTCTTGAAAGACTTTTTATTACAGAGTGGGCCCCAGGACCTGGAGCAGGATTTCCTGTCTTTGCTTTTACTCTAACATATAATGAAGTTATTCCTTTATCTTTTGCAGTTTCTCCTGCTTTTTTTGCAACAAACATTGCAACAGTTGGATTAGCCTTAAGTCTATCATGTTTTGTAACCATACCTCCTGATACCCTCGAGATTGTTTTTCCAGACATATCTGTAATATGAACAATTGTATTATTAAATGATGTATAAATATACACAATTCCAGCAATATCTTTTTTTTCTTTAGGCATCTCCTTTTTCCTCCTCTGATTTATTCTCTTCTTTAATCTTCTCCTCTTCTTTTACTCCAACCTTTTTCCGCTTTTTTAATTTTGCAGGTATTATTTCTATTTTATTTTCTTTATCTAAACTAATAATATAAGAAGGTGAATTTACTTTTTTTCCTTCAATCATTACTTTTTTATGGGTTATTAATTGTCTTGCTTGCTTCGGAGTTCTTGCCAGTTTTTTTTCAACTAAAATTGTTTGAAGCCGTCTTTTTAAAATATTTTCTTTATCTAATCCCAAAATATCCGCAATATTTTCAACTTTAAATCCAGTAGATATTAACTTTTGTATTAATTTTTGTTTTTCTTCTTCTGTTCCTGTAATTAATTTCTTTGCTTTGGTTCTTATTTTATTAATTTCAGCATCTGCTTTCCATATTTCTTTTTTATTTTTCAAACCATATCTTTTTATTAATATGTTTTCTTCTTCAATTCGCACTTTATCGAATTTTTTTCTTGGTTTATTATATTTTTTCTTTTTTCGTTTCATCCTTTCTTACCTGATTTTCTTTTTACATGAACACCCACCGCTTTCCCCTTACTTCTAAAATGAGCCTTTGTTCTCTGCCCCCTTACTGGAAGCCCAACAGAGTGCCTTTTTCCTCTATAAGACCTTATTTTTTTAAGTCGTTTAATATCAAAACTTTTAACAAGATCTAAATCACTTACTGATAAGTGCTTATCTTTTCCAGTTTCCAAATCTTTTCGTCTATTTAATAAAAAAGCCGGCAGTTCAGGATTTTTTATAAATTCTTCTATTTTTTTTATCTCTTCTTTTGTTAACTCTTCTGTTTTCTTGTTTTTATCTATTCTCAACTTTTTGCATAAAGCATTTGCAAAACTCCAAGAAACCCCCTTTATTCGGGTTAAGCCAGCATAAATTTTTTTACTTCCAGGAATATCGGTTGACATAATTCTAACTAATATCTGATCTAAAAACTTTGCTTCTGTAGCTTTTTGAGATTCTTTGGGTTTTCCAAATCTTGCCTTTTCTTTTTTTCCAACCTTTTCCTTTTGCCTTTTTTGTTTTGTTCTGCTTTTTTCTTGTTTTAATTTTCCTTTTGCCATCTTATCTTACAAATAAATTATGCCTTTCTATATTTGTTAATTCCTGAATTATTCTTTTTTTTACTGCATTTGCTGGATCTGGAAGACTGGGAATTCTTGTTTTTATATCTTCAAAAGATTTAAATGCACTTTTCTTTCTTGCCTCTAAAATTTCCTTCATATGTTTTTTTCCAAATCCTTGAAATAATTCCAATTGGTGCAAACGAGTATTTATTGCTTCAGCTATATTAAAAAACTCAACAAAATGTTTTTCCCGTTTTTTTATAATTTCTTCTATATATTCCTGCATTTGCATTTTTGCTGTTTCTGTTAGTTTTTCTCTGGGTAGTCTTCCAAGAATATAATATATTTTATCTCTTTTGCCGTCACCAATATATACTTTTTCTTTTAATTGTAATGTTATTCCTCGTCTAGGAATTAATTGAAGAAGTGTGAAATTTTTTTCACCAATCGCTTGAGCTATAGGGACCATTTTTCCTTCTAATGGATAACCGTATGGCAGGTAATCTAATATGAGTGCAAATTCTTCTTTTTCTTTCATTTTCTCTATTTGTTTTTAACAATTTCAAGTATTTTATTGATTTCATCCTCTGTTAAATTGACATCAGTGAATATTTTGTTAACATCTGAAGCATCTTCTGGAAGCAAATCAATTATTTTTACAATATCCTCTGACTTTATTTTCAAGTTATCAAGTGCTTCTAATTCTTTTCTTATTTTTTCTGCTTGTTTTAAATTTATCTTTCCAAATTTCTTTAAGTAAGCAGAAATATCTTTCTTTTCTTCTAGTTTTTCAACTATGTTTTTTACTTCTACTAAACTTAATTGTTTTTGTTCGTGAATCATTTTATTTTTTTTCAGATATTTTAATCTGTGCTTTTTGACTTGTTTTTATTTTTTTTAAATGAATAGGATGTATTATAAATTTTTTCTCTCTACTTAAATCTTTTATTTCTACAATATATGCCTTTCCCCTTTCACCAATTATTTTGCCTGTTTTTCCTTGAAGTCTTTTTGGAAAACCAATCCCTCCCTTTGCTCCAAGTTCTCTTTTAACTGCTACTTTATCTCCTTTTTTCAGTTTTTTAAAGTATTCACTAAATCTAATTTTACCTTTTTCTCTAACTTTCTTACGTTTTAACATTTTAAATATTCTTGTTTTTTTGGATTTGCCTTAATTTATATATATAATATAGACACAGAAAAAGCCTTTAAAAGCCTTTTGAACCTAACCTCTTTTAAATTTTCTTATTCCAAGAATAAACAAAAAACAATCTGCTTTCTCTTAATCTTTCTGGGAAATATACTCTTTGGGGATCTTCTTTTTTTTCTGCCATAATATCTTGTTCTTCATATTCTTGTGCAAGTTTAATAGCTTCTGCTAATTCTCTTTTTGCTTGATTAAATAAACTAGAATTCATATTTCTAAGAAGTTTCTCTGGAATCTCTTCAGCTTCTGATAATATTTTTTTTAAACCTTCACTACCACCATATAATTTATATCCCTCTGCAATTGAGGCAGCATTTTTAGTACAAATACTCATGATACTGCGATATACTATTGCATATTTTACTATTTTTTCTCCATTATACAATCTATATTTTCTTGGTAATTCAAAACCTTTTTCTTTATTCATTTTTTAATTAAAAAATCTTTTTTTATAAGAATTATTGTAATTCAATATCTTCATTTTCAAATACACTCCCTTGGTCTAAATCTCCTTTGATACGCGCTTCTTCCATGTTGCGGATTATAGCACTAAACATAATTGGGCCCCAAACACTATGCCCGCATTTTTCACAAACATCCACAACACAAGAATTATCTAATTCTTTTCCACAATATATGCATTTTTTCACCACTTTTTATTTCTCCAAGAATATTTGACAGAAAGATTGTTTTTAAATTTTTGTGTAATCAACCTTGAGTCAATTTCAAAAGAAATGTCGTAAGAAAACTGCCAAATTGTTTATTACCCATATCTTAGCGCATCAATCACTTCCGATTCTTTCTTTGATATTACTAATAATCATTGTTTTTCCTTTCTGGATATAAGGCAAGGATTTTTTTATTGCATTTGTTACTTCGTTTTTTAAAATCTTCGTTTTACTATAATCAGATGCATAACCCACTAATTCCATAAATCCTTCACCTTTAACTTTTTTATTATTGACAAACCCCTTAATTTTTAATGGTCCTTCCCAATAGTTTATTGTTCCAAATATAATTTCTTGTGAGGGATTTTTCATTAATGGTTCAACTTTTAATTTAATTTTTTCTGAAGGAATTTTAATTTCCCAGGATAAAGGATATGTGGTTCCTGTTCTTTTACTTTTCCATTTTTCTCCAAGTGATTTTAACTCAAATTTAGAAATATGTTTGTGTTTATCATTTGGATAAGAGATACTTGCCAAATAACTTTTATTTTTTCTATCATCATACTCAAAACAAACTATTTCAATATTATTATCTAATTGTATTGAAAACCAAGTCCATTTATTTTCATTATATGGAACATCTGCCCATTGATGGTCCATCCAAGACTTTCCTTTAACATCTATCCATTTATCTTGAATCTTTATTCTTCCCTCGGTTTTTAAATTAGTTAAAGAATAATAATATGTTTTATCTGGATTCAAATCTATAAATCCCTTCCCACCTTCTAACAAAGGTTTTTTTACTGAAGTTAAAATTAAATCAATGTTTTTTGTTTTGATATGGTATTTAAATTTTCCAGTTTTTTCTATTATGTAATTTATATATCCTTCAAGAGATGGCTGAGTATAATTTATAAAAAGCAAAGGCTTTGAAAAACTATCTGTAGAGATAATAGAGACTGGATTTATTTCTGAATAAAATTTTTTATTTTTTATGTCTGATAAAAGCGAATGAGAAAAATGAACTGTTTTAAATGGAACCTTCAAAAAAGGAATTTTAACTTTTGTTGCATCTGCTTTAAACAAACAATCCATAAAAGCATATTTATTCCCTTTTTTATCTTTTAAATTGCCATTAAAATACCACCACTCAATTATATTATTATGTGCAGATTCATCTTCTGGAAATTTTATTTTTTGATATTTCATTTTCATATTAATATAATTAGCACCTGAACACACCCCATTAAAAATCCAATCACCCCCCCAGCCCAAATAACAAAATTTAATTCTTTTTTTGTAGCTTGTATCACAGCTTTTTCAACTTCATCTTCATTTAAACTATTTATTTTATTTTCTACTCCTTTCTTAAAATAATCTATTAATTTAGAATAAGTTATATTCCCTATATAACGAATTTCTTTTATTTTATCAAAAGATTTAGGAAGAATAATCGGACTAACTTCACCTATTCTTTCTGCAATCTGTTTTTTTCTTTTTGGTAAGATTCCTTGTATCCCAAAAATTCTTTTTCTTGGTCTAAATAACATTTTTATTGCAATCCAATTTGTTATTAAGCCGATTATTGCTCCAATAAATGGGATTAAGATTATTTTAATTTCTATCATTTTTATTTTACTAGTAATCTAAGTAATTATTTCTTACTTAGCTGTTTGGTCTCATCTTTTGCTTTTTGTTTTAGTCTTTTATCAGCTTCGCTCTTAATCTCCCTTAAAGTAACTAACCCTTTAATTAAGGACTCTCTCGCTACATCAGAAATCTTTGTTAAAGACTCTTTTGTTATATCTATTGTGGTGTTTCTTGCTACCACAGCCCTCTTCATCAAATGATAGACTGGCTCTGGTACTTCAAAGGTTATTTTTCTTTTCTTTATTTTTTTTGTTTCCATTTTTCTTATTTGCATATTTACTTATTATCTTAAAATAAGATAATAAGGATTTATAAGTTTTTCTATATTCTACTAGTCATTTCTTCGCGCCATCCACACCTTAAGATTACGACATTTATTCGTGGTTGTAGGAAGCACATACTACCCATATCTTAGCGCATCAACAGGTTTCATTTTAGATGCCTGCATTGCTGGTAAAAGTCCTGAAACACTCCCAATTACAAAACTAAATAATAAAACAGAAAAAATTATAATTGGGTCAAAAGTTATTTTCAAAAGAACAATTCCATAAAAATTAACCACTATATATTCAATCCCTTTGCTTATTCCAATTCCTAAACAAAGCCCAATCACACCCCCTATCAATCCAATCAGTCCAGATTCAATTAAAAAGATAAGTAAAATATCAGCGTTCCTTGCCCCAACAGCTTTCATAGTCCCTATTTCTTTTGTTCGTTCTAATACAGAAGTATACATTGTATTCATTATGCCTATGCTACCAACAAATAAAGCAATAGAAGCAATTCCAATAAATACTGCTTGAACAACTCCGAGAATGTTTCCAAAAGTTTCAAGCAACTGCTCAGCTGTAGATACAGAAAAACTTTCCTCCCCATCCTTTTCACCCCTCTCTTTTCTCAAACGTTTTTTTATTTTTTCTGCAACCGCCCCAGTTTCTCCTTCCTTTGTTTGAACATAAATCATAGAAACTTCATTTGGATTCTTTACCATTTCTTTCATAACTTCATTTGAAATATAGATAGACATATCATCTTGCGGATTTCCACTTGCTTTTAAAATTCCCACAACTTCAAATTTCTTGCCTTCAATTTCTAATTTGCTTCCAAGCCCAACTTTTTTCTCATAAATTTCATGAAATCTTGAGCCTACAACTGCCTTATATTTATCATCTTGTTTTAAGTTTTTTCCTTTTTCTACTTTAAAACTTGATAAATGTCCAAACAATTGTTCAATATCTCTTGGCTCAAAACTATATAAAAATAAATTTTCAGTTTCATCTCCATATTTAATTGATGTTGGATGCATAATTAGAGGAGAAGCTAGCGCTACTCCATTAATTTTATTAATTATATCCACATCCTTTTGTGTTATTGGTTTCCCACTTATAGAAGATGCCATTGGACTTGCAACTGGTCCTGCTTTTCCCATAACCATCACAAGATTTGTCCCCATTTCTTCAAACTGCGCATTAATATAATTCTCTAATCCTTGTCCAAGACTTATAAACGCAACAATTGCAGCAATACCTATAAAAATTCCAAGTATAGTTAACCAACTTCTTAGTTTCCGTCTTTTTAAATTATTAAATGCGAGGAAGAAAAAGTTTTTCATTTTTACTTCAGTTACTTTTTATTTTTTTATTTTTTTTTCTTTTCTTAATTTTCCTATAAACAAACCAAATTATAACTATCGCAATTATAATTCCTGCATAAAGTCCAGCATTACTTTTTTTAATTAAACCAAGTTCAATTGCTTCTTTTTTTGTATATGTTTTTAGTCTTATTTCAACAAATTCTGTATATAATTTATTTGTAGCATCTCTATAATTTAATTGCACAGGAAAATTAATTAAATTCTTTGCTTCTGATTCTATAAAAATATCAAATGTTGCACCATCAAAATCATCACTTTCAATATCTCCTAAATAAACTTTTTTTGAACTTAAAATCCTTATTCCATTAACATCTTTCACTTCTATTCCTAAAAATTTAACTTCTGTTAATCCTGTATTTGTTATTTTAATATTAATTTCATTTCTTTTTCCTTTAATCAATTCCCCTTCATAATCTAATTGCAATTCTGGTTTAGCATTTATTGTCAAACTAATATAACTTGTTTTTTCAATAGGAGTTTTATTTTCATCTAAAATATAAGATATTAATACAGGAATTTTATATACTCCCGCCTTTGCATTTGATAATGCAACTAATTCAAATTTAACATCTTCTGTATCTTCATCATCAATTTCTTCTATTGTTTTTTCTGTGCTTGACTTATATGGTGCAAATTCAGACACTTCTGAAAGATCTAAGCCGACAACAATATTTTCTAAATCTTCTCCAACTTCATTTTCAATAGTTAATGTAATTTTTACTGTTTTTCCAGGTGCAACTTCATTTGGGGTTGAATATACATTTTTAATAGTAAGAGCTGTAACTGCTGGGAGGATTAGCATAGCTAATAAAATTCCTATAAAAATTGTTGTTTGTGTTTTTGTTTTCATTTCTCTATCTTCCCATCCTTTAGTCTTATGATATGTTTTGCGAGTTTTGCAATCTCCATATCATGTGTAACCAGTATAATGGTTTTACCTTGCTTATTGAGGTTTATAAACATTTTTATAATTTCTTTGCCTGTTTTTGAATCGAGGTTTCCTGTTGGTTCATCTGCTAAAATAACCCCTGGATTATTTGCAAGAGCGCGGGCAATAGCAACCCTCTGTCTTTCTCCTCCAGATAATTCCTTTGGTAAATGTTGTGTTCTATGTTCTAATCCAACTTCTTTCAAAAGTTTTTTAGCTCTTTCTTCTCTATACTCCTCATCATAATCTTGAAACATCATAGGAAGCATAATATTTTCTAAAGCAGTTAAAGTAGGAATTAAATTAAAAGTTTGAAAAATAAACCCTATTTTTCTGCCTCGAATTTGGGCAAGTTCAGATTCTTCAAGCTCTTCAATATTTTCTCCATCTAAATAAATTTCCCCCTCTGTTGCAAGATCCAATGCTCCAACAAGATTCATCATGGTGCTCTTTCCTGAACCACTTGGTCCAACAATAGCTAAAAAATCTCCTCTTTTAATTTTTATATCAGCGCCTCCTACAGCCTCAACTATCGAATCTCCCATTTCATAATCTTTATGCACATTTTTTAATTGTATAATTAATTTCTGTTTTGTTGGCATTTTATTTTATAAACAGGAGAGTATATAAAGTTTTGCTAATGTAATTAGAGAGTGATGACAAGTAGGAGGTTTGAAAATCTTGAAATTCTAATAAAATAATAAAATGAAAACAAAAAAACAAAATTTTATCATTAGCCTTTTTGTTGACTGGAGCATCTATCATTTATGAGAAATAAGTTAAGTTTATTCAAATAATCATAAACCCAAACTTTTTAAACCATCTAAATCTCAATAATTTATGATAATCCCAATAAGATGCTTCAGCTGTGGAAAACCAATTGCCCATCTTTGGGCGCAATTTAAAGAAAGAACAGAATCAGGTGAAAACCCAAAAAAAGTTCTTGATAGTCTTGGTCTTGAAAGATATTGTTGTAGGTCAATGTTCCTTGGTCAAACAGACACTTTAGAATTAGTTAATAAGTTTAAGAAGTTCTAATTTGAGATTTTATCAATCCATCTTCCACCGATTTTTATATCCACATTCTGAACATTCAATAGTTTTAAATCCTTTATTTATTCTAGTTTTTCCTTTAAGAGGATTATAACATTTTTTGCAGAATTTTTTCCTAAAATTCCCAAGTTTTATATTATGTTTCATAGCAAGTCTTTTAATTTTCTTAATATCTTTAACATTTTTATTATTCATAGTTTTAAAAAAATTCTTAATTTCTTTTTCAGCCCCCTCTTTAGTTGATTTTGATTTCATAATTATTAAAAGAAGAGACAGCTCTATGCCTTTCCCTCTTGTAGGAGAGTACCAACATAAACACAACCAGCTTAACTTCTGTGTTCGAAATGGGAACAGGTGTTTCCTGATTATTATGGCTGTCCTCAAAATTACAGTATTTTAGAGGTTTTTAAGCTTTACTAAACTTTAAATATTAATAATAATTACCAGTTTTATCTTGCAAGGGTAGCGAAGTGGTCAAACGCGCGGGACTCAAGATCCCGTCTCTCAGTGAGTTCACAGGTTCGAATCCTGTCCCTTGCACTTTCACATAAAACTCATAATAGATTTCTGTAAAAGAAAAAAACACCCAAGCATTAAATAAATTGTAGGTACATTATATGCTAATGTTAATAAGATAATAATTCCAGTATAAATATCCAGAACACTTGCGATATCTCTTGTGATAGCAAATGCAATTCCTTTGATAAGTATAATTATCCCAAATATCCAAATTAAACTTTCTGGAGCAGAAAAATTCCAGATTAATAAAAAAAGCAATATTGCTGCTATAAAATCAATTATTCCAAGTAATTTTACTAACATAAGTTTTTAAAAAGCAGGTGTTTTTTAAATATTGCCTTTAAGCTCCTGTAGCTCAATGGATAGAGCGATACCCCCCTAAGGTATAGGTTGCAGGTTCAACTCCTGTCAGGAGCATCAAAACCTTTAAAACACTTGATTATCCATTATATTCATGCGTGGGTAGTTCAGTGGTTTAGAATAACTGGCTTCCAACCAGTTGACCCGGGTTCAAATCCCGGCCCGCGCATATTAATTAATAAAAATGGAAGAAAATCAAGAACAAAACCCACAAAAACAAGAAGAAACTAAAGAAAAATATAGAGAAGAACAAGAAAAAACAGAAATCATAGAAGACAAAACAGAAGAATTAATATCTAAAGAAAAAACAGAAGAAAAAAAACCCCAGCCAAAACCAGAACCCAAAACCCCCCAAGAAAAAAAATCATTTAGTGAGATTTATAATAAACATTATAAAAAACTTTTTATAATTACAATTTTGCTTTTAGTTGTTTCTTTAGGCTATATTTTTTATTTTTATAATCAGCACGGAGATATAATGTATAAAGATGTTACATTAAGTGGAGGAACATCAATTACAGTCCATGATCAAACAACAGATATAAATAATTTAAAACAAACCTTAATTCAGAATTTTTCAGATTTAAATGTAAGAAAAATTTCTGAATTAACAACAGGCAAACAACTTGCATTTGTTATAGAAACATCTGCTGATGCAGATGAAACCAAAACTGCTCTTGAACAATATTTAGGTTATAGTTTAAATGAAGAAAATTCAAGTATAGAATTTACTGGAAGTTCTTTAGGAGCTAATTTTTATGCGCAACTTAGATTAGCTATTATTTTGGCATTTGCTTTAATGGCAATTGTTGTTTTTATAATTTTTAGAACATTTATCCCAAGTTTCGCTGTTATTTTATCTGCTTTTGCAGACATAACAATGACCTTAGCCTTTGTCAATTTATTAGGTATGAGGCTTTCAACAGCAGGAATTGTGGCATTTTTAATGTTAATAGGTTATAGTGTTGATACAGATATTCTCTTAACAACAAGAATGATAAAACATAAAGAGGGCGCTCTTAATTCAAGAATGTTTGGTGCATTTAAAACAGGAATAACCATGACTTTAACAAGTCTTGCAGCTGTTTTTGTCGCTTATCTTATTGTTTCAAGATTTTCACCAATCCTAACTCAAATATTTTTTATTTTATGTATAGGATTATTATTTGATTTATTAAATACTTGGATAACAAATGCCTCAATATTAAAATTATATTGTGAAAAGAAAAATATAGAATAAATAAAATAAAAATTTAAAAATGGCGAAACTAAAATTAAAATTAACATGGAAACTTTGGATTTTAATAATCTTATTATTCTTATCTATATTAGCTATATTTGGATTTCCGCCAACTTTTCTTGAAAAAGGAGTTCTTGTTGAAAGTATTGAACAAAACTCAACTTTATTTGATCTCGGAATGCGGCAAGGAGATATCCTAAAATCTATTAATAATCACCAAATAGAAAATCTCGCTGATTATACAAACATCATCACTGAACTTAATTTTGATAAAACAAAACTAATAATTAACACAAATAAACAAGAATATATTGATTTATTTGATAATCCACCTAAAATAACTGTTTCTAATATTCCTAAAACAAAAATAAAAACAGGTTTAGATATACAAGGCGGAGCAAGAGCTTTAGTTTCTCCTGATGAAAAACTAACATCTAATCAAATGCAGGATTTAATTTCTGTAATTGAAAATAGATTTAATGTTTATGGTTTAAAAGAAGTAAACATCAAACCAGTTACAGATTTATCTGGAAATAAATATATACTTATAGAAATTGCAGGAACAACCCCTACTGATTTAAAAGATTTAATTTCAGAACAAGGAAAATTTGAAGCAAGAATCGGCAAGGAGGTTGTTTTTATAGGTGGAGAAAAAGATATAACTTATGTTTGCCAAAGAGATGCTACTTGTTCAAGAATAGAATTTTGCAATCCATCTCAAGAGGGAGGTTATTTTTGCAGATTTAGTTTTGAGATTGCTCTTAGTGATTCTGCATCAGAAACACATGCCAAATTAACTAAAAATTTAAAAGCAAATGTAACTTCTGGAACACAAGTTTATTTAGAAAAACCTCTTGATTTATATCTCGATGAAACACTTGTTGATTCTCTTTTAATAAGCGAGAATTTAAAAGGAAGAGCTGAAACCAAAATTTCTATACAAGGAAGCGGCACAGGACCCACAGAAAAAGAAGCTATTAAAGATACTCAAAAACAAATGAATAAACTCCAGACAATTTTAAAAACAGGAAGTTTGCCACATAAATTAGAAATAGTAAAATTAGATACAATTTCACCTGTTTTGGGCGCCCAGTTTATTTATTTTATTTTTTTAGCAGGACTTTCAGCTGTTTTTGTCGTTAGTATAATTATTTTTGTTAGATATAAAAAAATAAAATCTTCTCTTGCTGTTTTATTGACAAGTTTATCAGAAGTTATTATAATTTTGGGAATTGCAGCAATTATAAAATGGAATCTCGACCTGCCAAGTATTGCAGGAATATTGGCTGTAATTGGAACAGGTGTTGACCAACAGATTGTTATTTTAGATGAATCCCGTCTTAACAAACTTTTAAGTTTAAAACAAAGAATTAAAAGAGCGATTTTTATTTTAATAGGTTCTTATTTCACAACCTTTGCAGCTCTAATTCCTTTATTTTATGCTGGAGCAGGCATATTAAAAGGATTTGCATTTACAACAATGATTGGAATTACAGTTGGAGTTTTAATAACAAGACCAGCATTTGCAGATATAGTAAGAAAAATTGAGAAGGATTAAAATGTATATTAAATACCACATAATTTTTGGGGCAGTTTTTTCAACATTAATTTTTGTTCTTTTCCCTGAAATTAAATTAATTGGACTCCTTTTAATCTTTCTATCTTCTGTTTTAATTGATACAGACCATTATCTTTTTTATATTTATAAAAAAAAGGATTGGAATTTGAAGAGAGCTTATGATTGGAATATGATTAAACTTAAAAAAACTCTCAATCTTCCAAAAAAACAAAGAAAATATGCGCAACATTATTTTTTTATTTTCCATGGATTTGAATTACTATTATTATTATACATTTTTTCTATTTATATTTCTGATTTATTTTTCTTTATTTTAATAGGGGCTTCGTTTCATCTAATCTCAGATATTCTTACTGAAATACTTTATTTTAATTCTATAGCAAAAATTTCGATAGTTCATTCATTCTTTAAATATAAAAAATATAAAAATTAATCAAGAAATAATACAAAGTTGTTAAACTACATTATATTTTTAACTATATATTATTAAGTTCATAAAAACTCTTAAACCCCCTTCCCCCAATTTTTAAATGAAGTTATCTATAATTATTCCTATTTATAATGAACAGGAAAATATTGAGATTTTATATCAAGAAATAATTAGAGTTATTAAAAAATTAATTGAAGATAAAATAATCAATAATTATGAGATTATTTTTGTAAATGATGGTTCTAGAGATAACAGTAAAAAGATTTTAGAAACTCTAAACAAAAAAAATGAGAAATTAAAAATAATAGAACTTAGAAAAAACTTTGGACAGACTCCTGCTCTTAAAGCTGGTTTTGATTATTGTTCAGGAGATTTAATTGCAACAATGGATGGAGATTTACAAAATGATCCAAGAGACATTCCAAGATTAATTAAAAAACTTCAACAAGGTTATGATGTAGTTTCTGGTTGGCGTTTTAAAAGAAAAGATTCTTTTCTAAAAAAACTTGCTTCTAGAATGATAAATAATTTGAGAATAATGTTAATCGGAGATTTTTTGCATGATTATGGTTGCTCTTTAAAACTTTATAAAAAAGAATGTATTAAAGATTTAGAACTTTTTGGAGAACTTCATAGATACATAACTGCTTATCTTTTTATTAAAGGATATAAAGTGGGGGAAATTCCAGTCAATCATCGAAAAAGAAAATTCGGAAAAACAAAATACAAAGCAATTGCTAGAAGAGGAATTAATGGTATTTTAGATTTGTTTTATTTAAAATTCTGGTCAAATTATTCAAATAAACCGCTTCATTTTTTTGGAAGAATTGGAATTTATTTATGGATTTTAGCATTTATTATTATAATAGAACAAATAATAAAATCAATTATTATTCAATCTTTAGAATTGGGCCCACTTTTAATGCTTTCAGCTATTTTTGGAATCCTCGGTTTACTTTTCATTATTTTTGGATTTTTATCAGAAATAATAACTAGGTCCTATTTTCAAGAAAATAAAGTATATAATGTTAAAAGAATTTATTAAAATGAATACTGGCAAAGGGTTAATGGTTTCTGGGCTTAGAAGTCATACTGAAAATAATTTAATTTCTGTAGCAGAGCACATTGTATTAACTTTATTTTATAGATACAAAAAAAAGCTAAATTTTTACAAATAAAATATCATAGCAATCAGGTTGAATAAAATGTGCGGAATAATTGGATTTAATTGGGAAGATAAAACTTTGTTAAATAAAATTTTAAAAAAAATAGAACATCGTGGACCAGATGATTCTGGAAAATTTATAGATAAAAATATCTCGCTTGGCCATAGAAGACTTTCTATTCTAGATCTCTCAAAAAAAGGAAAACAACCGATGTCAAATGAAAATGGAACAATTTGGATAGTTTTTAATGGAGAAATTTATAATTTTCAAGAACTAAGACAAGAATTAAAACAAAAAAACCATGAATTCAAATCAAACACAGATACAGAAGTTCTTATCCATCTTTACGAGGAACAAGGTGTTGAATGTTTAAAAAAATTAAATGGGATGTTTGCTTTTTGTATTTATGATACAAGAAAAAAAATATTATTTCTTGCTCGTGATAGAAGTGGGATAAAACCTATTTATTATTGGAATGATAAAAACAAA
Source organism: Candidatus Pacearchaeota archaeon (assembly GCA_017609745.1). GTDB lineage: Archaea > Nanobdellota > Nanobdellia > Pacearchaeales > GW2011-AR1 > JAFCDK01. Next base: position 32,598 of record JAFCDK010000001.1, read on the forward strand.
TTTATGTTTTGCTCAGAAATTAAAGGAATTTTAGAAAATAAAACTATTAAACCAGAAATAAACCTAGAATCTATTTCTTCTTTTTTTACATTTAGAGCAAATATTACAGAAGAAACTTGTTTTAAAAACATAAAAAAATTAATGCCAGGACATTATCTCATCTATAGCTTAAAACATAAAAAAATTTTTAAAATAGAAAAATATTGGAACATTAATTTTAAAGAAGAAAATATAAAAAATCCTACAAAAAAACTGAAAAAATTATTATTTGATTCTATTCAAAGAAGATTAATGTCTGATGTTCCTTATGGTGCTTATTTGTCAGGGGGCATAGATTCAGGAACAATTGTATCTATCATGAATAATTTTTGTAAAAATCCAATAAAAACTTTTTCAGTTGGTTTCGAAAATGAATATGATGAAGTAAATGAAGCCAAATTTTTATCAAAAACTTTCCAAACAAATCATCATGAATTATTAATTAAAGAAGATTCTGTAAAATATCTTCCGGAGATTATTTATCAATCTGACGAACCAATGGCAGATCCCACATCTATTCCAATTTATTTATTATCTAAATATGCTAAAAAATACTGCACAGTTATTCTTACAGGAGAAGGTTCTGACGAGATTTTTTCAGGATACCCCCAATATAAATTCATGAAATTACATAAATATTTTATGAGACCTATTCCAAAATCCTTAAGAAAAATAACCCCTTATATGATAAAACAAACCCCTAAACTACTCCTAAACAAAGGATTTAAATTTGCTTCAGAATTAGGAGAAAAAGGTATTGAAAGATTTTCTAATTTTACTATTACAAATGATTATTCAAAACAATATTTAAATATAGTCTCTATTTTTAATGAGCAAGAGAAAAAAGAATTATTTAAAAAAAATTATAATCAAAATCTCTATAAACAATATGCAAAAAATTTTAAAAATTCTCGATTAATTAATTCTTGTTCTGTTTTTGACTTTAAAGGAAATATGGTTGATGATTTGCTCATGAAAGTAGATAAAAATACAATGGCTTTTTCTATTGAAGGAAGAGTCCCTTTTTTAGATTATAGAATAATTGAATTAGCTTCAAAACTTCCAGAAAATTTAAAATTAAAATATTTCACAAAAGATAAATTTATATTAAGGGAATCTATTAAAAAAATTATTCCAGAACAAACGAGAAAAAGGCAAAAAAAACATTTTTTTGTTCCAATTCATTCTTGGTTCAAAAATGAACTTCTTCAATTAAAACAAGATTTGCTCGCTAAAAAATACATTGAAAAACAAGGAATTTTTGATTATGATTATATATCTAAAATAAATAAAAATTATAAACCTTCTCCTTTATTTTACTCAAGACAACTTTGGGCTCTGCTTACTTTTCAAATTTGGTATAAACAATATATAGAAAATGAAAGATTCAAGAATCTTTCAATCATTTAATTTTCAAAAAATTAAAAGAAAAATTTAAATAACATGAAAAAATCAAAATCTAAAATGCGGATTTTATTAATTCAACCTAATAGCACTAAAGAAGTAAATAAAGAATATGTTTCCCTCCAATATCCTATTAATTTGGGATACATCGCAGCAGTATTAAAAAAAGAGGGCTACGAAGTTAAATTAGTAGATTTTAATGTAACTAGTTTGAAAAAACTTAATAATATAATCTTTAAATATAAACCAGAATTAATCGGAATAACTTCAATGACTTCGAGCATATATAACACTATGAATATCATTTCTAAAATTAAGAAAATTGATAAAAAAATAATAACTGTTTTAGGAGGAGTTCATGCTTCTGCACTTCCAATAAAGACTATGGAAGAAATTAAAGATTTGGATTTTTTAGTTTTTGGAGAAGGGGAAAAAATAATTGTTGAATTAGTTAATGAATTAAAAAACAAAAAATCTTCTTTTTCTAAAATAAAAGGGATAGTGTTTAGAAAAAAAGGGAGAATAATTAAGAATAAACCAAGAGAATTAATTGAAGATTTAAATACAATTCCTTATCCAGATAGAAATTTGTTACCTCTTAAATTATATGCTAAACAGCATGTATCAAGAGGATTTTCTCGACGGGAAATGAAAATTATTGAAATAATAACTAGTAGGGGGTGCCCCAATCATTGTATTTTTTGTGCAGGTCATATCAATTATGGCCATAGAGTTAGATTTAGGAGTTATGAAAATATTGTTGGGGAAATTACAGAGTGCATTAGAAAATATAATATAACACATGTTTCAATAGAAGATGATACTTTTATATTAAATAAAGAATTAGTAAGAAAATTATGTATTTTTTTTAAACAAAAAAAATTGACTTGGAATTGCAATGCAAGAGTAAATAATGTTAATTATGACTTATTAAAATTGATGGCAAAATCAGGATGTAAAAAAATAGCTTTTGGAGTTGAAAGTGGGAATTCAGAAATTTTGAAAAAAATTAAAAAAGGAATAACAGTAGAACAAGCAATTAAAGCAGTAAGAGATTCAAAGAAAGCAGGAATTCGGTATGTTGAATGTGATTTTATTCTTGGTTCTCATCCAGATGAAACACTAAAAACTATAAACGATTCTATAAATTTAATTTATAAATTAATGCCAGATTTTTTAGCAATTTCTGTAATGTGCCCTTATCCTGGAACAGAAATTTATCAAATGATGATAAAAAATAAACTCCTTACTAAAAATCCTGATTGGTCACAATTCAGCCATTTTGGAGATCTTGAAAGATATGAAAAATTAAATTATCTAACTTCTGAACAAATAGTGAATCTACAAAATAAAATCATGAAAAAATATTATGGCTCTAAAAAATATATTTTTTCTCAATTAAAACAAATCAGTTCCTTAAACGAAATAAAATACTTTTTTAAAATGGCGTTTTTCTATTTAATGGAATTCGTTTTAAAGAAAAAATGAAAAAAAATAAATTATCAAAATTTCAAAAAAATTTAGATTCTCAAAATAGATTTGGATATGAGTGGGATAAATTCGACAAAATAATTCCAGAATATGAAATACAATTTTTAAAATGGATTTATCCTCTTAAAAAAAATGATTTCAAGAATAAATCGGTTCTTGATGCGGGATGTGGAATGGGAAGAAATTCTTATTGGCCCTTAATTTACAAAGCAAAAGAAGTATTTGCTTTTGATTATGATAAAAGAACCGTTGCAGCTGCTCAAAAAAATTTATCTAAATTCAAAAATTCAAAAATATTTTATGATTCAATTTATAACTTGAATTTTGAAAATAAATTTGATATAGTTTTTTCTATTGGGGTGATTCATCATTTAGAAAACCCCCATAAAGCTATTCAGAAATTAGTAGATTCTGTTAAAAAAAATGGAGTAGTCTTAATATGGATTTATGGATATGAAGGAAATGAATGGATTGTTCGATATATAAATCCTATAAGAAAAATCACCTCAAAACTATCTCCATGGATTATTAATCTAATCGCTCACATTCTTTCAATCCCTCTTTATACTTATTTAAAATTTTTCCCACAAAACAAGCCTTATTTAAAACAACTTTCTAAATTTAAATTTTGGCATATTCATAGTATTACTTTTGATCAATTACTACCAAAAATAGCAAATTACTGGAAAAAAGAAGAAGCTTTAAAATTATTTGAAAATAAAGGTCTAAAAAATATAAAGATATATGCAGTAAACAATAATTCTTGGACCATAATGGGAAACAAAAAATGAAAAAATCAAAATTCAATTTTAGTAATAGAAAAATTATATTTATAATTTTTATTCTCCTTTTTTTATTAGTCTTTTCAACAAAATATTATGGTTCAACAGATGTTGGAGATTATGCAAATGTGGCAAAATTTTTTGCAGGAGAATATAATGCAAAAATTCGTTCTTCACATTCTTACTTTTATGGTTTTATATCCTCACCATTTGTTAGATTAACAAATAATTTTACTGGAATGAAAATTATGTCTCTTGTTTGGTTAATGTTGATTATATTAAGTCTTTATTATATTTTAAAAAAAGATAGAAAAATGCTTCTGATCATAATTAGTGCACCAATCTTTTGGTATATGGCTCCTTGGATAAATCCAATTCAAATTGCTAGTTTATTTTTTTTATGGGGCTATTATTTTATTAAAAAGTATCATGAGACTAATAAACTTAAAAATTTAATTTATTCAGGATTATTTATCGGTTTGTCATGGGCTTTTTGGGATACTATATTATATTTTGGAGCAATTCTTGCTTTATGTTTTTTATATGATAAAAAAATTATCCATTCATTTTATTTTATAATATTTATTCTTATTGGATTAATCCCTCGATTAATTTTAGATCAAATTTTATTTAATTTTGCTTTTTTTACTATTTTTAAGAGTTTTACTGGGGGGTTTGTAAATCTTTTATGGGAGGGGGTAAGCGGGCGGGGGGGATTTGGTTCTAAAACATTTACATACATCTTTCCTGTTATGATTATACTCCCCTTATTTTCTTATTTATTATTAAAACCAAAAAATTTCAAAGAAAACAAAAGAACAATTTTTTTCTTAATTCTATCATTATTATTAATTTTATCAAACCCACAAATAAGATACACACTTACATTAATCCCAATTATTCTTTTAAATATTGGAAAAATTTTAAATAAAAACCAATTTAAAATTCAAATTATTTTTTCAATAATTCTTTCCATCTTAATAATTACCCCTTACTTAGTGCAAATCCAATATTCTACAAATGCTCCTGAATTTACTTCGGTAGTTGAAAATATTAGAAATTTAGAAATTTCAAGAGAGAATATTAATGAAATTAAAAAACAAGATCTTGACAATATTGCTAGAGATTTTCCGCACCAATCTTTTATTGTTGGAAACAAAGCCGATGATTATTCAGCTCTTGCCCATTTATATTGGGGGAATAGAATTAAAGAGTTTGTCAGTATTCAAGATTATGAACTTTTTCTTGAAAATAAATCCCTCATTTTTGAAAAACAATTTCATCCAATTCCCAACATAGAAAATCGAAGAGAAATATGGATTAAAGGGGGAATAAGTAAAAGAACAAACGATAAAACAGATTATAATTCTATAAAATATGCAATTTCTATGACAGGGCCTTTTAAATTAAAGAATTTTAAATTAATAAAAAAATACAAAATTTTATCTATATATAAAAAACAATCCTAAAGAAGATTTAAAAGCCTTCTTTTTTTTAATTTCAAATGAAAGAAAAAAAACAAAGTTTAACTTCTCAAATAATTAAAAATTCTTTATGGAAATTATTCTCTTCTTTAATTACAAGGGGAGGAGCATTAGTATTCACAATTCTTTTAGCAAGATTTCTACTTCCAGAGAATTTTGGAACATATAATTTAGCAATTTCTATCGCATTTATATTTATGGCATTTTTCCATAAAGGCTTTAATGAAACTTTTTTAAGATACATGTCAGAAGCTTTTGGAAAGAAAAACAAAGAAAATATCAAATCTTTTTTTAGATATTTGTTAAAAATTAAATTTTTATGTTCAATTTTATTTTCTTTAACTCTTCTTTTTTTAGCATACCCCCTTTCTTATTATATTTTCAAAAAACCAACTCTTTTTTTGCCTTTATTATTTTCTGCTGTTTATATTTTTGTGTTTTCTTTTGATGCCTTTTTAAACTCTTTATTTTTTGCATTAAAAAAAATTAAATATATTTTTATTAAAGAAATAATTTCACAAACAGGAAGAATAATATTTGCTCTTTTGATTTTTTTTACTATTTCTTCAGTTTATTATGTTTCAGGAATTATTTTTGGTCTTATAATTACGAGTTTGTTTGTTTTATTTTTTGGGTTGTACTATGTACATAAATCCATTCCATTCTTATTTGAAAAATCTGAAAAAATAAGCAGAAAAAATAAAAAAAGAATTTTAAAATTTTTAAAATATATTATTATAGGTGCCTTTTCTTTTATTTTTTTTGGATATATAGATACAATTATGATTGGTTTATTAATCGAAAATACCTCTTTTATTGGTTATTATCGCTCAGCCTTTGTTTTGGTTTCAAGTTTAGGAGGATTGCTAACTTTTTCTTATGTCTTATTGCCTGTTTTTGTGCAAATAAAAAAAGAAAAAATCGAAAAGGCATTTAATAGAGTGTTTAGATATTCAATGATTATTGCTTTTCCAGCAACATTTGGAACAATAGTCCTTTCTAAACATATTATTAGAATGATTTACGGATACGCGTATCTTCCAGCAAGCATCCCTCTTTATTTCCTATCTTTTTTAATTACTTTTGGGGTTATAGTGGATTTATTTTTAAATTTATTTTCTGCACTAGAAAAACCAAAAGCATATTTTCCACTTTTGATAATTATTATTTTCTTTAACATACTTTTAAATTATCTTCTAATAATCACATTATCAAAACATTCTTTAATTATGGGTGTGGCAGGAGCAGGAATAGCAACGATTATAAGTTGGTCTATTTATGCTATAGGGCTTGGAGTGTTATCAAAAAAAGTTTTAAATGTGAAAATAAATTTAAAGCCATTAATCAAACCACTTTTTTCTTCAATAATTATGGCCCTTATAATTTTTTTCACTATAAAATATGTAGAAGATATAACTATAATTATTGGATTATTAGAGATTATATTAGGAATTTTAGTTTATATTATCACTATGTTACTTATGGGGGGAATATCTAAAGAAGATATTTTATTGTTGGAGGGATATTTAAGAAAAAAAATTTAATGATAATTTAATTTTTTCTAATTTCAAATTCAAATAAAATATCATCATAAATACCATTAAAGAAAATTTTTAAATATTTTTTAAAAGGAAGATATTTTTTAAATTTATTTTTATAAATAAATTTCCTTTTTTTCAAAATTAAACTTTTTTCTAGTCCATATTCTTTCATAAGAGATTTATCAAATGAAGATTCTGTAAAATTAATTTTATGCATTATGTTTGTCCAAAACGCATAAGAAGTTGCATGAGGGACAATTAATGTTAATTTAGCATTATTTTTGGAGATTTTAATAATCTCTTTTAATACTTTGACAGGGAATTCTAAATGTTCAAGAATATCCTTCATATAAATTTCCTTAAAACTATTTTGTTTGAAAGGATATGGGAACTTATTAAGGTCATGGTAAATATCCGCTTTAAACGATTTATTACTATCTATATTAATCCACCCCTCCTTATAATCTTCTCCACATCCAAAGTTAATCTTCTCCATATTTCTCCAATTCATTTTTTATTTAAAATTTTTTCCATAGTTTTTTTAACTTCTTCAACAGTTATTAAATCTGTTGGATTTTGTATATTCTTTCTTTTTTCTAAATGATGAAGAATAATGGATTTTTTTAACGGTCGCATTAATGTTAATTGATGATATCCTTTAAGCCCCCATAATGCAATTAGATTTGCTTCAGAAACCCAAGCAATATGCATTGGTCCACCATCATTCGCTATAACAAGCTGACTTTTTTTAAACAAGAGAGATAATAATCTTAAATTAAAATTAATTAATTTAAGGCACTTTTTATTTTTATTATTTAACCAATTAATCAATTTTTCATCTTCTTTTCCACCAATAAGTATTATCTTATGCTTTGGATATTTTTTACTAATTTGTTTAATTAATTTATCAAATTTATATTGGTTCCATTGTTTAGATTTATTAGTAGCACCAGGACAAATACAAATATATTTTTTTAGTTTATGCTCTCTAATGAATTTATTGATCTTTTCTTTATCCTTTTTGTCTGTGACTATTTCTGGAAAATAATTTTCAGGTTTTATTCCTAATGCTTTTCCAACTAAATCCATATCATATTTTGTTGTATGCTCTATTTTTCTATAAAGAAATGGATTTGTAAGAAAGGCAATCCCTCCATTTAAATTAAAATAACCTGCCCTTTTTTTAATTCTTGGTAGCCATAAAAAAAGAATTATATTTATTAAACTCCCTCTAATATCTATTCCCACATCAAATTTCTCTTTTTTTATTTTTTTCAAAAATTTAAAATATTGGCGCAGGGATTTAATATTCAGTTTCCTCCAAAAAAGTCCCAGAACAAAAATCTTATCAATATTTTTATTTTTTTCTAGTAAAGGTTTCGTAATTGGGGAAACTAAAGCAATTATTTTACAATCAGGAATTTTTTTTTTAATCTCTCTATACACATGACTGCACAATACAACATCACCAATATGGTCATTTCTTATAATCAATATTTTTTTTGGATTAGTGATTTTTATTGGTTTATTTTTAATAAAAATTGAACTTATTTTATCAAATAAATATGAGAACATTGCTCTTCTTTTTCCCTGAAATCTTGTCCGATATAATTTATACTGGATTTTTATTTTCATTTCTTAACTTTGGATACTAATAGCTTTAGCTATCAAGGAATACGTTGTTCCCCTAATTTATTTATTTTTGATTTCATGAATATAAACGAGCTTTGATGTTTGACTCGTGAATTAAATAATGAACATACTTGAAAGTTTATTCTGGAGGCCAAGATACATATCAGTTTTATGAGATTGTATGAACGAAGTAATCGTTGTTTTAAACACAATATTAAAATTGTTGAGATTAGTGTTATGCCTGAACATATGCCTCTGTAGTGAAAACTTATATAAATATAAATCCTTCAAAGGTTCTCCAGTTTATTAAAGGCAGTTTAGCTTATTTATTTTTTAAGCACCTGCCCAAAAAGATAGACTAAAATATTCTAAAGGGTATTTATAGAGCAAAGATAAATTTATTGCCTTCATAGGATTTGCTGATTTGGATTTTACTATATCCTATATCTTACATCAAGAAGAACACAAAGGTTCCTCTCTCATCGAAACCAAATCCGCAAGGGTTTAGTTAGTATTTTAATTGAACCTATAATAATTTAAAAAATTTAATCTCTTTATAAATATGATTATAATTAAATGAAGAGATTTTTTTATGCAAACTTTTTTAAACTTTTTAGATTATTTTTTTTAATGCTTATAAATCTTAAAAAATTTTTTGATAAACTTTTTATTGAAAAAGATAAATTATACACTAGTGTTGGAAGATCCGCTTTACAAGCAATTATAGAGGAATTTAATCTCAAAAATTCCAAGATGATAATTCAATCTTTTATTTGTTCTAATGTTTTTTCTGCATCTTCTTTACAAAACAACATAAAATTAGTTTTAGTGGATAATCCAAAAAATAAATTAAACATAACCCTTTCTGATATCAAAAAAGCATATAAAAATGATAAAAAAATAAAATCTGTGTTAATAGTTCATACTTTTGGTTTAATTAATAAAGAAATAGATAAAATAAGTAACTGGTGTAAAAAGAATAATTTAATTCTTATAGAAGATGCTGTTTATTGTTTTAATATGAAATATAAAGGAAAGCAGATTGGAACTTTTGGAGATGCCGCAATTTTTAGTTTTCATAAATCTTTTAACTTTTTTATGTCAAGTGTGTATCTTAAAAATAATGGAAAAATTAATGTTTCTGCTAAACCATATAAAATAAATAAATTAGATTTATTACGATTTATAAAGCTAATTCCTTTCAGTCGATTAATTTTAAAAATTTTAAGACCAATTAAAACAAAAGCAAAAATTAAAATTGATCCTACAAAAGTAAAAATAATCTCTGCGCCATGGTTTTTTAATTTTTTCTACACTTCTTCAAAAAAATTAAATATAAGAAGAAGAAGAAACGTCGCGTTATCTATTTATAATATATTAAAAAAAGAAAATCCTAATATTTGTCCAAAATTAGAAATTTCATCTAACTTTTTCTTTTCAATCCCCCTTTTTGTAAAAAATAAAAATAAAATTTTTAATGAACTTATAAAAAAAGGAATAATTTGTAGCACAAGGTGGACAGTTCCTTTATCTCGTAATAAACTAATATTGAAAAATCAAAAAATTAATAAAACCCCCAATGCAGAAGAACTTTCAAAAAAGATATTTCATATTTTCATATTTCCTACATGGAACAAAAGAAAAATAGAAAGAACAGCAAAGATAATCTCCAAAGTCATCAAAAAATATAATTAATAATTCTCCATATACCCAATATTCAATAACTCTTATTCCTCTTTTCTTCTTTTTATTTTTTTATTTAACCACCAAAAAAATCTGAATTTTCTTATTAATTTTCTTCCAATTACTTTATAAAATGGAAAATCAACATAATAATAAACTATCTTCCCTCCCCACTGGCTTTTAAATCTATTTATTCCTTTAAGATGCCCCCTTGCATTTATTTGATAACCTCCCAAATCTATAAAATTAAATCCCTCTTTTAAAGAGTATAATATTGAGTTCCAATATAAAAAATCATTTGGTCTAAAATTATTAAATTCTTTTTTAGATGCAAATGCATAAAATCTTATTCCTTTTTTATTTGAGTTAGATTTATTATACATTTTTTTTGATACCTCTTTTATTACAGCACATGCAATTATCTCTTTTTTGTATTTGACAATAAATAATTTATAATCCTTTGAATCTATCAAATTTTTCCAAAATTCATATGTTTTTGGATTGGTTCCTCCATCTTCCCATACCTTGGAATATATTTGATAACTTTCATAAATATCTTGTGAAGAAAAGAACCTTTCAAATATTAAGCCAGATTTTTTAGCTTTGTTAATATTTTTTCTCCTCGAACGCTCTATATTTTTCCATAATTTTTCTTCTGTTTTATTTGTTAAATCTATAATTATTGTTGCTTTTATGTCTTTCATTTTTGTAATAAAAATCGACTTTTTTATAAATATTTCTTTGATTTAGTTAAAATAGTTAATTATTTAATAACAAGTTTGTATAATTATCTTTAAATACTATTCCTTTTAACTTTTATGATGGTAGTTGGTGATACTTTCTTTAGAGGAGGGGATATAGAAACTCCCAAAATTTCTAGTTCAGAAGATTTAAACAAATCATTTAATTTTAGATATAATAACACACAAAGAGTTTCTGACATTAGTAAAGAAGTAAAAAAACCAAAAATAGTCTATGTGGGTATGAGTGCTGATTTGATACATCCAGGCCATCTTAATATAATTAATAAAGCAAAAGAGTTTGGAGAAGTAATTATTGGATTATTAACTGATAAGGCTATTGCATCTTATAAAAGACTCCCTTTTATGTCTTATGAACAAAGAAAAATTGTAATGGAAAATATAAAAGGAGTAAAACAAGTTATTCCTCAAGAAACTCTTGATTATACCCCCAATTTAAAAAAAATCAAACCAAATTATGTTATTCATGGTGATGATTGGAAGATTGGAATCCAAAAAGAAATTAGACAAAGAGTTATAGAAACTTTGAAAGAATGGGGAGGAGAATTAGTAGAGGTGCCTTATACTCAAGGGATTTCATCAACAAAACTTAATAATGCATTAAACGAAATAGGGATTACTCCCGAAATTCGTATAAAAAGATTAAGAAGGCTTTTAGAATCAAAAGAAATTGTTAGAATATTAGAAGTACATAATGGATTAACCGCACTTATAGCCGAAAATATCAGTATAACAAAAGAAGGAAAGATAAAGGAGTTTGATGGAGTCTGGATAAGTAGTTTAACTGATTCAATATCAAAAGGAAAACCAGATATTGGTTTTGTTGATTTAACATCAAGATTAAATACAATAAACCAGGTATTAGAATCAACTACCAAACCAATTATTTTAGATGGAGACAATGGAGGAGAATCAGAGCATTTTGAATATATGGTGAGAACAATAGAAAGATTAGGTGTTTCTGCAGTTATAATTGAGGACAAAACAGGATTAAAAAAGAATTCTTTATTTGGAACAGAAGTTGAACAAATACAAGAAGAAGTGTCAAAATTTTCAGATAAAATTTCTAGAGGTAAAAAAGCACAATTAACAGATGAGTTTATGATTATAGCAAGGATTGAAAGTTTAATTTTAAAAAAAGGACTTTATGAAGCGCTTATCAGAGCAAAAGCATATATTGAAGCAGGAGCTGATGCTATAATGATTCACAGTAAAGAAAAGGAGCCAACAGAAATTATTGAATTTTGTAAAGAATATTCTAAATTTGAAAATAAAGTGCCATTAGTAGTTGTTCCTACAACTTACAATTATATTATTGAAAAAGAATTTATAGAACTTGGTGTTAATATAGTTATATATGCAAATCATTTACTAAGAAGCGCATATCCAGCTATGAAAAAAACAGCAGAATCAATTCTATTAAATGAAAGAGCCTATGAAGCTGAGGAATTTTGTTTACCAATAAAAGATTTATTAAATTTAATACCCGAAAGAAAAGAATAAATTATATAAAAATTTAAATATTCTTTTCTCACATAAAATAGGATATGAAATGTGAAGAGTTATCAGAAATATTTAAAAAAAATGATTTGACCTTTTTTACAGGAGTTCCTGATTCTATATTTAAAGATTGGATGAAATTTTTAGCAGATGGAAATGGTTTAACAAACATTATTGCATGTAATGAATGTGAAGCAACTGCAATTGCTTCTGGATATCATTTAGCTACAAATAAGGTGGGAATTGTGTATATGCAAAATTCTGGTCTTGGAAAATGTGTTAATCCTTTGACTTCCTTAATCTCAAAAGAAGCGTATGCTATACCCACTCTTTTGATGATTGGTTGGAGAGGAGAACCAGAAAAAAAAGACGAGCCACAACATAAAATGATGGGGAGAATTATGTTGCCTTTGCTTGACACATTAGAAATTCCTTATCAAATCCTACCCAATGATATAAAACAAGCCGAACAAGTGATAAAAGAAATGAAAGAACTAGCAGAACAAAAAAATTATGCTTCTGCAATTATAATCAAAAAAGACACTTTAGAAGAGTATGTTGCTCAAACTTTTGTTAAAACAAATTATGAAATGTCAAGAGAAGATGCAATTAAGCTCATAGTGGACAATATGGATGGCGAAGAAGTAATTGTGTCTACTACAGGGAAAACGTCAAGAGAATTATTTGAATATCGGGTTGCAAGACAAGAAATACCAAGAGATTTTTATACAGTGGGGAGTATGGGGTGTTCAGCATCAATTGCAAACAGCATAGCTCTACAAAAACCAGAAAAAAAGATTTTTATTTTTGATGGAGATGGTGCAGTTTTAATGCAAATGGGAGCATTATCAACAATTGGGCACTATAAAGCTAAAAATCTTTATCATGTTATATTTGATAATACTTGTCATGATTCAACTGGGGGGCAACCAACTGTATCATCTACAGTTGATTTCAAACAAATAGCTTTGAGTTGTGGATATAGAAATGCTATAAAAATAGAAACAAAAGATGCTCTAATCAAAACAGTAAAAGAAACAAAGGAAAAACAAGGACCCAATTTATTTATTGTTAAAGTAAATAAGGGCGCAAGGCAAGATTTAGGAAGACCAACAACGACCCCCATTGAAAATAAAGAAGCTTTTATGCAATTCTTGCAAAAATGAGGCAACAAGAATTTTTTGGTTTTGAAAGTATAAAAAATTTCTAAATGTTGACTTCAAATTAAATTAAGAATACTTATTTTTAAACAACTCATCATACTCATTACCTAAATGTTCTTTAAAAAATTCTCTTGCTTGTTTTAGCATTTGTCTGACTGGCAATTGATTATGGCAATTTTCTTCGCAAGTTCCACATTCTATGCAGGAATAAGGATCTGGCTTTCCTTTCATGGATTTTCTAAATCTTCCTAATGCTTGTTCTAGTAATCCAATTTTAATTGCATAATTGTATAGATAAAGAACATTTCCTATTGGAATCTTTTGCGGACAGGTTGGCTCGCAATAATGACATGATTGGCACATTCCTTCTAAACCTTTGATACTATTTCTTAATTCTTCTCTTTCTGATTCTATTAGTAGGGGGGCTTCTGCATTTTCAACATTTTCTCTAACTTGCTCTATAGTTATCATTCCTGGAATAACAGTTGAAACAGGATGTTCAAGCTCCCATTTTAATGCAAGGTTTGTTTTTTGAATATTTCCGCCATCTAAAGGTTTCATAGCTATATAACCAATTCCTTTTTCTTGAGCTTCATAAACTGCTTTAAACTCTCTTTTAATTGGATTAAAAGGAAATTGTAAAACCCCCCAATGCCCCAATTCTAAGGCCTTTAATGCAACATCTTCTCTGTGTGTGCTAATTCCTAAATGTTTTATCTTTCCTTCTTGTTTAGCTTGTTTTAAAAAATCCAAAGAACCATTTTCTATTAATTGCTTTAAAGTCTCAAGAGAATCAACACAATGATTTTGATAAACATCAATATATTCTCTTTTCAAAGCAACTAAACTTGCTTCTAAATCCTTTCTTATTTTTTCAGGAGTTCTTTCTTTAGTTTTAGTCGCAATAATTGCCTCTCTTGGTAGGTATAAACCAAATTTTTTTTCACTATCACCATAAGAACTTGCATGAGAAGTATCAAAAAAATTAATTCCTTGGTTAATAGCCGCCTTTAATACTTTTTCAGCTTGTTCATTTGAAACTCCTTGTAAAGGAATGCCGCCAAAACCAATAACAGAAACTTTTAGACCTGTTTTACCCAATTCTCTAAATTTCATACGAATAAAGATTTTAAACATTTAAAAAGATTATTGAGATTTACCTTACACCCATAGTTACATAATTATTTAAATATAAAATTTCCATTACTAGCATGAAAAAAGTAGTTGTATTTGAAATTAGTGAATAAGAGCTTGAGATTATTCTTGAAAAGATATTTAATCCAACAAGAATGAAAAATAATTCGAGATTATTAACAGAAGAAAACTTAAAAAATCTATTAATCAGAATATATCAAAAAGGTTTCATGTTTCTTTTTCACCCAATCGCCAAGTTCGTACCAATTAAATCCTTCAAAATGTTTAGTTGGTTTTTTCCAATCACCATATTTTTTTTCTAAGTATTTTTTAGAAGATGAAGGAACTTTTAATTTAAGACCATAAAAATTAATAGTTTTTAAATTAAGAAAATAGTTGGCTGGAACATCTAAATAATGAATAGTCATTTTATAGAAAGGGGATACAAAAATTTTAACAATTTTATAGATTAATGGTTTGAATTTTTTAGGTAAATATTTTAATAAATAGAATAAATTGATTTTAATTAAATACCTTAGCCCATTTGATTTATCAAATTTGATTTTCCCATAATAGGATACACTAAGTAATCTGCCTATTTTTATAATGATCTTTCCTGTAAAATTTCCTCCAACCGGTTTTTCTAATAATATTTTCTTATGGTCTTTTGGATTGTATCTCATTAATTGAACATTAATTTTTATTAAATTTTTATCAATATTCATTACATCCCATAAAAAATAAACTGAAAATCCTTTTTTTTCTAACTCGTTTGTTAATTTCTTTTTTATAAATTTGCTATCTACATATTCTGCAAGAATTCCTAAATCAATATCATCATCCCAAGGGATAATTTTTTTGTCTCTAATTGCTCCTAACAAAGTTCCAAATTCTAACCAGAAAGGGATTTTATTATTATCAAAAACTTCTTTTACTTCCTCTAAATATTCTAATGCAAGCCTTTCGTCCATTTGAAAATAACTCTAAATTTTTTTACTATACTTTAATAAAAATAGAGCTTATAAATTTTATTTCATCATTTTATAATCTTTAGAACTATTCTTTTTAAAAGATTTTGTAGGAGAATCTAATTAATATACTTGATTGATAATTATTTCTAATTACTTATAGAAAATCTCTAAAAGTCAAAATAAATCAACAATTTTAAGTGTCGATAAAATACAAAATTTTATTGATTTTATCGCATTATTTATTATATTTCAACTTAATAAAATTTATAATACTAATAATACTAGTAAACCAATGAAAAAAGTGGTATGGAAAAATAAGACTAATGAACAACTATGTATTACAATTCCAAAGAATTCTGGAATTAAAGATGGAGATATTGTAGAATTAAAAAAATCAACTATAAAAAAGATAGCTTATATTGGAATAGTTGGAGATCTTTTTCATTATGGTCATCTTCAGTCAATAAAATTTGCTAAATCTATAGCAGATTATCTAATATGTGGAGTATTAACTGATAATGCAGTGGAAAAATATAGAACAAAACCAATTGCAAACCTTCAAGAAAGAAAAGCAGTTATATCAAGTTTGAGTTATGTTGATAGAGTAATAACTCAACATAGTAGAGACCATACTGAAAACTTAAAAAAAATACATGAGGAATTTCCAGATGCAAAATTAATTCTTGTTCATGGAGCTGATTTAAATGAAATTCCAGGTTCAGAATATATTAGAAAAATAGGTGGAGAAACTATAAAACACCCTTATTATGCGAGACTCTCAACAGTAAAAATAGTTAATCAAATAGTTGAAAATCAAAATAAATTTAAAGATATACTTAATTTTTCATCTTTAATTAAAGGAGAATATAAAATTGATTCTGAATATAAAAAAGGAAATAAAATACTTGTCTCTACTAAAGCAGATACATTGAAGACATTAAAAGATTTACTTAAGAAATCTAAAATTGAAAAATTATTTGTATTTAGTACTTCTGATTGGAAAAATAACAAAGATAGAATATTAAAAAACATAAAAGAAAAATTCTCTCCAGAAAAAATCATAATTAGAAGTTCTACATTAAAGGAAGACACTCTAAATACTTCAATGGCTGGATGTTTTAAAAGCATACTCAATATAAACCCAGATGATATAAAACAAACAGAAATAGCAATAAAAAAGGTAATAGACTCTTATACTAATAAAAAATCAGAGAGTTCTTTTAACCAAATTCTTATACAATCATATACACAAGATGTTGTAATGAGTGGGGTTATTTTTACAAGGATGATAGATACAAATGCTCCTTATTATCTTATAAATTATGATGATTCTACTGGAAAGACAGATACTGTTACAAAAGGAATTGAATATAAAACAATAAAAATTTCAAGATTTGTTGGTTTAGATAAAGTGCCATATAAATTCAGAAATCTTTTGGATTCTGTAAAGGAAATTGAATCAATTATTCCAGATATAAATTTAGATATAGAATTTGCTATTAACAAAAAAAAAGAAATAATTATTTTTCAAGTTAGACCTTTAATAAAAAATTCATTAATTGATATAAATGATAATTTGATTAAAAATAAAATAGAGACTTTAATTAATAAATTTCAGGAATTATCAAAACCTAAAAATTCTCTTGCTGGGGAAAAAAATATTTTTGCCGATATGCCAGATTGGAATCCAGCCGAGATACTTGGCCACGCTCCAAACCATCTAGATTATTCTCTTTATAATTATATTATAACAGAAGAGGTTTGGCATGAAGCAAGAACTTCTCAGGGGTATTATAATGTGGCTCCTGCAAAATTAGTTGTCTTATTTGGAAACAAACCATATATAGATGTAAGAAATAGTTTTAATTCATTTATACCAAATACGCTCTCTCCAAATTTAAGAAGTAAATTAATCCAATTCTATTTAAATAAACTTAAAAAAAATCCAGAATTACAAGATAAAGTTGAGTTTGAAATTTTATATACTTGTTATGATTTGAGTTTTAATGAAAGATCAAACGAGTTGGTGGCTGCTGGTTTTTCAAAAGACGAAATCATCGAATTAAAAAATGCTTTAATAAATTTAACAAATAATCTAATAACTAATTCAAAAAAGTCTATTCAAGAAGATTTAAAATCTCTTAGAGAAATGGAGAGAAATGAAGAAAAAATAAAAGAAACTCTGAAATTACCATATACCCATTCTATAAATAATTTGTTAGATAATGCAAAGTTTCTACTTGATGATTGTAAAAAAAAGGGGACAGTTCAATTTTCAAGATTAGCAAGATTAGCTTTTATAGGAAAAATATTTTTGAAAAGCCTTATTGTCAAAAAAGTAATCGACGAGGAATTTTATAACAAATTTATGAATTCAATAAACACAATAGCCACTGAATTAAAACAAGATTTTAAATTATTAAAGATAAACAAAATAACAAAACAAGATTTCATAAAAAAATATGCTCATCTAAGACCAGGCACTTATAATATTGTAAGTTTAAGATATGATTCAAATTCAGAATTTCTCAAAGTATTTGATTTTGAACTATCTGATTCTAAACCTGTTAATTTCATATTAAATACAAAAACTGAAGAAAAGATAACTAAAATTTTGATGGAAGAAGGATTAGAATTTAATGCATCAGAATTACTAGAATTTGTAAAAACATCAATTAAAGCCAGAGAACTTGCTAAATTCAAATTTACAAAAAATTTAAGTGATGCAATTGAGTTAATAGCTTTGGCAGGAAGGGAAATGGGATTTACCAGACAAGAATTAGCAAAGTTAGATATTAAAGACTTGTTTTTAAAAAGAGAAGAGAGTAGGGAAGAATTAACAAAAAGTTGGAAAAAAATTATCTTTTCTAAAATGGATGAAGAAAATATAGATAAATTTTTGGAACTACCTCCATTAATCTTTTCTGAGGAGGATTTTCATATTATAAAATATTATTCACCCCAACCAAATTATATAACTCAAAAAAAGATAAAATCTAAACTAGTGAAATTAGATACAAATAGCTCAGCCAAATCTGTTGATATTGATGCTAAAATTGTGATGATTGAGAATGCAGATCCAGGGTATGATTGGATATTTACAAGAAATCCTGCCGGCTTAATAACAAAATATGGTGGCGTTGCTTCTCATATGTCTATAAGATGTGCAGAGTTTGATATTCCTGCTGCAATCGGTTGTGGCATTATATTTGATAATCTAATTAATTTTAAAGAAATTATTTTAGATTGTGGAATTAAAAAAATAACTCCTTATTTAGGAGAATAAAATGTGGATTGTAATCTCTCAAAGAAATGATTTGAATCAATATGGAGATAGAATGGATACTCTCGAAAACAATTATATAAATTATTTTGAAAAATTTGGAATAAAACTCATTCCAATTTCTAATTCAACAAAAAATATTAATTCTTACTTTGAAAAATTTCCAATTTCAGGTATTATCTTATCTGGAGGAAATGATATAAACCCTGAATTATATAACAAAAAAATTAACGAATCTGAAAAGAAAAAATTATTTATCTCTAATGAAAGAGATGAAACAGAAAAAGAACTTTTGAGAATTGCCATAAAAAAGAAAATTCCTGTATTAGGAATTTGTAGAGGAATGCAATTTATTAATGTTTTTTTTAAAGGTAAATTGATTAATATTAAAGAAGAGAATCAGTCCGAGATAGGGCATCTTGCTACAGAGCACACCATCAAAATAATTAATAATAAAGCCAAAAAATTATTAAATAATGAATCAAGAATAAATTCTTACCATGGGTATGGAATAAATAAAAAAACATTATCTTCAGAATTAGAAATTTTTGCACAAACCGATGATGCATTGATAGAGGGATTATACCATCCTTTATTCCCGATAGTTGGAATTCAATGGCATCCAGAGAGAAAAAGTCCTGATGAAAGAATAAATAACAAACTAATAGAAGCCTTTTTGAAAAAAGAATTATTTTGGAAAATAAAAAATAAAAAAATGAAAACTATAATTCTTGCAGCGGGTATGGGAACAAGATTGGGTAAATATAACTCTAATTTGCCCAAATGTTTATTAGAATTTAATAAGAAAACATTGATAGAAAGGCAAATTGAAACACTAAGAGCTTGTGGACTAAATGATATAATTGTTGTAAAAGGTTATATGTCTAAAAAACTTCAAATGCCTAATGTTAAATTCTATTTTAATAAAGATTTTGCAAACACAAATATGGTTGAAACTTTATTTTGTGCTGAAAAAGAAATGGATGATGAACTCTTGGTTTGTTATTCAGATATTCTTTATGATAAAGAAATAATAAACAAAATTACATCTAGTCATGTCGATATAGGGGTAGTGGTAGATAAAGATTATTGGGATTATTGGAATGCAAGAATGGATGAACCTGAAAAAGATATGGAAAGTCTTGTGATTGATGAACAGGGCAAAATAATTGAAATGGGAGATACAACTTGCTCTAGAGATAAAGCTAAGGTAAGATATGTTGGGTTAATTAAATTTTCAAAAAAAGGCGTTCAGGCCTTAAAAAAAGTTTATCAGGAGAATAAAGAAAAATACTTTGATAAAGACGAACAATGGTTAAAATCTAAATCATTTAAAAAAGCTTATATGACCTCTATGTTACAAGCATTGATTAATGAGGGTTATAGAGTAGATCCAATAATAATTTCAAGAGGATGGATGGAATTTGACACAGAAGAAGATTATGAAAAAGCAAATCTATGGTTAAAAGATGGTTCTATAAAAAGATTTATTAATATTGAAAAATGAGCATTTTAGAATTATTTTTAACAATAACTGCAGGAATCTTAATCTTAGAATTATTATCCCAAGCAACAGTAAATTTTTGTAGAAATAAATTTCAGTGGTTAATTACTCAAAAAAAAGACGAAACCCCCAAAATTGACAAAAAGAAAATTAAAAAAAAATATTTTGAAAAGGGTTTTGATTCCGAATTAGGATGGGTTAGAAAACCAAATACCACTGGTTATGACAAACGATTTTTTCAATTTAATGATAATAAATGGGGCTATAAAAAAAGTAAATGGACAATAAACAGATTTGGAGCAAGATTAAATCCAGGTCATGAAAAATTAAAAAAATCTATGATTTCTTGTTATGGAGATTCTTTTACATTTTCAAGACAGGTTAATGATAATGAAACTTGGGAATATCAGTTATCTAAAAAAACAGGGTTTAATGTACTTAATTTTGGAGTAGGTAATTATGGACTTGATCAAGCACTGTTAAGGCTACAAAGAGAATTTCCAAAAAATCCTACAAAAATTGTGATTATGGCAGTTGTTCCAGATACAATAAGCAGGATTCTAAGTTGTTGGAAACATTTTTATGAATATGGAAATATTTGGGCATTTAAACCAAGATTTAAGTTAAATAATTTTGGGAATCTTCAGATTATACCAAATATAATTGATAAGCCAGAAAAATTTTTCAAATTAAAACAATATATGGATAGATTAAGAAAACAGGATTTTTTTTATAAAAAGAAATTTAAAAAAGAGATTATTCAGTTTCCTTATCTTTTCTTTTTAATGAAAAATCCAATAAGAAACTTAAAAATTATATTTGGTGTTATTAAACATACATTTTTATCTAATTTTTTTAAAAAATATAAAATTATGGAACCTTCTGATTGGCATATAACAAAATTTATTAGAAAAACCAATTTGAGATGGACAGTTAAATTGTATAAAGATCCACAAGCAGTCAAATTGATAGAAAAATTAATTGATAAGTTTTTAAAAGAGAGTAAAAAATTTAATTTTAAACCAATCTTTATTTTTCTTCCCCAAAAAAATGAAGTTTTATATTATAAAAATAAAGGAAAATTTTATATGCCCTTTTTTAAGAAAATAAGCAGAAAAATTGAAACAATTGATATTACCACACCACTCCTTCACCATCCAAATTTAAATTCTCTTTATTCTGAACCCACAATTTATGGAGCACACTATAGCAAAAAAGGAAATGCCTTTGTTGGTAATATAATTTATCAAAAACTTAAAGAAAAGGGATACTTAAATTAAATCTAAATTAATTAAACATTAATATTTCCGATAAATCCAATACTTTGATAAGTAATAAATATGGCACAATATTCCAAAGAATAACAATACCCAAAGATTAGAAAAAATAACCGCTATACTTACTAATATTCTATGCATTCCAGAATCAAATAATATACTCCAATGTTTCTTTTTAAAAAATTTATCCTCAAATTCCAAATTTATCTTTTTTTTATTTGGAAACTCTAATTCTCCTGTAATAGATGTTATAATTACCATAAGCAAACCATACATCGCAAAGAATCCAATCCATGCAGAACCCATAAAACATCCGGCAAAAAATATTAATAAAGGAAAACTTATTGCCCCAACTGTTTCATCTAAGTACCCCCCATAATTTTTTTTTCTTAGATTTTTCTGTTTCTTTCTATTAAAACGCGCAACTTCTCCATCAGATAAATCTAATATTATTGCTAAATTAACTAATAATCCAGCAATTATCCAAAGTTTGAGATACATCAAATAAATAACTAAAAAATCTGCAAAAAAACTCAAAAGCGTGATAAAATTGGGATGGAATTTTAATTTAACAAAAAGAGTGCTAATAAGAGCAGATATTTTTCTATAAAAATAAAAAGCAAAATATCCTTGATCAGGTGTTTTTTGCAACCCCTTTATTTGTGAATATATTGACATATATATCCTAGTTTCATAAGCTTTTTAATCTTTATGGAAGTTATTTTTTTATGCAAATATTTTTTACATTTGATGTTGAACCAGATTTGCATTCTGGAATGCACAAGAGTTTAGAAATAGGTCTCCCAAGATCTTTACAAGTATTAAACAAATATAATATTAAAGCAACTTTTTTTGTTCCTGCTTTACTTCTTCAACAATTCCCTAATTATTTTAAAAAACTTGAAAAACAAGGACATGAAATAGCTATTCATGGCTATAAACATGAAAGATTTGATAATTTATCAAAACAAGAAAAAGAATTTAGAATAATAAAATCAATTCAAATTTATAAATCAATATTAAAAAAAAATCCAAAAGGATTTAGAGCACCTCAACACTCAATAGACAACCAAACTCTAATAATTTTAGAACAAAATAACTTTTTATATGATTCTTCTTATACTCCTTTTAATTTTCTTCAATTATTATTTTTTCCAAAGAAATTTAGATTCTGGCTGAACGGTATTTTTACTCCAAGGAAAATTTATAAAATAAAATCAAATCTCTATGAACTTCCAATATCTTCTTTTTTAATTCCATTTGTTTCTTTACCATTAAGAATTTTTCCATGGCCAATTATAAAGTTATATTTGAATTTATTAAAATTAACAAACCAGAATTTAATTTTCTATGCTCACTCGTGGGATTTTATAAGATTATCACAAAGTAAAATAGACACAATATTTAGATATACTAATTTATTAAAAAATTTTGAAAGAACAATATTTTATTTATCAAAAAATAAATCCAATAGATTTTTAACTATGGCTCAAATGATTGCAGAATGAAAATCCTTGAAGTAACAGCCTTTTCAGCAGGAATCTGCGGAGTTTGGACAAGAGTTTTAGCAGAAGCTCAAATGCTTTCAAAAAGAGACAATGAAGTTTATGTTTTTTCTTCAGATATTTTTAGGGGGACAGATAAAATAAAAACTGCTCCAAGTCAAGAAACAATTGGGGATGTAAAAATTATTAGGTTTCCTGCAAAGGCATCGTTTGGGCAAAATACTTTTTTTTGGAATTATGAAAATCAGGCATTAAAGTTAAAACCAGATATAATTATAACCCATGCTTACCGCCAATATTATTCTACAAAAGCACTTAGGATTGCAAAAAAACTAAAGATACCCTGTATTCTTGTAACTCATGCACCTTTTCTTGATAAAAAATTAAGAAACTGGAAACTTAATTTAGCTATTTGGTTTTATGATACTTTTATTGGAAAAAGAATTTTAAATAAATATTCAAAAATTTTTGCAATAACAAATTGGGAAATTCCTTATCTCCTTAAACTGGGGGCTAAAAAAAATAAAATAGTTTATGTTCCAAATGGGATTCCAGAAGAATTTTTTAAGAAAAAAATTGAAAATTCAAAAAATAAACTAAAAAAACTTCTTTTTTTAGGAAGAATTGCGCCTATAAAAGACATTGAAACTTTAATTAAAGCATTTAAAATAACAATAGAAAAAAATAAAAATATAACTCTTGAATTGGTAGGCCCAATAGAAGAGAATTATAAAAAACAGATTGTAAATTTAATAAATAATCTTAATTTAATAAATAAAATAAAATTTCTTGGCCCTATTTATGATTTAAAAAAGAAGATAAATTTAATTGATGAGCACGAGATTTTTGTTCTGCCATCTAAAAGGGAAGGAATGCCACAAGCTTTAATTGAAGCAATGGCTCGAGAAAAAATTATCATTTCTTCAACTACAGACGGCGGTAAAGAAATAATTAAAGATACGAGCAATGGATATTTATTTGAAATAGGAAATTATAAGCAATTAGCTGAACTGATATTAAAATCATTAGAAAATAATAAACAAAATCAAAAAATAAAAAAACAAGCAAGAAAATCTGT
>JAFCDK010000047.1 GCA_017609745.1 Candidatus Pacearchaeota archaeon
GTTGTTGTGAATGTTTCTTCAATAACCACTTTATTTCCTTCTAACCGCGCTCCAATTAATTCTGCTGCATCTTGATTACTATACATTTTATTTTTGTAAAAATAAAATTGTTCTTCTTTAATTCTCGCGCTATCAAACAATTTTTGCAAATATTCTTCATCTTCTATTTTTAAATCAGAAAAAGCAAAACTGACCAAAGCATATATAAACAAACTCAAAGTAGCAATTACTAAAACCATTGTTGGTATATCTGCTTTTTTTGATTTTAGAAATTTAATTATTTTTTTCATAATCAAGTATCCTTTTCTCTTTTAAGAGTAATTATCTCTTTATTATTTAATTTATATGAAACATCAAAAAAAGTTCCTTGCTTATATGAAAAATCTTTAGGACAAGAATCTCCCCCCTTTATTAATTGCCATGAAAAAGTTTTCCCATCTTCTTTATAAACTTTATTAAAAAAATCTTCATATAAACATAAATCAATATCTGTTTCTAAATCTTGATAATTATTTTCTGTCATTAAAAAACCAGAAAAACTTTTTGCGATTGAAATATCTTTGTCAACCAAACCCTCATGAAAATTTATTCCAATATCAAAATCAAATTTTTTTGTTCCTCTAATTAAAATTGCTGCTAAAATAAATAAAACACACAAAACAACAATAATTACAGTTGCAACTGTCCAAGTCAGGGTTTCTCCAATCACACCTTTTTTCCCTTTTAATATTTTATACATTTTTTTCAGTTTTTCTAACAGCTGTTAAAACTTTAATCAAATATTTACTTCCTTGAGAATCTATAGAATAAACACTTTTTCTCTTGCATTGCGGAAAAGTTTTTTCAATTTTTCCTTTTAATTCTTGGTCCAGACATTTTTGTTCAAAATCAATTCTTCCAATTTCCTGTTTTCTAATTTCTACACCAGTATCAAAATTCAAAATTTTTAATTGAATATAATATTGTTCTTCATCAGCAAATTCAGGTAACCCCTCTTCAAAATTTATTTTACATTCCTGCAAAATATCAAAATTCCCATCAACAAATTCTTGATTTACAATCCCCCCCTTAATAACACAATCTATAATTTTCCCAGATAAAATATCAGCTTCACTTCCACGAACATCAGCAACATTAGAATAAAATAAAAGAGCTCCAGAAATAATTGCTCCAGCTATGATCGCTAATATAACAAACCAATACGCTGACAATAACTGATACCCTCTTTTATTGATTTTCATCAAACCCATTTTCTTTATTTGCCTCTTTCTCTCTCACAACAATAATTAATTTATTAGGATTATTAATATCTAATAAAAAAGCATTTGCTTCAACACTATTAAAAAAACTATAAGAATACCCTGACTTTTCACTCAGCTGAACTTTAATTATATTATCTGTAATTGTAACAATTTTAGAAATATCAAAATTCTTTTTTTGTGCAATTTCAACTGCTTTTGAAAAATCAATTATAATGTCAGAATCTGGTTTTGCATTATCTATTATAAGTGCAATTTTTTTTGCAAAAATCTCTTCATTTAAAACAACGCCCTGCCCCTGTCGGGCAAGAAAAATAATTAAAATAGCAAAAAAAAGCACATTTAAAACTAAAAAAATAATATTTTCAACAAGAATATTATCTGCTTTCTTATTTTTAAAAAATAACCCCTTTTTTAACATCAAAGAACATATTAAAATAAATTAATAAATCTATCTAAAAACTATTTTCTAAATAAACTATTTAACAAACCACCTGCTTTTTCTTTATTCTCTCTCCATTCTTTTCCTCTTGCCACAAATCCTTTAGCTGCTCCTCTAACTTGAAGATAAGCTAAAATTACAGTTAAAATTCCTGCAATCCAGATTATATGCCAGCTAACAAAAAATTCATAAATTCTAAATAAAGGACTTGAAATAATATTATAAGGAAAATCTATATAAGGGTCTATATAAGTTTTTAAAAATATCAACACCCCAGTTATTGCTGCAAAAAGTACAGAAATTCCTAAATGCCCAAGCAAAATTTTCATTACAGCAAAAATTGCAATTAAAATTGCAATTAAAAATATCCAATCACCTAAATATTGCCTTATATAAAATTTTTCTGAAAACATTGCAGCTATTAAAAAAGAAATTACAACTGAAATTGTAATTGGAACTGCAATATTTCCTTTAAAAGTTTTAGCAAGTGAAAAAAATATCAAAGCAAAAAAAACAGCAAAAACTAATAAAAAAACAATCCATGGACTTTCCAAAAAATCCATTGGACTAGAATAATACCACCCACCCCCCCCAAAGCCATTATAAGCTAAAACAGAAGTTGTTAAAAATAATGTCATGAATATAATAATAAAAAATTTATTCATCTTCTAAAACCTCCAAATCTTTTTATTTTTTTTGCTCTCATTAAAACCAAAACAATTCCCAAAATAATCAAAACAACTTGATAAATAATAGTCCCAGGCACAATATTATTTATTAATTCCTGGTTAGTTATTTTATCTGAAGAAAAATTAATAACAAACGGCAAAATCCCAACCATAATTAAAATCAAACCAATTATCTTTTCTTTCACCATTTTATTATATAAATTATATGTGTTTTTATTTTAAATATCTTTCCTAAATCTCAATATTTATTAGTATAAACTTCCAAAATCTTTACATTCTAAATCAGACACAGCATCATTTGGAATTAATGAAGGAGATAAAAAAACCAGTTCTCCTTGATTTATAAGAATAGCTGTTCCTGCTCCTCCAAGAGTCGCTACCCCCCCGATAATCCACCCAACAGGATTCCAAAAATTAGCAGCGACTACTGTCCCAATTACAGCCCCAACACCCCCCCCAATTGCTGCGTCTTTTACTAATTTAGCCATTGTTTCTTCTTCCATTATTCCAGTAACTATAGCATAATGTTTATTAGTTTCAATATTGGCACTAAATAAACTCCTTCTTTTTGCAATTTCTTTTTTTCCAATTTCCTGTAAATTATTTGTGTCATAAAGATATTCTGCATAAGTTTGCTTTTTATTAGGAATATTTTCACTAGCAAGATATGAATATAATTTCCCATAATTTATTGTTGAAGATTGTTTTTGAATTTCTTCATCAAAATAAATATTAGAACAAATTGCACAATACACTGTTTTATAATCTAGTCCAGCTGCATAATTAATTTCTCCTGAACCCATCATCCACCAACAATCATACATTTCATTTGCAATTTCTTTTATAATCTCTTCTTCATTTTTTACTTTAATTTCTTTTGCATTACTTGGAGCATCTAAACATTCTCCACCCATAGTCAAGCAAATTTGTTGTGTCTTGCAATTTAAACTAGTCATTTCTTTTCCAACAGGAATCAGCCCCCGATTTACAACAGAATTATAACAAAGTTCTTTATCTGTTTCAGATTTCCAATCAAACCTAAAATAAAAAAGCATAATCACAGCAAAACTAATAATTAAAATCACAATTATAACAATTTGTCTTGAAGTTAATTCACCTCTTTTATTTACTCTTTTTTTATCTAATAAATTCCCTAACATTTTCTTACCAAGCACCAAGTCTCTTTAATAAAAATCCAACTGCTGCTAACAATATACTAAATAATACAATCCACTTTATAAAAACTAACAATTGCTCAAAATCTGCTTTTTTCCCTATTTTAAATTTCAATAAATCTAAATTCATTTTCAGGTTTATTATAAATTATTTTTATGTTTGTTTTATCAATTATTATTTCATTAGAAACAAAATTATATTGTCCAGAAGACGAACAAATTCCTTTTTTAAGACATATTTGCTCTTGATTAGAAAAAATATTCCAAATTCTGTGCTGAGCACAAATGCAAAGAGAATCTGAATTAATAATTAACATCCAATCTTTAGGCCCATCAAGAAAAAAATCTGCACTTCCTTTTTCAATAGCAAGAGGCATCTGCTGTTTAATAATCAACTCATTAAGCCTATTTTCCGCTTTTTCAAGTTTTGTTTTTTTAGTATATGTAACATAAAGATTTACTAAAAGATAAATTAACAACAAAATAGCAAAAACAGCCACAATCATTTTTAGTGTTTCTTCTCCAAGCAAAAAACCCTTTTTACCTTTCATCGTATTATCAATAAAATCATTTCTGCTTCTCCTCCTGGAAGCCCTTTAAAATAAGGAATTATATATTGATTGAAAATAAAATAAATTCCACCCAGCACAACTACTAAAATCAAGATTCCTAAAATCATCTTAATTATATTATTTATAGTAAGATCTGCCATATTCTAAATCTAAATAAATCTTTAATTTTATCAATAAGTGAAATTCCCTTGGCTTTTAAAATAAAAACTATAATTACAATTACAACTAAAATTCCCAGTGCAATTAAAACAGGAATTAAAAAATCCCACATATCACCTTTTTTATTTAATTTCTTCATAAATAAAAAAAAGAAACTAAGATTATAAATTTAACTAAAAAATATTTAACTAAAAAATGAGCTGTAAAGTTAAAGTCACCTATTAGATAAGTTTTTATAATAATTTTTCCTCAAATTTTAATGGGAAAAACTATAAAAAAGCATGGGATGACAACTGAAAAAGCCCGTAGAGTTAAATTAAGAGGTCATAATAAAGAATATCTATTTGCAGAGCTAATTGGCGGAAAGGTGGTTAAAGGAGTAAACAAAATAGATGTTTATGATAAAAATGGAAGAGGGTATACTGTTAAAGGGGGGAGTGAAGTAAAAGGAAAATCGGGAACAGAGGGGCGTTGGCAACTTTTTATGTTTGGAAAAAGAAGATTTGAAAATGATTTGAATTTTCCAGCAAGAGAATTATTTATAGAGATTTTAAATTCATTTCCAAAAACAAGAGAAGAATATGATAAAAATCCAGAGATATATAAAAAAAGAGTAAAAATCCCTATGATTAAATTGAAAAATTATCTCTCTGATAAAACAAAAATGCACAGTTTTTTTGATAAAGCAATTTTTAATTTTAGATTAGATTTTTTAGTTATCTACCATAATGATATTTTTCATATTTTTGATAGAGAAGAGATTTTAGATATTTTTGGTAAATATCTTAAGGTTACCACCAATAAAACTACCCAAAAAGTTGTTTTTCAGTATAAAGAAAAATTGTGGATTGAGATAGAAGTAAGGAAAACAGAAGGGAAATTTCCAAGTATTTTATTAATAACTAATAAATTGAAAATTCTCAAACTACTTTCAGATAATATTGAAAAATTTGAAAAGAGAACAAGAAATATCTATACTTATGGAAAAACAATAGATTATTTTAATGATTATTTTTCGGCGGACAAAAAATAATTAATTCGTGAGAGCCTTTAATATTTGTATTTATCCCATTTTCTTTTCTGTATTTTCCTATCCTTGTTTCTCCTTGACCCATAGTATATTGCCAAGAAGGAGTAGTTATTTCACAAAAATCTTTATAATAGTTTCTTATAGTTGGGCAGTCATTATAAGAGAGAATAAAACCCCCCTTATGTTTTTTTAACATATCTCTCAAAACTCCGTGAGGGAAATCTTTATGATGAACAGGGATATTTCTCATAGGATAAATCCCTTTGAACATCTTGCTATCAGGACCAATATAATAAGGTGGGTCTAAATACATAAAGTCGTTAGGGTATCTTTTAAGAACTTCTCTAAAATCTGCACATTTCACTTTAAGATTCCCTGGTTTAAAATCCCTTATTCTTTCAATCATTCTATTATATCTTTTTTTATCAAGATAGATTTTAGAACTCCAGCTCATAAATCCAGGTCCATAAGATAAATTGAAATTATAAACAAAATAAACAGCAAGAGTAAGAGGGTCTAAAATTATCTTCTCTTTTTCTGTGGCTTTCCCTATTTTAGTTTTCCAAACCCTATTTAAAATTTTTCTTATTCTTTCAAATTCATCTTTAGTAGGTTTTAATTTACTTAATTTTTCATAAAAAAGTTTTGGATTTTCTATTTGAAATTTCCAATAGTTGCATAATATATCAAAAATATCAAAACCTATAACTTCTAAATCTAAATACTTGCTCATAGCAATTTCAACAGAGCCACCCCCAAAAAAAGGAGAAATAACTCTCTTGATATTCTTAGGTAATAATTCAACTACATAACCAACAGCCAAACTCTTGCCACCAGCATATCTTATTGGGGATAAAGCAACTCTTTTATATTTATTCATACTTTTAGGATTTTTGCTTTTTATTTGTTTAAGAAATTCCTCTTTTTTTTCTTGTAGCGTTTTCCCCTTCTCCATATTAACATTAAGTCTAACCATTTATCCTAACCAACGATTATCTCCTAAATCTAAATCCTGTCCTGCAAGAGAGCAAGGTTGATTTTTTGTTGTTGTATGTTCTTCTATGAAATTATGTTGAATAGTAAGACCAACCATAATAATCGGAGCAGACCATAGAGATTTAAGCCCTCTAAAATCATTAACTCTATCCTTTATTTTCATAAACACAGTTTCAATTTTATAATTATGAATATGTGTTCTTCTAACATTCTGTATTTTATGTTCTACCTTTAAACCACCGTGATAAATTTTATTTGTATAAAATAATTTCTTAAATGCTTTTGGATAAAATTGTGCTGAATCTGTCTGTATAAATTTAGGTTTTCCTTTTTTTACAGATTTAGAAATAAACTTTTTTGCTTCGTTTATATTTCCTTCTATTGAATAATGAACCCATGTGATAAATCTTGTTTGATAATCAACACAAGCCCAAAATCTATCTTTATGTCCTTCTCTGTTAATCATAGTTTCATCTGCAAAATATTCTTTTCCTAAATTATAACCTAACTTTTCTACAAAATTATGAACTTTAAGAGAGTATTTTCTAACCCAATCTAAAATACTCATATTAGAAACTTTTGTTTGAAAGTGTCTTTTTAATTGATTTCTCATTTTTCTTGAAGAAAGATTTGCTAAATACATATCTATTGAAAGTGTAATTGTAGTAGAAGAATAACGCATTCTATAAAACCCTTCGTCATTCGTAAAGAACCTTTGACAATCCTTACAATAATATTTTTGAATTTTCCCTCTGTGTTCTGTTTTTCTAAATCCTTTTTTAATGAAGTTGATTGATTTGCAATGAAAACATTTACATTTAGGTTTTTTATTCTTATCTGTCCATTCCGAAAGGTTTTTATTTTCGTTTCTATTTTTCATTTTGGTTGGGGCGTAAGTTGTTCAGACGGTCGCCCTGACCGTGCCTATTTATTTAATAAATATTTAGTCTATTTATTAGTAATTATAATATCTTCAACTATTTAAATGTTTCGTTTTTTGATAATCTTTAGTCTAAGTATTTTATAATACCCAAAGATTTAAATAATATAAAGACTAAGTAATATTAACTAAATATAGATAATAAGACTATGACAGAAGAAATTTTTAAGGAAGTTAGAGAATTATTAGAAGATGGACAAGAAGAAATAGAAATTATAAAAAATCCCTTATTTGATAAAACAACAAAACAATTTTCATTAAAAATTCCTAAATCGCTCTCTTTAAAATCTCATCTTAAAAAAGAAAAGGAGTTTGTTATTGTGTTTAATCCAAAGAAAGAAAAAAAAAAAAAAAAAATAAATAAATCTAAGTTGGTTATAT
>JAFCDK010000048.1 GCA_017609745.1 Candidatus Pacearchaeota archaeon
CAAATCTTATTCTATTTCTTTCTTGGATTGCTTTTTTGATTTCTTGAACAGGAGTTTGAGAATTTGCACAACTTTTTGAGGTTGAAGGCTTATTTTCTGTTGTTCCACAATTGTTTAACTCATTACATGTTCGAATTTGTTGTTCATTTGTACAAGGTCCCCACCCTGTACAGTTCCAATCTTCTATACAAACACTAACAGTGCAACTTTGACTTTCAGAAGGCTTATTTTCTGTTGTTCCACAAGAATTTGAATCTGTGCAAGATCTTGTCTGTTGATTGTTTATACAAGTAGACCAATCAGTACACTGCCAGTTTTCAGTACAAGTAGTATCACTAGTTGGGATTAAGTTTATAGAACTTCGTGAATAAAGAGCTTTTAATGTTGAGATACCAGTGTTTATTGTATCATATCCTTCTTTGATTATTTCCCAACTATAAGTTCCTGTATTCAATCTTTGAACAGCAAATCCCTCTTCATCGGAAAGAGTGCTGGCCACTTCAACTCCTTCGGATAAGAATTTCACTATTGCACCTTCAATAATCTGACCGGTAGTGGAATCTTTAATTGTTATAACATAAGTTCCTTCATTTGCCTCTTGTAAATTAAATGTTAAAGTCTGGTCTGCTTCACCAATGATTACTGTTTTTACTTCCTGTTCAAAGTCTTTTTTGCCTGCTAAAGCTGTGTAAGTTCCAGGATTGAGTGTAAAAGTAGCTTTTCCTAAAGAATCAACGACTTCTGTACTAATTGTAGTTGTATGGCCTTTATGAAATTCTAATGGGCTATCAACTTGTCCAGAGAGTATTATAATTGCAAGGGACGTAATAGGATTCTCATTCATATCATTAACCGTAACTTCAAGAGTAGATGCAGAAATTAAATTGGTAATTGAAATAAGTATGACCATTACTAACATTAAAACAACTAATTTTTTCATAAAATAAATATAGAACATGTATTTATAAATCTTATCAAATTCCCAAGCCCACTAGCAAACTCACAACAAGTGCGATTGCTATTCCCACTATGACTTCTAAAAGCTTCTAAAAGTGTATGATTAAATTCTCCTCGAATTTCTCTTATATGTATTAAGTCGCTTATTACAATTATTGCAAAAAATAAGGATACAAAAAACAAGTTGCTAAATTCTTCAAGTAAATAAATACTAAAAACTACTGCAGATACAATAGCTGTATGTGTGCTGGGCATGCCTCCATATTGTCTGCAGAGGATTTTGAGAATATATTTTTTTCTTTTAACAACAGCAATAAGGAATTTAATAAATTGGGAAATAAGAAAAGAAAATACTACACTTAATACTATTGGGTTTGTTATGAAAGACATTTCAAATTATAAAACTTCCCCCCACCCAATCAACCTCCAGTGATTGTTAATGTTTCTGGCAATTCCAATACAATCTCCTTTAAATGAAACAACAGGGATTTTAAGACTGAGTTCAATTTCTTTATTATCTTTGCTTATTTTTTTTATTGTTCCTACAGTTGTTGTTGTGTTTACTGAGAGCATTAACATTTCAGACATTTTTAATTGGTCTACTTTTTTAGTATTGTCAAGTCCTAAAACTTGTTTAAATAAATTTGTTTTTAATTTAATATTCTCTGTTGTGTTGGGAAGCTTATTTGCTAAACCCGCGACTTGTCCTGATAAAGAATCTGCTTTTGCTAATGACATATCTAATTGAGTTTCAATTGCTAGACTGCCTCCTGGACCTGCTTGTTCAACACTATATTTTCCTCTATGCATTGAAACTATTTTTGTTTTCAAAGTTTCATTAATTTCTTGGTTTTGTTTTATTATTGTAATTCCCGGCTTTATTTCAATCTCATCTCCAATTTTGAGTTCTCCTTTTTTTAATGCTCCTCCTAAAACAGCCCCCTTAAGTTTGCTTGCATCTGTTCCAGGTTTGTTAATATCAAAACTTCTTGCAATTATGAAAATAGGCTCTGATTTTTCATTTTTTCTTGGAATTTTAAGTTCACAGAGAATTTCTAAAATTTTATTTATATTAATTCCTTGTTGTGCAGAAACAGGAATTATCTCTGATTTTTCTGCAATTGTGCCTTTAACAAATTCTTTTATTTCAGCATAATTTTTTTCAGTTTGTTCTTTTGAAACTAAATCTATTTTATTCTGAATAATTATGATATTTTTAACATCTTTAGATTCTAAAGCCATTAAATGTTCTTTTGTTTGAGGTTTTATGCCTTCATTAGCAGCTATAACTAAAATAGCCGCATCTATAATTGCTACTCCAGAAAGCATTGTTGCCATTAACATTTCGTGTCCAGGAGCGTCAACAAATGTAACATAACATTCAGGTTTTCCTTCGCCTTTAATATTATATTCTTTTCCTTTTTTGTATATAACTGCATCTGCGTAACCTAACTTAATTGTAATTCCTCTTTTAAGTTCTTCAGAATGAATATCTGTCCATTGTCCAGTTAATTGCTGGAGCAAAGTAGTCTTGCCATGATCTATATGCCCTACTATGCCAATATTCATTATAGGCAGTTTTGATATGTCTATATTAGGTTTAGCCATAAATCCATTAGAAATAATAAGGTTTTAAAGTTTATTGTATAACTGGTAATGCCTGAAGTTTTTTTCTACTTAAATCATCTATAAGCAGAGATTTGTTTATTTTTCTATAAAACTCTGCAGAATCTGAAATATTACTTCTTGAATCAAGAGCTTGTCTTATTATTTTTTTATATTCTTCTCCTGTGGTTTCAGCATATTCTAAAAAAGGATTAATTTTTGAATTTATTCCACCATATATTATAGCATCTCTACTAAATCTTTCCCATGTTTTTACAAATTCTCGTCTTTTTTGAATTGAATAAGGGTTTCTCTGCACTTCGTCTTTAGCTAATCCGAGAATTTGTGAATTAAAAATTAATCTTGTTTGAAGATTTTTACCTCTGTCAATTTCTTCTTGTTGTCCTTTTGTTATTAATCCTTCTTCGACAGAATAAGGAAATGTTAATGTTCTATCAGAAGGAGGATTATTAATTGCATCTTTAATTCTTTTATTGATTGCTTGTTCAGCAAAAAACTTTCTCATTTTCTCTCTATTATTTATATTGGCTTTTTTCATTTACTCTTCACTTTTTTCTTCTGGTTTAGTTTCCTCTTTTATTTTTTGTTTTTCTTCTGGTTTTAATTCTTGTAGTTTTTCAGTTGTAGTTTCTGCGGGCTTTTTAACTGAGGTTTCAGAACCTTTTTCCTTTTTTCCTTTAACTTGGTCAGGAAAAACTTCAGCCAATGTTTTTTCACCTGCTTTAAGAACATTAAAATTAATTTGAACTGTGTCTCCTGAAATTGTATTTCCTCTAACAGATTTTTTCATTCTAAGACCTTTTGGTTTGTTTCTTCCTTTTTTCTTTTTTCCTTCTTTTTTTGGTTTTTTCTTAAATCCTTTGCTGTATGTGAGTAGAACTTTTCTTAATTCAGTACCTTCTTGGTTTGCAAGTGATGGAAAACCTGCTTTATCACTTGCTCCAGTTAATTTTAGTTCATAATTTTTTAAGTCAGGAAGCAGGGTTTCGCCTTTAATATTTTCACCAATTTTCATTCCAATAAGGTTTTCACTGTCTAATTCAAAATAATATGTTTTTCCTTTTTCTGAGATATTAATTTTAAATACCACGTTTATAATTTGAAGTTTTGGTTTTTAAATGTTTAGATTAATGTTCTCTGCTGAAATCCTGTAAAAATTGTTTTTGATTTTTGGAAATTCCCACTATCATCCTCTTTTCATTTGGAACCTCACCCTTAATTTATATTGTCTTGCTAGATAAATTAATCCAAAACTCAAAAAATTAGATGGTTTCACCAAAGCCAGATTAATGTTCTTTAATAAACTCTTTTCAAAATATATTTTTTAGAATAATAACATTTAAATATGGGTTTTATTCTAAACTTTCTTATGAAAATGAGACCATTAAAAAAAACACTGGCCGGATTTTTTGCCCCTTTAGTAATGACAGCAGGACTTTCACTTAGTGCAGTTAATTCTGCTATAGCAGATGATAATAAATTAGAAACTCAATTACAGAGAAATGAACCCAAAAAATGCAGATTAGTTGAAAAAGGAGTTTTAGTTTCTTATGGATATGGAAATGTGAATAATCAAAAAACAGATGGTCCATATGAAGTTAGCTCTGTTATGGGGAGACTTGGGTGGGATATTAAACCTTTTGTCGAGGATAAATTACATTTACATCCAAAGGGAAAATTAACTGGATTAGTAGAGCCTTTTACAAGTGCTGTGACAAGCCCAGATAATAATTTTGAAGTAGGTCTTAATTTACTTGCCAAATATAATTTTAGAAATGAGAATAAAAAACCTGTTAGTTGGTTGGACAAAATTGACCCATATATTGAGGGGGGATTTGGAGCTATTTATGCTTCACAAGATTTTAAATATCAATCAACAAAAGGCAATTTTCTCGTGCAAGTTGGAGCAGGTTTAGATTATAATTTAAATGATGATTTCTTGGTTTTTGTAGGAGTAAGAAGAAGGCATTTTTCAAATGCTAAAATACAACAACCAAATCGTGGAGTTGATATAAACCAACTAATTGTTGGAGGAAGTTGGAAATTTTGATGTTTTGATATTTAATCTATTATAATTTATTCTAATAATTCTTTTATATTCTTTTTCTTATATCTTATTTATGAGAGAAAAAGCAGTGAAAAGTTTGGAAAATATTCTTAATGTTGTTACAGGAACAGCATATTCTGATATAAAAGAAGTTTGTCGAGAATTTGAAATTTTTTCAGATAAAAAAAAATGCATAAGAAATATTGCTAAGCTTGGTTTTTCTGTAGGTATATCTATTCCACCTTATGTTTTGGTTCATGAGTTTATGCATGCTGGTGCTGCTAAATTATTAGGTGCAGATAAAATAAAAATAAGTTTAGATAATTCTGTTGGTGGTGGCTTGCTCGAAAAATTTATGCCGGTCCAAGGAGAAAATCTGCTTTTTGAAGAAAAATGTTTTGGTTATTGTGATTGGCGGGGGCTAAACAAAGTAGAAGAAACACTTACATTATATGCTCCTTATTTATTAACGCCTATTGGAATCTCTATAATGTATGCAGGAATAAGGAAGAAGAATATTTATTTGACTGGTGTTGGAATGTTAGTTGGTATAAAACCACTTTTAGACTTGGGGTTTAGAGCATCTTTTGATTTGAGCCAATTTGGAATGAATATTTATTATGGTTTGTCAAACTATTTTTTCTTTCCTGAAAATCCTGGAGAAGTTACAAGAATTGCTTGTATGCTTGGGACTATGGCAGGAACTTATTATGTTAGCAAGAAAATTGTGAAAGGAGTTGGAAGAGGTTTTGAGAGATTAAGAATTAAAAATAAACAGTAGAATCAAGATTACTTAATTTTTGTATATCATCAGATATTTTTCCAACAAGTTTTTCAATTGACATTTTTCCAAAAAATCTTGGTTCTCCAAATCTAATAATTGCAAGTTTTTTGGAATTGGAAGAAACGACGCATGTTTTTTAAAATAATATAATCTTGAATATTCTAAACCTGCAGGAACTAAAGATATTGGTGTTGAAAGTTTTTCCTGCATTTGCTCAAAATATTTAAATGGATTGATATTTAATTTGCTCATTTTTTTTGCATTAATTTTACCTTCTGGAAACATTATAATAAGTTCATTATTTTGTAAATAATCTTCAATTTTTGCATATGATTCTCTATTTATTTGTTTTGCAATTTGTTTTGCTTTTTCTCTTCCTATCTTTTCACTTAATTTTTCAAAATCTTTACGAGTTACAAATTTAATTCCCCCAACACTTTCTAACCAGCTTGGTAAAGTAGATTTTGCAAAAAAACTGCAATATCTCTTAGTTTTTGTTTTAATATAATATGCAGAAAGTAATCCATCAACATATGACCGATGTTTTGGGAGAATAATAGCAGGACCATTTTTTATAAAAAACATGAGCAAGATTAAGTGCTGTGCTTATAGAATTATATAAAAAATAATTTCTATTGTCTTTAAAAAGTTTGTTAGATTCAATTTGAGAATTATTTTGTTTTTTTTGTAATAAATGTTTTTCAAGAGAGTTCATTTTTAATAAAATAAAATAGTTTGAAATTATAATCTTTCTTCTAATCCAAAATTAACTAAACATTCTTTATAATTTCTTGCATTTTCACATACAGCCTCGTAGATTGGACCAGATACACACTGCTCTGCGCCTTTATATGAACCATGAACATTATGTTTTTCTACAATATTCTTTAATGTTTCAGGATTATCAACATAAGGGCAGGGGGCTAATAAGTTTTTATTAAAAGGCTGTTTTGTTCTTGCATCTTTTAACCAATCTGCGGTCATACATTCTGTCAATGTTTTATCATATAAATTATCTTTTGAAAAAGGAATAAAAGCACAAGGTTCAAGTTCTGCATTAGCATTTATATGAGCATATATTTTCCCCCATCCAATACATCCTCCTGTAATTCCCCCATCGTTCCAGAAATCATATAATGCCATTTGTTTTTTATCTTGTCTTATTTTTTTAAGTAAATCATATCTTTGTATTCTTTGTTCAGGAGTAGGAATTATTTCAGGATTAGGGTTTCTTCCAACAGCAGTATATTGGAAAAGCCAGCCAATACGAGCACCTCTTTCAATTAGCTCATCAAAATATTGTTCATTTACTACAGAATCATGATTTTGTTTAGTATGAACTGCTGAGATTCCGAAAAAAACTCCCCTATCTTTTAAACGAGCCATAGCATCCATCACTTTATCATAGA
Source organism: Candidatus Pacearchaeota archaeon (assembly GCA_017609745.1). Classification (GTDB taxonomy): domain Archaea; phylum Nanobdellota; class Nanobdellia; order Pacearchaeales; family GW2011-AR1; genus JAFCDK01. The sequence goes on from JAFCDK010000048.1 coordinate 6,824, forward strand.
CTCCTTTGCCTCTAAAATACTCTGTTGCTTGTTTATCACCAGATAAACTAAAACATGGATAAAAATTTCCAAGTTCTGCTATTTTATCTGCCATTTGGTCGTTAATTAAAGTTCCATTTGTATAAGGCATAAATGCAATATCATTATGTTCTTCAAGCATATTATAAAGATAAGGAAGCATTGTTGGTTCTCCACCTGTTAAAACAATAAAATGTATTCCCATTTCTTTTTTAGCTTCATTTAAAATTTCATTTACTTTTTTTTCAGGTATTGTAATACCTTTTTGATGTTCTGCCCAGCAACCTTGACATTTTAAATTACAATTCATTGAAGGACTCATAAGAAGAAATTGCGGCGGAAGTTCTCCATGTTTTTTTTCATATTGTTCTGCAATTTCTGTTCTTTCGAGTGTCTGACGATAAAACAAATTTTCAATTAATTTTAATCTTGTTTGATTATTAAGTTCTGGAAGAGTTTGTTTTATAACATTTGAGAAAGAACTACAAGATTGTAATTTTCTTTCAACCTGCTCTGGACTCCAGCCATATTTTTTACCACTTTCCTGTATTTTTGAAAGATATTTGTTTCTTGCTATATCAATAAGGCTACCTTGATATTTTACAGGAATCTTGGGAAAAAGAGGCAATGCTGCTTTTATTCCCCCTTTAACAATTGATTTTCTTATTAAACTAAAAATTTTAGACCCATTCCTATTAGTGTTTTTTTTAATTAATTCTGGTTCTACAAATTCAACTTTTTTTTCAAGTTCTATTGCTAGCCCTTCTTTTGCCATTATTAATTTTTGTTTAATTACTTTAAAAGTATTTGTATTGTGTATTAATTATAAAATAGTATATTTTATGGTGCATTATATTTCAATAATATTTATATAATCATTTATTTAATTTAAAATAAATTAAAAGATGAGAAAATGGTTGAAGAAACTAAAGATTTAAAGGAGGGATATTTTAAGAGTTTTGATGATTCGCAGATTTATTATAATTTATATAATTCTAAATTTGATAAACCTTTTGTAACATTTGTTCATGGACATTCTGGAGGAAATTTTACGATGTTTAATCATCAAATTGAAGCTGTATCTAAAGATTATAATGTTCTTGCTTTTGATTTGCGCGGAGGTGGAAGATCTGAATTAAGTAATGGAAAAAAAGATTTTTACAGTTTAGAGAATTTTGCGAGAGATACTCTTGGTTTAATGGAGCATCTTGAAATAGAAAGAACACATCTATTAGGTTATAGTTTAGGCACAACAATTGCTCTTAAAGTCTTTGATATGCAACCAGAGGTTATCGATTCATTAATTTTACTGAATCCTACATATAATCTATTAGGAAATACTTGTTTAATAAATCAGATGATTGTTCGTAGTGGTTTATGCTCTATTTTAGAACATTCTATTAATTATACTGCAGCTTTTATAAATAAATTAAAAGGTGTTGAACCAACACTCTTTGATTATTTAAATGTTAGGGGAGAAAATTCATATATTAATTTCACTTTTTTAAAAACAAGAACTCCTGAAGAATTAATGTCAAGATTAAATCTTGTTAAAAATCGTATTAAATGGAATATAGAAGAAGTTATTGATAAAATTGATGTTCCTTTATTTTGTATTAGCGGAAGCAAGGATATATGGACTATGCCTTCTGCTGCTAAAGAAATTGTACAAAGAGCAAAAACAGACAGTGAAGCAGTAATTATTGAGGGAAATGGGCATGCAGCTCTTTATTTAAATCCAGAACCAATTACTAAAGAAGTTTTAGATTTTTTAAAAAGGCAAA
>JAFCDK010000049.1 GCA_017609745.1 Candidatus Pacearchaeota archaeon
ATTTATAAAGCTTAGGATTTTAGATATTTCATGCCCGGGTCGCATAGTGGTATTGCACTGGCTTGGAGTGCCAGGCCTCTCGAGGCGTCCAGGTTCGATTCCTGGTCCGGGCGTGATACATTTTGCATTTTAGGGTGGTACAATTCAATCACAGGTTTTATATAAAAACCCATTTGAGTATTAATATATGAAAAGAGACCCATAAAAACACGAAGAGAGATACTTTAATTGGAAAGCAAAGCTCGATGGTGGCATCCCTAAAATTAATAGAATTAATTCTGGACTGGCAAGAGCAAAAGCAGAAGGTAAGAAGTTGGGCAGACCTTCAGAAGCAAGGAATAAAAAGCCGAGAAGGAAGTCTGGCTATTATAGAAGATGGAGTAAAAAACCCACACAAATAAATAAAATAAGCTTATTTTACACATAAAAAGGCATAGTAAATAAACAAACGATTATTTAGTAAAGTTTAAAACCTTTTAATTTTTATAGTTGATATGGAATTTAATTTTAAGTATATCATAATTTGGATATTCATTATTGTAATTGCAGGTCTAATAATTAACATTTTATACAATCCCAATTCTAACTTTATAAACACAATAAAATCCAAACTAAAAACCTCAACAATTTCCTCTGAAAACTTTCCTTGTAAAGAATCCTTTCAAGACTGGTTAAAAATTGAAAAATTAAGAAGAGGAAGTTCATATGAAATTAATTTTATGGAGATTAAAGAGTTTAATAATAAGAATGATTTAGAAAATTATTTTATAGAATTATGGGGAAGTGAATTTTGGTATCTCCCAATGACTGATTCTGGATTTGGAAAAGTTTCTTTTCCTTCAAAAGTTGTTATTACTCATCTTGAGATGTGTAATGTTTATGGTTGTGGTTCTTATTTTAAGTGGGGTATTTGTAAAGGAGAAAATAATAAAGAATTTGAGTACATTGGAAAAATTGGTTGGTTATAAAATAAAATTTAAAAAATAAAATGGGCTTGATAAAAGATTTAATAAAAATTATTGTTGGAGGAAAAGTAGCTAAAAGTGTTGTAAGAGAGGCAAAAGGAGAAAATAGCAAAGAGTATATAGAAATAGAAATGGGTAATAAAAAAAGAAAAATTAAAAAAAATGGAATTTAAAAAATTCTTTAAAAAATTGAGAGGGAAGAAGAAGAAAAATAATGACTTAGATACCCCAAAGAAATTTTTGGATAATCCTAAAAAATTCTTTGATGAAGCAACACCATATGGAGTGGGAATAACTTTTCGTGATAAAAAAACAGGTAAAGAAGAAGGAATTTCGATAGGTAAGACAGAAGATGAAACGGAGGAGGAATTTGAAAAAAGATTTAAAAAAGTTGAGAATGAATTTATAAGAAAACTAAAGAAAAGAAAGAAAAAATAAAATGGTATTTGGGTTAGGAACTTTAGGATATATATTAGCTTTCTTAGTCTTAAGACCAGTATTAATATTATCCAAAACTTCTGATAATATAGAAACAGACGATATAATAACTTGCGGTATCACTTCACATCTAAAATCTGCAAAATATTTAATTCTAATAGATAATAACAATTTAAAAGATGGAAATATTCCTGCAAAAAGTAGAATTAAAGTTGATAAATTATTTACATTAGATAAAAACATCATAAAAAAGAATGTTGCTAAATTAAACAAAGAAACTTTTGAACAAGTAAAAAAGAATCTTTGAAATTAATATAATGTTCAACTTCCACAATCTTTAAATAATCTTAATTTCTTTTTCTCAGCATGGAAAAAGACATTGGAAAAATAATGAAAAATGATGGTGGCAGAAAAGGATTGACAATAAGGGAATTTGTAACGAGCGACAGATATACTGGATTCACAAAGCAGGGTGTAAGAATTTTATCAGCAGATTTCCCAAAATTTAAAGAGATGATAAATTCTATAACAGATGAAGACATGGCAGAAGTTGAACAAGCTCCAACAGAAACATCACCATCTGCAGAAAAACAACCAGCAGACCAACAACAAATTTCAGAAGAAGAGGCAATTTGAATTTTTAAATCATTCCTAAATTTAAAGCAATTAGCATGCCTATTCCTAAAAGCAAAATTATTATTCCTGCTATAAGATGAAGAAATTTCAATTTTTTTTGCCGCCATTCTTCAGCTTTTTCTGTAGTTGTCAATCCAAAATAAATTCCAAAAGTTATTAATAACATTGGCGAAACAAAAATTAAATTATATAATAATAAAAGATAAATAGCATAAGTTCTGGTTGCAACATTTGTTAATAAACCTAAAATTATAATATATGGACCAGAAGTGCATGGAAGTAAAAACATACTAATAATAAAACCCATAAAAAAAGCGCCTATCGGAGAAGTTACGCCCTTAATTAATACTTTCATTTTTGGTCTCCAAGAATCAGGAACTTCCATTTTAAACCATTTCCCATACCATAAATAATCTTTTAAATTAAATATTCCAATAACAATAGCTAAAAAAGCAACAATAATGTAAAATTTTTTAGTTAATCCTGCAGCCTGAATCGCACTAAATAATCCTAACCCCATTAAAAAATAGGCAATATATATTGACAAAGAAAAAGCCAAGCCAGCTAATAAAGCTCTTTTTTTATTTGAAGAAGCCAATATTGTTGTCATTAATATAATCAACACAGCGAACGCGCACGGGTTTATTGCATCAACTACAGCAGCAGAAATCACAGCAGGGATTGTTAATTTCTTTTTTAATTTGGTTTTTCCTGGTTCTTCAGCAGGAGAACTATCCCCTGTAATTGAAGTTATTCCTTTAGAAGGTGCCTGTCCTATTTTATCTAAAGGATTTTTTGCTCCTTGCTCCAAACATTTTTGAATTTCTTGTTCAATTGATTCTCCTATAGAATTACTATAACCAACAATAATTTTTTCATCAATAAATGTTGTTGGAACACCTTGAATTTCTGTATCAAAAGCTTCGCACATTTTTTCAAAAAGTTCTCTGTTCTTAGCATTAGAGTAAACTTCATAGCCTTTTATTTTCAATGAAGAATATTTTTCCTGCATATCGCCTAAAAAATTCTCTAAAGCTCCACAATGTGGACATCCCTGTCCATAAAAATAAACTAAACAAATTTCTTCTCCTTGTTGAACATCTCCAACTGTTTTTCCAGTTAAATTATGAAAAACAAAAAATCCATCTAAGATTAATACTATTATTAAAAAGAAAACCAATAAACCTATTAAACTTTTTAAGTTCTTCTTCATAAATAAAAATAAAACTTTTAGTTTAAAAATATTGTGTTTAATTCAAAAAAGATTGAAGTTATAATTTTTCAAACCCGAATTTATTATGCCCGAACTGAATAATCATATCTATTTTAGGTTCAATTTTCTCAACTTGGATAGGCACATCACATGCTCCAAAACAACTCCCCATATAAATTAAACATTGGCAATTAGATTTATTTTCAATTTCTTCAGAAATTAGGGTTGCATAAGGTTTTATAGCGTCGGGAAATTGAAGTAATATAATTTTAGCTTTATTTTTTTTAATGTTTTTAACTATTTTTTCAATTTCTAAATCATATCTTTCTCGAATAGTTTGTAATTCCTTCAACATAACAAAAATAATATAGAAAGCTTTAAATATGCTTCTGCTTTATATAAAATTAAGATTTGGGCGGAACAATCAAGTTGAATCTTCGGATTTTTCTTGGCTTCTGACGCCTTTAATCTTGCGGGATAAAGGTGGAAGAATTAACTTTGATCTTCGGATCTTGGTTGGCTTCGGACACCTTTTATCTCAAACCTTTTCTAGAATTTTAATCTTTATACATCTAATTCTATTAAATTTTTCATGAAGACTTCAAAAATAATAAAGGGTGGGAAAATTATCAAAGTTCTGATTAAAAAAGATTATGCAATAAAAAATAGAGATAGCAATCATTAATAAATTAGTTAATCTTTAATATTATTTTCCTTCTTCGTGGTTGTTGCTTATATCAAACCCCATCTTAAGGTTTTTAAAGAATATTCTGATAGATTAAATATGACAATCCGCCAACCAATTATAACAATAGCAGGACATGTTGATCATGGAAAAACAAGCATTCTTGATTGTATTAGAGGTAGCTCTATTGCTAAAAAAGAATCTGGAGGAATAACACAAAAAATCTCTTTTATAAGTTTCCCAAAAGAAAAAATTCCAGAAGTTTGTGGAGTAGATAAATCAAAAATTAAATTAGAAATTCCAGGTTTTCTTTTTATTGACACGCCAGGGCACGCGGCTTTTACAAATTTGAGAAAAAGGGGTGGTTCATTAGCAGACCTTGCTATATTAGTTATAGATATAAATGAAGGAATAAAACCCCAGACAGCAGAAGTTATTAGTATTCTCAAATCAAATAAAACCCCATTTATAATTGCACTTAATAAAATAGATAATATTTCTGGTTGGCAAAAAAATCTTGGAAAAACTTCAAAACAAAATATTGAAACTCAGTCCCAGTATGTTAAACAAACATTTGATGAAAAATTATTTACATTAATTGGTGCACTAAACAGCCAAGGTTTTGAAGCTGACTTGTTTTATAATATCAAAGATTTTACAAAAAAAATAGGTCTTATTCCTTGTTCTGCTAAAACTCATGAAGGAATTTCTGATTTAGTGCTTATGCTCTGTGGAATGTCGCAGAAATTCCTTAAACAAAAATTAGAATTAGGTGAAACAGCCAAAGGCATTATTCTTGAAATAAAAAAAGAAAAAGCAATTAATCAAATACAAGCAATAATTTATGATGGACAGCTCAAAGTTGGAGATAAAATTGCAATTGCAACTTTTAAAGAACTTATAATAACAAAAATTAAAGCAATTCACGAGGTCTTGCCGCTCTCTAATAAATTTAAATCAGTTGAAAGTGTAAATGCTGCTTCTGGAATAAGAATACAAATAACAGCAAAACAAGAGATTTTACCAGGAATGCCATTTATGTTATTTAAAAATAATGTAGATAAAATTAAATCTGAATTTAAAAAAGAGCTTAGTGAAATAATAAAAACAGATGCCCAAGGAATAATAGCTAAAGCAGATTCTTTAGGGAGCCTAGAAGCTTTACTCTTTTTATTAAAACAATCAAATATTAAAGTTGTAAAAACAGGAATTGGAAACATTAATAAATCAGATATTATATCAGCAAAAACAAATCTCAAAATAAATCAATTAGATGCAGTTGTTGTTGGTTTCAATGTTGAGATTGATGAAGATGCTAAAGAAATATTAGATCCTAATATTAAAATATTAACAGATGATGTTATTTACAAGATAATAGAAAATCTAGAAGAATTCAGGCAGGAAAAACAAAAACAAATTGAAAAAGAAAAACTAATGTCCCTTGCAACCATATGCAAACTTGAAATACTTCATAATTTTGTTTTTAGAAACAGCAATCCTGCTATTTTTGGAGTTCGTGTTATAGGAGGAAAAATCACTCCAAATACTTTATTAATAAATGAAAGTGCAGAAAATATTGCAAAAATAAAAAACATCCAGTCAGAAAACAAATCTGTTGAACAAGCAATAACATCAATGGAAGTTGCCATTTCACTTCCAGGAACTAATTTTGAGCGGCAATTAGAAGAAACAAAATATCTTTATTCAAAAATATCAGAGAGCCAGTTCAGAAACTTTAAAGAAAATAAATCTCTTTTATCAAGTGAAGAAATCTCAATCCTGCAAGAAATTGCACAGATTATGAGGCAAAAAAATCCAACTTGGGGTGTTTAGAAAACCGAAAACTTTATATGTTTTAAATACCTTAAATAAATATGAAAAAAGAGATGCAAAAAACATTGTTATACACTTTGGTTGGAGGGGCAATTGCAGTTACTTCAGCTATTACTTCAGTTGGTTGTGTAACAGATGGATATTATAGAAGAGCATACTATAATAGAGCCCATGGTCCATTTTATAGGCTTTATCCTATATATCATTATCCATCTACAAAAATAAGATATCAAAAAAATATAAATAGACCCAGACAGCAAAGACCAATTAGAACTAGACCTTTTTTAA
>JAFCDK010000050.1 GCA_017609745.1 Candidatus Pacearchaeota archaeon
AGGAGATTAATAGAAAACATTTAGACTTGAGCAACTCATCACCCCCTGTCAGAACTTCGGACAGGAAGTCCGATTCTGTTTCACAGAAGGATTTAATATACGATAAGGAGGAAAATCAAAAATGATTTTCCCCAAATTTTTTGCTTTGCAAAAAACTTTCCTTAACTCTTATATTCCAAGATTTCATCCAAATTCCGAAATTTGCTCCCAGCGAGATGAAACACAATGAAAAAATAAACCAAAGACTAAAAGACGGAACAAGAATTAAAAGATTAATTAGTATTGCAAGAAACACAGACCCAATATCTCAAAAAAGATTTCAAGCAAGAATAAAATATCTTGCAGAAGAATATCACAAAAAATATCAAGAAAACAAGAAAAATATAATGTTAAGAGGTATAAATGAAAAACAAAATTGAAGAAATCGACGACAAAGAAGCATTAAGAAGAAGTGTGATGAATAAAGAGGTTTTAGAAGTACAGGATAAGATAAAGGAATTCGAGGAAGAATGAAAAATTATTGCGCATCATTTTTACAAAAACAACTTTATGGAAAAGATGATTTTCCAGTGCTAACAATCAAAAGAACTCCTAAAGAAAAAATAAATTTCAAATTACCTTTTTTACAATACAAAGTCATAGATAAACATCCCTTATATGAACCGGATATTAAAATCCTTCAGACCGATTCTAAAACCCCCAAAATTTTAAAAAAAGCTGGCCTTGATTTTATTTCAATCATAGACAGAACTAAAGGAAAAAATAGAGAGGTATTAGAATTTAAAATTGGCTTTGCTAAAATTGAATTAAATGGGAGGATAAGGAGAAGTGTCCCTTGGAATCATTTGCTTTTGATTGATAGAGCAAACCGACGCGCAAGGTTGGTTGGAAGAAAAGCAAAACAAGGGTGGGTGTGGTTTTAAACCGAATAACTTTGAGTTTTTCCGCTCTCCGAATAACTTTGGAAAAAATAACCGAATAACTTTTTAGTTATTCCGGTCACAGGATAACTTACACTGTTGCATAAGAGGGAGTTTTAAATATGGATAACAATACAAATATTTTAAAACATAGAAATTCTTATAAGGATAATAAAAAGAGGTTTAAAATGGGTTTTGGTGAATATGCAAGTTTTCTAACTTTTGGAATAATTAGCACTGGTGCAATAGCATTACATCCTCAGCAGTTACCTCTTTTAATTCTTGGTGCTTTCATAATTTCCCTTATGCTATCTAAACTTTACAATCTTATGGTTTTACAGATTGGAAAATCAAGTGTTAATTTTTTAATTTTTGCTTTAGTCGGGGGAATAATAGCATTTATTGGAATGATGGTAATAATGAAAGAGGGTTTATTATTTAAGATTAATGGGACAATCTGGTTATTTATGAGTGTATTAATAATGAAATACAATGTTGATAATTTATTAAGATGAAAGACAAAACTAAAGATTGGATAAAAGCAATTTCAAGTATATTATTATTTAATGTATTTTTATGTTTTTTAATGGGTTGGGTAAATATAATTAATGCTTATACCCTGAGTTTGAAAATCATTTTAGATATTACGATAGCATTTGTTTCGGACAAAACAATAAAATCATTAAGAATTAATTTTAAAGATGGTTTTTGTGTTGAGAGATAAATATTTTTATCAAACTCATCCATTTATCTAATCCTAACTTTAATTCGGGACAAGCCAATTCATAAGGACACTTTCCTAAACTTTGATGTTTTCTAATAAAATTATAATAAAGAGAATATCCTTTTAGTAATGTGTTAGCACCATCTATTGAGCCGTGAAAACCTCTAAATGTTTTTATTCTATGCCTAACTGAATTATGCAATCTTTCAATCTTAATATTAAATCCTTCTCCTTGCGAAGCATTAACTTGTTTATGATAAATATTTAATTTATGTGTTTTATTTGAAAAACCATAAACTTTCTTTATGGCTCTTGGATATGCTGTCCATCCATCTGTCGTTACTATTTCAACCTGTTTTTCTGTTTTATATTTAGCAATACTCAAAACTTTTTTTACTTCTTCTAAATTTCTTTTCTTTGAAAACTCGCCACCAACCATAAATTAGAATAGTTTTATAATCTTAAAAATCTATCTAATAACTCCCTCTTACGCAACAGTGTAAGGATAACTATACCTTTATAAACCCCAAAATCTTCATTTTTTTACAGCAAGCCATTTTTCAAAAAACAGCCACATGACACAAAAAATAAGTCAAGAAAAGTACCGTCAAACCATAATTCGTCTCTTAAAAAAGACAAAAAAAATAAAAATTATGGATTTAGTTAGAGAATTAGGTGTGGCGAGGGATACTGCCCAAAGAGTTTTATTTGAAATGGAAGTAGATACCCGTGTAATCAAATCTTATAAAAGAGGAAGTTCGAGAATCTGGAAAAAAACTCCTAAGAAAGAAATAAAAAGCATAGGTTTATAAACCCTCCTTACAATAGTAATTTATAAATTATCTCTAATTTACAATGAAACAAATCTTTGATGAGGAAGGGTCTCAAATAAAATCAATTAATCTTTCTGATGAAGAAGAATACTTCTATAAACCATTTATAATTTTTGATGTTTTAAAAGACAAGGAAAAAGAACCAGAACTAGAACAAATAGAGCCCCCAGTAGATTTAGGATTTTTAGAAGATTTAAAAATATGCTTTTATGCAATTCCTATTAAGAGAGGTGAATCTTGGGCACCAAGGCAAAGATATATTTATTTTTTAAGACCAGAAGATATTCCTGTAGATGAGACGGCGAGAAAAGTTAAGAAACTTCCAGCCAACCATTATTTAGAGATTGATAGAGCAAATAGAAAAATTAGATTACATGGAAATTGTATCGACCCAAATAAATCATGCACAGAATGGATTAATTATTAAAATGCCTCTTGGTTCATCATTAGTAAAATTGAATAAAACTTTTATAGAAGATAAAGACAGATTTATCGATGTGAATATAGAAGATATTCCTATCATGTACTGTGAAGACGGAAGTATTTGTTGTATCCCAAAAGAAGAAGAAGTTTTTTCTTTAGCAATAGTAGGGGCGTCAGGATTTGGAAAGTCGCTAGCTCTTAACCGCATTCATAGTCATCTTTTTTATCAGTGGAAAACAAATGTTTGCTTAATGAATGATATTTCTGAAGAAAGTTTCAAGTGGTCAGAGCCAATGAAATTTCGAGCATTTAAAGAATTTAATCGACTTTATTTAAATCAAGAACCATGCCCTTCCCCTATAGTTTATGTTTATCCAAATACTAACACCCTTGATTTAGATTTAGATTTTTTAAGAGATAAAAATTATATAAAAACTGTGATGCCTTTTGCAGATATTATCGAAGACATTGGATTTTATTTGTCTGGGATTAATCCAGAATTTGATGTTGGAAAAAGTGGCATGTATATTAATGATTTAAAAGATAGCTTGTCTGAATGTGATACTGCTATGCAAGTAAGAGAAATCTTAACAGAAGAACTTCCTGGTAGAGAGGGGAAAAATTTTAGGGCAATGAGAATTAAAATCTTAACAGCTTTTGATTCTTTATTTAAAGAAGAAATTTTAGACATTACAAATCCAGAATGTCATGCTTATATTAGATTAAATAATGCCCCCCTAAAAAATCCATTTATCACATTAATGAAAGCAGGGGTAATCCCTTCTTTTATAACTTCAGATTTATCCACAAAAAAATATAAGTCACAAATTTTTGCATGTCATATTAATTCGATTTTTCAGAATCATAATAAAGAATTTCCAGGGGAAAAAACTTTTTTATTATTTGATGAGTTAAGAACAGTGTGTGAAACAGATAATGACCCTGCTGCTAAAGCGATTGGACAAGTTGCTGCGCGAGGGAGGATAATGAATGTGGGTTTAGTTTATGCAACCCAATTCTATGATAAAATTCCTAATTGTGTGAAAGGCCCAAAATTAAATTACCTTATGGCATTTAATCATAACAATTCTAAAATTTTAAATGAAATAGGAAGTGATTTTGATTTAAATAAAAGGGTGAAAGAAAGAATAAAAAAATTAAAAAAATATGAATGTTTTGCAATGACAAAAAATAAATTTATTTTCTACCGTGATGGGGAGAGGTGGGAAGATAGTCAGCCAGTGAAGGGTCGCATATTCTATCCTGTGGCTAACCATCAAACTGTTGGGAAAAAGTAACATATTCCCACCACTAAAGTAGTGGGCTTTTCCCTACACTCAACAAAAACAACATGGTAAAAAAATTAACCACGCAGAATTGCGTCATCGCACGAGAAGATGGGCTTAGTTACATTAGCCCTGCACATATTCCTCTTATAGAGTTGTGCAATATTTTTGGAAGCTCCGAAGTCGGAATCAGAACAATGCCCACAAATCTTACATTCAATAAATCCATTATGTCTGATAGTTTCAGTGTTGTGGCAAACACTACACGACTTGGAAGTGTAAGCAGGATTGACATAGACAACTCTAATTCCTTTAGCCAAGGCTTTATATTCAATAAAACTTTGGAGTTGGTTAAACGCCCACTTGTGAACCCATTTATTATATCTTGCAGATTTTCTAATCCTTGCTGATATTGTGATTACTCCATCGCATGAACCTTCTCCAACCACCAGAAATAGTCTTCAATTTTCTTCTGGAAGCCTTCGTGCATTTACTTTGGAGAATAGAAACAAATTTATCATGCTTGACTCTCAACTGCTTAATATTTTTTCCGTAGAAATTTCCTTCAGATGTAACAGCAACCTTATTGACCCCAAGGTCAATGCCCAGAATTCTGTTACCATGTTGAGAATTTTGGACATCTTCCCCGAGGAATGTAAAAGTGAAATAATATTTTCCTTTATTTTGAGTGAGCAAACTTTCTCTAACTTCCCAATCAAAATACTTCAAAGCATAATCAGGAATCTTAAAAGGAATTTTAACTCTTCCTTGAATAGTGGAGATAGAGAGAATATTATTTTTGAAAGAGAAAGAACGGGGAGCATTATATCTGATAGAAACTTTATTTATAATTGGATTAGACTTTGCTTTCTTAACCATCCCACAAGATTGTTTAATACAAGAAATAGAAAGTTGGGATGGCAAACCCATATTCCTCAAATCTTTATAGACAAAAGGATGGAGTTGAACATTGTTTCTAATCTTCATTCCCCAAGCGACATCAACACAATATTGAAGTCCTTTTTTATAGATTTCAATAGTTTTAACAATAACTTCATTAACTTTAATTTTGATTGGAATACTTCTCAACATGGTAAAAAATTAAGAAACTCAAACTATTTAAATGTATCGGAGGGCTCAATTCCTCCCACGACTAAAGTCATGGGTATCCTTGAGCAAGTTTTATGAAAAAAATAGTCTTAATTTTAATCTTCGGAATATTCCTCTTAACTTTTGTTTCTGCGATTAGAACTCAAGATATTGTTTATAAAATAAGAGTAATATATGAGCCTTCAAGTAACTGTTCAATAACTTGTTCAAATTCCACGACGGGGAATACTACAACAGAGACCTGCTCTGAGATTTGCCAAGGTACTTTAAAAATAATAGGTGAGGATGGAAATCACTTGACAGTAATAGAAGGAATAGACGAATTAATATCTGGAGAGACTTATACAGGGTACAAAACAGCAGAACTTGGAAATGAAACAGATATAACTTCATTAACAGAAGAGATGAAAAAGTGGAGGGAATATGAAACAAAATATAATTTGTGTCTTGATTCAAATAGAAATTTTAGCACGTATTTAATGATGGCTGAAGAGGATTCAGGGTATAAGGCAAATTTTACCCTCTGCGATACAGAGAGAAATAATTTACAAAATCAAATGTCCTTAAAGGATATTGTTATAGCAGATAAAGATGAAGAGATTGATGATTTAAAAAGTGGGAAATTTTTATGGTTAGGATTAGGAATATTAGGTGGTTGGTTTTTCTTTGCTAAAGGGATTCCTTATTTTAAAGGAAGAGATACTCCTAAAGACCCTGCTAACAAACAGTTTCCTGCGAATGCGGGGTACTGATGGAACGTAAGGCAGAAAATATAACATTATATGCTCAATTAGGATTCTTAATTTATGCAGATGGATACACTTCTAAAATCGCTTCAATGAGACCTTCAAAAAATAAAGAAGGGGAAGATGTTTGGGAGTTTGTTTTAGACCCCAGTGATGAGCTAATTAAAAGGTATAATCTGAAACCAAATATAAATTCAACAATGGTTTATACAACTCAAATAAAAAGAGAACTTGTAACTCAGTTAAATCCAGACCCTTCTTGGACGAGATATTTTGCCCTTGTAACCTACGACGGAAAAAATAATCCAGCCATAGATTTTTTTAAAGGAGTTTCACAACAAAAAGAAATTATAGAACTAAAAAAGAGATTATTAAAACTAAAATTAATAGGAGAAGTAAATAAAGAAAAATTACAATTAATGGAAACTAATCTCCCAAAATATATGAA
>JAFCDK010000008.1 GCA_017609745.1 Candidatus Pacearchaeota archaeon
AAGGATATTCAAGACAGATTAGAGATAATTTCAATTTTTTTGTTATTGGAAAAAATAAAATTTTGGAAGAATGTCTTAAACTTTAATTTGTGCATCAACACAACAAGATGCGCAAGAAGTCTTTGACTTCTGTGGAGGCTCTGACAATGATATTCACAGATTAGATTCTAATGGCGATGGTGTTGCTTGTGAGAATTTGGGTTGAGTGTTTTGGGGGGATAGGAAGATTTTTATATTAATATTTGATAGTAAAATCAGAGGTGAAAACCTCAGATTAATTCTGAGAAAATAAGATGGCAACAGAAATCAAATTGTGGGAAATTGACGATGGGAAATTAAAGCCCTCTGAAATTACTATGGCTGAAGCAGGAAGAAAAGAAGTTAATGATTTGGAAGTTTGGATAAAAAGTAATTCTGAAATACTTGGAAAAGACATATTTATTATTGGAGAGCAAGTAATGACAAAAAGAGGCCCTTTGGATTTTCTTGGGATTGATAGATCTGGAAACTTAATTATTGTGGAATTAAAAAGAGATCAATTACATAGAGATGTTTTAGCACAAGCAGTAGACTATGCATCAGATTTAGCATCCTGGGACCAAGAGAAGTTGAATGACCTTTGCGAAAGATATACTGGAAAAAATATTGGAGAATGTTTGGAAGAATATTTTGATTTGGAAAACGAAACTATAGAAGAAATTTCAATAAATAAATTTCAAAAGATATTGTTGGTTGGTACTGGAGTAGATGAGTCTTTACAGAGAATGGTTGAATGGCTTTCAGATAATTATGATGTAAGCATAAATGTACTCATTTTAAAATATACTAAAACCAAAAGTGGAGATGAGATTATTGCAAAAACAACTATAATTTCAGAAGACGTTGAACAAGAAAAAAGCCAAAGACACCAAAGAAAAATTTATGCTGAAAGACACATATTAAGAAAAGAATTTTGGACAAAATTATTAAAACAAATCAAAGAAAGAACAAATTTATTTAACAATATTTCTCCAGGAATTTATTCTTGGATTGGAACAGGGGCAGGAAAATCTGGAATAAGTTATAATTTTGTAATTTATAATAATTTTGGAGGAATTGATATTTACTTAGATCGAGGAAAAGATTATGCTGAGCCAAATATTAATAAAAAAAGATTTGATAAACTAATCTCTCAAAAAGAAGAGATAGAAGGAAAATTTGGAAAGAAATTATCATGGGAGAGGTTAGATGATAAAAGAGCTTCTAGAATTGCGTTAAGGTTTAAGGGATTAGGAGGATTAAAAAATAAGGAAAATTGGGGTAAAATACATCAGGACATGATTAATAATATGATAAGACTAGAAGAAGTTTTTAGAGATTATATTTTGAGGTTGGAATAGATAATTCCTTATAGGTTAAGTTGAGTGTTGATGAATCTGGGAACTTAGATTTAAGTTTTGATGATTAGATAAATTTTAATACATCTATATTCTTTGTTTTTTATGTTATTTTCAGAAGCATTTAAAGTGAAGAATATCCCTAATTGTAATTGGTTTGATCCCGTTTTGGAAGCAGATACTCCGTTATTTATTGATCCTATGCTTGTTTTTCAAAATGAGCTTGATGAATTTAAGAATTCCAAAAAAAAGATTTTAATTTTTTTCCAAGAAGCTTTTGAAAAAGTTGCTTTGGCAAAAGGAAAATTAGGCAAAGAAAGGGACTTGGCATTAATGATGCTTAGATTTAAAGAGCCAGGAGAAAATTGTTTAGGATATACAAATTATGGTTCTAGAGGAAGTGGAATGGGTCCTTTTTTTGCAATACAGATTTTTAATGCTATTGTTGATTTTTTAGAATTAGGATTAGAAGAGTTTAGTGGATATTTAAGTACATTTCAAATGTTCGTGGAAGGAATCGGACCAGATAGGATAAGCGATATGATAACTAATATCATTAAAGAAGACTTAATTACCTATACTTCCAAAATTTGTAAAGAAAACAAGATTCCTACTAAACGAGTTATTGTTAATAATTTAGGGTTTCAACAGGGAATGTGGATGAGAAAGAAAATAGATCTTCCTATGAATCCCATAACAAAAAAACCAATTCTTTTAGTTCCTAAAGATTTTCTTAGAGCTAGTTCTTATTTAGAAATAGAAGATTTTGAATTTTATCTTTCACAAATAGAAAATGATGAATTGAGAAATCAAGCCACTAGACTTTTTACTTCTGAACTAAACAGGAAAAAACTAGTTGATGCTGTGAGACAAGATCCTGAAACTGTTAAATCTTTTTTGAGGGAGTATATCAAAATTAGAGAAAAAGAAAAGGCAAACGCTTACGATTTCCTTAATGATCCTAGTTTGGTTTATTGGTTTAAGGAAAGACTAAATAAAATTTTATTAAAACTCCCAAAGATTCCTGTAAAAGAGAACACAAAAAAATCTTTAATGGAATTTGTAGAAAAAGTCCTTTCTCAATTTAAAAAATGTGTAGAGAGTAATGAAGGTTATATTCTTCTATTTAATGATGATAATCAACCTCGAGGAGAAAGGGCCGCACAAACATTTTTTTTGGGAATTGCAGACACATTATGTAAAGAAAATGATATTGATATCTCCTCAGAGAGCAAAACTGGAAGAGGTCCAGTTGATTTTAAGTTTTCAAAAGGTTATGTTAAAAGAATTTTAGTGGAACTTAAATTAGCTAGAAGTAGCCAGATTTATCAAGGGTTAGAGAAACAACTTCCTACTTATATGAAATCTGATGAAATAGATTTAGGATACTATGTAGTTATCAAACAATTAGGCGGGGATAATGCTAGAGTTATACGATTGGAAGATCGATATAAAAAAATGAGTGATGCTAATAAAAAGAAAATAAATATTAAGATTATTGATGCTTATGTAGGAACTAAGACTTCTGCTTCCAAGGTTAGATAAAAACACTTAAATTTTTATAGATGTCTTTACATGTTTTTTTATGGAAAATAAGAATAATGAAGAATCAGTATTTACTAAGAATCATGATAGAGGTAGGAATGCAAAAATAATCTCTATTTCTGAAGATGATTCTAAAATAATTTACCATTGTAAAAAAGATTATTCTACTAGTTTTAAAAATCCCGAAGAAAAAGTTAGAGCTTCATACTTTGTGGAATTAGTTTTAGATTATCTATATCCTAACAAAAATATTGATATTGAAGTTACAGTTCCAAGAAGAACTCCAGAGGATAGGGCAGATATTGTAGTTTATGAAGAAGATGGTTCAGAGTATCTCGTTGTAGAATGTAAAAAAGATGGAATTACTGATGCAGAATTTAAACAAGCAATTGAACAAGCTTTTGGAAATGCTAATAGTTTAAGGGCAAAATTTGCTTCTGTAGTTGCAGGAATTACTAGAACTGCTTTTGATGTTTCTGGTTTTAAACCAAGTGAAAGAGAGAAAAATGTAATATCAGATATTCCAGAAAAATATGGAAGAACACCCAAATATAAATTCATTAAGGGCGAGGATGACAAAGAATTAAAAGAAGTCTCTAGGGAAGAATTAATAAGGGCTTTAGAAAAATCTCATGATACTGTGTGGCAAGGAGGTAAACTCGCCCCCACCACAGCTTTTGATGAAGTCTCAAAATTATTATTTTGTAAGTTGCAAGATGAGAAAGAAAGAACAATAACAAAAAAAGGAGATCCTTATAAATTCCAAATTGGAACACATGAAACTCCAGAAGAAGTGTCTAAAAGGATCGGGGATATCTACAAATATGCAAAACAAAAAGATTCCGAAGTTTTTAAGGATGATATAAAATTAGATCCAAAAGTTATTTATTCGGTTATTGAACATCTACAAAGTATAAATTTTAGCAAGACAGACTTAGATACAAAAGGTGTAGCTTTTGAAAGGTTTATGGAAGATTTCTTTAAAGGAAAGATGGGGCAATTTTTTACACCAAGAGAAATTATTAGGTTTTGTGTTAGTATGTTAAATCCCCAGGAAGATAGATTAGTTTTAGATCCTGCATGCGGATCTGGAGGATTTATTTTAAATTCTATGGATTATGTAAGAGAACTTGCAGACAAAGAATATCCTAAAAAGGGAGAAGAGCATTATAGAATGTGGCATGATTTTGCTGCAAATAATTTATATGGGATTGAGATTAATGATCAAATTGCAAGGGTTTGTAAAATGAATATGATTATCCATGATGACGGACATACAAACATTATTTCTACAGATGGATTAAGAGCCATTAGTGAGATAACAAAAATACATCAAGGCTTTGGAAGAAATAAGTTTGATTTAATTTTAACAAATCCCCCGTTTGGAGCAACAGTGAAATCTACAGAAAAAGATTATTTAGAAGATTATAAGTTAGGAAAAGATAAAAAAAATCAAAAGACAGAAATTTTATTCATAGAAAGATGTTTACATTTTCTTAAACCCGGAACTGGAAAAATGGCAATAGTTTTGCCTGACGGAATTTTAACAAATTCTTCATTACAGTATGTTAGAGATTTTTTAATGGAAGAAACACAAATTGAAGCGATTATTAGTTTACCTCAATTTGTATTTGCACACTTTGGTGCGGGAGTTAAAGCTTCGCTTGTTTTCCTAAGAAAGAAAAAACAAGAAGAGAAATTAGGAAATTATCCAATTTTTATGGCTATTGCAGATCATATAGGATATGATGCTACAGGAAGAAAAGATCCTTTAAATGATTTAGATACAATTCTAAAAGAATATGAAAGATTTAAAAGAAATTCTAAAGGTTATGGGGGTTGTTAAAAATGAAAAGAAGTTTTAGTAAAAAAATTTCTAGAAATTTAAAAGGATTTGTAGGGATTAGTAAAAAATTTGTTCCTTATGCAGGGATTAAACGCACAAATAAAGGGAATTCTCAAAGTGTTACTGCAAGCCCTTTAAGAAAAACAGTTTATACTAAAACAAAAATAGGAAATCAAGACCTTAAAACCAAAACAAATCTTGAAACAGGTTCTACAAAATTTAAACTAAGGAGAAGAAAATGAAATGTTTTACAGTTTATGCTGAAGAGATTGAAGGGAGAATCGATCCTCTGTATTACTCTACTGATGTTTTTCAAGTAATAAAAAAATCTTCAAATCCTAAGAGAATCGAAGAAGTAATCACTTATATTAAAACAGGTTTTGCTGCTGGAGCAAATTTACAATCCAATGATGAAGGAATAATTCAGATAAGACCTACAAATATTAGTCAGGATAATCTCTTAATTTTTGATAAGAATGTTTATCTGAATAAAGAAATAGTAAAAGAAAAAAAGAATGAAATGTTAAAAAAAGAAGAGATTTTATTTAATAACACCAACAGTCAGGAGTTAGTTGGAAAAACTGCTTATTTTAACCTAGATGGAAATTACTTTTGTTCAAATCATATCACTAGAATAAAAGCTGATGAGAATATTATTCTTCCAGAATATCTTTGGATTCTCTTAAATGTTTATCAGAAAAGAAAAGTCTTTTTCACTCTTTGTACTAATTGGAATAATCAATCAGGGATTAATATAGAGCTTCTAAAAAAAGTTAAAATACCTCTTCCAAATATTACAAAACAAAAAGAAATAATAAAAATTTTCAAAGAAAGTTTAGATTCTAAAAAACAAAAAGAGAATCAAGCAAAAGAACTTTTAGAATCAATAAATGATTATGTTTTAAAAGAATTGGGGATAAAATTCCCTAAACTAAAAGATAAAATGTGTTTTGCTGTTTCTTCTGAAGAAGTTCGTGCAGGAAGATTAGATGCTTACTATTATCAACCAAAGTTTGAAGAAGTTGAAAAAGCTGTAAATAAGGGAAATTTTAAAGTTAATGAAATTAAAACTAGTTTGATTATGTTGAATAAATTAGAAAATATTGAAGAATATGATTATATCAATTATGTTGATTTAGCCTCAATAGATAAAAATTTTGGATTGATAAAAAATAAAAATAGATTAGAGGTTAAAGAAACTCCTAGTCGTGCAAGACAAAAATTAGAAAGAGGAGATTTGTTAATTTCTTCACTAACGGGTTCGTTAAAGTCTATTGCTATTTTTGACGGATCATTTGATAATCCAATTTGTTCAACCGGTTTTTATGTAATTAAAAACTCAAATAAATATAATAATCACTATCTTTGGACCTTATTTAGAAGCAATTTTTTACAGATGATTTTACAAAGAGAAAGTTCTGGGGCAATAATGTCTGCGGTAAATAGAAATTCTTTAATGAATATCAAAATCCCTCTCCCTCCAATAAACATCCAAAACAAAATAGCAGAAGAAGTAAAAAAAAGAATGAAAAAAGCTAAAAAGCTAAAAGAAGAAGCAAAAAAGGAGTTTAATATAACAAAACAAAAAGTAGAAGAGATGATTCTAGGAGGTTAAAAATGGTTTTAATTTCCTACCAGATTGTTTTTAATGAAAAACTTGATTTCAAAAATAGAATATTGTCTTTGTTAAATGAGGCTATAGAAGAAAATTTTGGACCTGTTGATCAAAAGACATTAATAAACAATTTTGATTTTAAAAAAGAAAAAGAAACTCCAAATAACAGATTTATTCTTGCTTTTGATTTAACTTTTGAAGAAACTTGGGAAAATCTTGAAGGGATAATAAAAACCTTTAACGACAAACTTAATCAAGAAGAAGATATCTCTGTCGCATTTAAGTTTTATGATGAGGAATTATTAAAAAATCTTAAGGAATTTTATCAAGAAATTTTTGAAATTGAAATGAATTTAAGGGAGATCTTAACATTTATATTTGTTTATAGATATGGTGGAGATTTTGATAATCTTTTAAGAGAGATTAATGTTAATTTAAAGATGGAGGGGGAGAGGATTCTTGAGGGAAATAAATACAATATGCCTCGCATAAAAAATCCTGGAGCTAAAAAAATTAAATATTTTCAAACATTATTAGAGAATGAATTCTTTTATCTTCTTTTTGAAAGTTATAAAAAACTAACTTCTTTAAAAAATTTACAACAAAATGATTTACTGGAGATCGCAAAAACTTCAAACGATTTTGAAGAATTTAAGAAGAATATTTTAGAAAGAGGGATAACTGAAGATAAACACAAAATCTTTTTACAAGAGATTGAAAGCTACTTAGGAGATTTAGATATTATTAGAAACTGTGTTGCACATAATAGAACTCTATCAGAAGAAGAGATAAGCAACTATGAAAAATCTAGAGATGAACTAAAATTAAAGATAGAAGAATTTTGGAATCCTCCTGAATTAGGAGAATTTAGGTTAAGTCAATCAAGATTAGCTTAAATCAAAAAACCTTCTCAATCCACTCCCTAATAACATCTTCAAAGATGGTGACTAATATAAATAGTATTAGAGCAAGCCATAGCCCCAATATAAAACATGCCTTGCATTCTTGTGTTAACATGATATTTATGGGTACCCATATTATATAAATGTTTTGGTACCCATATTGTAACTCTTTAGTGATAGGTACCCGATACCTTTAAAAATTTGTTTATATTACTAATAAAATGAAAATCCAGAGACAAGTTTCAGATAAAAGAGGCGACAAGACTTACTACAAATATGTTATAGTTCTTAAGGAAAAAGACATCAAAAAAGCAAACTTCAAACCCGGTGACGAACTCCAGGCAGAAGCAAAGAAGGGAGAGATAAAGTTGAGGAGGAGATGAAATGGCTGATGTCCATACGCCTAAACAAAGAAGTTATAATATGTCAAGAATAAGATGTAAGGATACCAAGTCAGAATTAAAAGTTAAAGATTGTTTTGAAAATAAAGGTTTTGTTTATCAGCCTGATTTATATGGGAAACCAGACTTCGTACATTTTAACAAGAATGTTGTTATTTTTATTGATGGATGTTTTTGGCATAAGTGTCCAAAATGTTTTAAATTACCTGAAACAAATAAAGAGTTCTGGAGAGATAAGATAAATAAGAATGTTCTTCGGGATAAGGAAGTTACAAAAAATTATGAAGCTTCAGGATGGAAAGTAATAAGAATTTGGGGATGTCAAATTAAGAAAAACAAAGAAATTTATAAATAATAAATTCGTGATAATAAAAATGAAAAAGAGGTTTAATATCGTTGATATTTTTTGTGGTGCTTCCGGATTAAGTACAGGTTTTTCTAAAGAAGGGTTTAATATTTTGTTAGGTGTAGATCTTTTTGAAAGTGCAATAAAAACATTTGAAAAAAATCATCCCGATTCACAAATATTAAATAAAGATATTCAAAAGGTAACAGGAAAAGAAATAAAGAAAATAATTGGAAATAAAAAAATAGATGTAATCGTTGGAGGTCCCCCTTGCCAAGGTTTTAGTATGGCTGGGAAACGACAACCAAATGACCCGAGAAATTCTCTGTTTAAAGAATATGTGAGGTTTGTAAAAGAATTAAATCCCGAGGTTTTTGTTATGGAGAATGTTAGGGGATTATTATCTATGAAAAATCAAAAGGGAAAAAAAGTTATAGACATAATCTTAGATGAATTTAAAAAAATTGGAAAATATAAAATAGAATGGTATAAAGTAAATACAGCAGATTATGGAGTTCCCCAAAAAAGAAACCGAATATTCATAATAGGGTATAAGAAAAAATATAATTTTAAATTTACAAAAAAGAGGTATAATAAAAAAGGAGAAAATGGTTTAAAGAAATGGGTTGGATTAAAAGGGATATTACAAAAAAAAGAAAAAGTTGATAAAAAATATTTTTATTCCCAAAAACTAATTAATGGATTTTTAAGAAGACAAAAGATGAATAAAAAAAGAAAAATGGGATTTGGATGGCAATTCTTAAATCCTAATGAGCCATCATATACAATTTCTGCAAGATATTATAAAGATGGAGCTGAAGCATTGGTTAAGTATGATAATTCATTTAAAGAAGGGTCAATAAGAAGATTAACTCCAAAAGAATGTGCTTTAATCCAATCTTTTCCAATATCCTTCAAATTTGAAGGTTCGGATAACGAAATTTACCAGCAAATAGGAAATGCCGTCCCGCCTCTTATGGCTAAATCAATAGCGAAATCAATAAAAAGATGTTTTTGTTTATAAAAAATGGAATTACCTTTACCTATAAAGAATAAAATTGTTTATTTTAGTACCTCTGCTCAAGTTGTAAGAAGATGGGGAAGAGAATCTGTTTCTGACCCAATAGTCGCTTTGTTAGAATTAATAAAAAATGCTTACGATGCAGATGCGGTTTCATGCAATATTTCTTTTGAAAATTTGTTAAATAAAGAGGGATGTAAGATTGTAATTAGTGATACAGGATCTGGAATGAATGAAAGTGAAATTCTAAATAAGTGGTTGAGAGCGGCTACAAACGATAAATCTGTGAATAAATTTACAAAGAAGTACAAGAGAAGAAAAATTGGGGAGAAGGGAATAGGAAGATTTTCAACAGAGAGGTTAGCTAGAAGAGTAACTTTGATTTCCTACCCCAAAAAAAATGAGGTAGGACATATACTTAAAATTGATTGGAGAGAATATGATAATCCTGATATGGATTTTGAGAAGATTCCTTTGAAGTTAGAATATTTTAAAAAAAATAAAAAAGATCATGGATTAAAGATAGTCTTAGAAGATTTAGATGATATTTGGGGGGGAGAAGAAATAGAAAAACTTTATCACGAAATTTCATTAATTCTTCCTCCAGGTAATAAAAAAGGAAAATTTGGTGTAAAGATTGATGCAAAAGAATTTCCAAAATACGGTGGAAAAATAAAAAGTTCTTTCCTTAAAGATGCTGATTTTATATTAAACGCTAAACTTTCTAATGATGGTTCTGTTATTTACACCATTAAGCAAAAAGGGAGAAAACCAATTAAGAAGCAAGATAAACTTGGAAAAGTTCTTTCTGGACCTATAGAGTTTCAATTATTCTTTTTTTATTTGGGTAAAACTATTGCTTTAAGAAAAAGTGAAAATGAAACAATAGATTTTACTTTAAGAAAGAAAATTATGAACCAATTTTCGGGAATAAAATTATATCGTGATGGTTTCAGAGTCAAACCCTTCGGTGATAAAGGAAATGACTGGCTTGGTTTAAATCAAGAAAGAGTGAATTATCCTTCGTTATATCCTGGGAACAACCAAATGTTTGGAGTTGCCAAAATAAGTAAAGATGCCAACCCAAATATTGAAGATACAACAAGTAGAGAAAATATAATTTCCAATCTAGCTTGGAATGATCTTAAAAGATTTGTAAAAAGTTCAATAAAATATTTTTCATTGGAAAGACAAAAATTAGAAAGAAAGTATAAGGGAAGGACTTTAAAAAAAAGAAAAGAAATTAGTATAAAAGAAGCATTCAAAAAAGAGAGCGAAAAAGTTTCAAAAGAAATAGAAAAAAAGCAGGAAATTATTTCAACGATCCCAACAATTCCCCAAGATATAATCGATTCTTGCCCCAACATAATAAAAAAACTGCTTGAAGAATTTAATGGTTGTTTAATTTATGGATATTTTAATGCTTCTGCAATTCTCGCTAGAAAAATTCTTGATAATTCAACGATATTAAAATTAAGAAAAGAAAGAAAGGAAAATTTAATCCTTAAACACGGAGAGTATGTAGAACTTGGTGCTAGAATTGATTGTTTAAAAAAAGAGAGATTAATAGATTCGTCACTTGCTAAAAAATTAATTAAGGATAATAAAATTAAAATATTTGGTGATTCTGCAGCCCATAGTTACAGAATAACTATAAAAGAAGAGGATTTAGGTCAAATCAGAGATTTACTGAGGTTGTGTTTAGAACAGTTATTCAGTAATTATGACTAATTTTAAAAACTAGAAATCATCACCAATCACCAAAATCTCCTCCCCCAACACCAATCCCCCCACTTCCCCCCCAAAATTCTTAATAACCTATTTCTTTAATAAAATTGAGGAGAGTTTGAGATAAGATATCTTTTTAAACAACAAAATCTTTAAATAGTTACAAAAAGAGGAAAAATAATGGAACAACAAGAATTATCCCTTTTGAAGAATTTTGAGAGAGATAGTGGATGGTTCCACGAACATATAAATAAATTAAGAAAAGAGGGATTTACAGGAAAATTTGTAGCGATTAAGAATTCTAAACCTCTTACTTCTGGGGAAAGCATCGATATAGTAATAAAAGAGATAGAAGAAAAAGGTGAAAACCCATCATATGTCTTCATAGAATTTGTCCATCCAGAAGGATATACTTTAATTCTTTAAAATGAAGAAAATCCCTTTAGAAGTCTATCATTTTGCTAATAGTTTGAGAATAATGGTTCATTTTTTGTTGAGGTGTAAAGACCCACACATTTTTACCTTTATTAGGGCAATTGTAGATACTGGAAGTCCAACTACTCTTATTGGAACCTCAGATATAAAAAGAATGAGGCTTTCGAAAATTCAACTTAATAAACTGGAAGGAAGGGAAAAACCAATAAACATTGGTGGAGGACAAGTATACACAAAAGTAATTGAAAATGCGAATCTAAGAGTTGGAGAAGATTTTGAAATTGAAATGCCAGTAGATTTTCCAGTAAGAGGAGAAGAAAGCCCAATACAACCAAGTTTGCTAGGAGTAGATTTTATGTTAAAAACAAAATCCAAATTGTTTTTTGATCCAATTAATAAAAAAGCTTATTTTGAAATAGAAGATTAAAAAATTATTAAAGTTCTAATACAAATCCCTAAACCCCCAACCCCCCAAATTCTTAATAACCTATTTCTTTAATAAAATTGAGGAAGAGGAAATGAATGAATAAGATAAAAAAATATTAAGATTATAGATAATTTGTAATTATATTTTTCATTAATACAATTACTTTTTTTTCAATATAAATTTGATTGTTTAACAATATATATCCTTCACCTAATGTTTTTTTATCACCTTGTTTTGACATTATTTTTAATTTGATTCTTTTTGCTGAATCTTTCATTTTATCACCTCTAAAATGCAATTATATTTAGTTTTATTAAATTACATTTCTTTTTAAGAATTTATATGGTTAAAAAGAAGTATTAAAAAGAAGTATTAAAAATGATATGTGGGGGGATTACTTGATAGGTGTGTAAAACAGGTGACCACACTTCTCAAATTTGTAGTCACCTAGTTAATCTTTTCAAATTTACATATTCTTTAATCAATAAATCAATTGTAGGTTTTAAATTCCCTTTTTTTTGATATTCTTGTAAAGATTCATAGTACTGTCTTTGATTTCTTATATCTATGTTTACTGGGGGCAAGCCATTTTTAAGCAAAATATTATTTAATAATAATCTTCCAACTCTGCCATTACCATCTACAAAAGGGTGAATAGTCTCAAACTGATTATGAATCACAGAGGCTAAGATAAGGGCAGGATATTTTAATTTATTTTGGTTATACCATTTAATGAGCTCATTAAGCAAAGAGTTTATCCTTGATTGAGGAGCCCCAAAATGAATTATATTCCCATAACCATCTTTAATAACAACTTCTTCTCCTTTTTTTCTAAATTCTCCTGCAAAATCTTTTGAATTTTTAAAAACAATTTTGTGCATATCTTTGATTAATTTTAATGAAATATGTTCTTTTGTCCCTCTAATGAATTTAACAGCATTATCAACTCCATAAGTCTCTGCAATATCTTGCTTTGACTTCTTTGGCCATTCTCCTTTTTCCAATATGTCTATTACTTCTTTTTTAGATATTTCACTACCTTCAATTGCATTAGTGCTATAAACAAAAATTTCAGAAAATCTTCTCCATTGTTTTTCTGATAAATGAATTATCCTTAATTTTTGGTTCTTTTCCAGATTTTCAATTAATTTTATCTCATCTTTTGATAGAGGTGTTTTAAGAGGATTTTTAATTATTTTATATTGTTCAATTTCTTCAAGGATTATTTTTGTTGCTTTTTTTATTCTTTCTTTTAATTGCTGTTTATTAATATCTTTACCAAGAAATTTTCTTATTTTATGTACTTTGTCTCCTTCTCTAAAAGAATGTGATAAGTAGTATTTTATTCTTTTTCCTTCTTTTCTTTTTTCAACATACATATAACTATAATAGGTGACTACATATATAAATGTTTCTATTATATTGTCTACAAATAGTGCAATGCCTAGGCAAAAAGACTTACGCCTGCGCCGAAACCCCCACCAAGTTGCAAGATAACTTTTTATATCCCTCCACTTAATATACTTTCATGAGCAAGTTAAAATTTGATTCTCAAGGGAAATTTGTAGGGGTTGGTGATAAAATATTTAATCAGAAAGATAAATCAAAACCAGTTATCTCAGAAAGACTACTTGGAAAAAAATATAAATATAATTGCAAGATTTGTGGCAGACTTATTAATCATAAAGGCAATTGTCTTGGGTGTAATACTAAAAATAAAAAAGCAGCAAAGTTATCTATTAATGATTTTTTAGGGGATAAAAAAGAAAATAATAAAATAGATGATAATAAAACAGAAAGTGATAAATTAGAAAATAATGAACAGTTAGACATATCTGCATCTCATAATCTAAAATATGATAATTCTCAAGACACTGAGTATTGGAGTTTGTATAGAGATGACCAGAAGTTAGAGCCTCTGAGGTTTTCAAATGGTAAAACACAAGAGGATGTTGTTAGAGAAGTTGTTAATCTTATTAAATCAGGAAAAAAAATGATTTTTCTGCATGGTGTTTGTGGAACTGGAAAATCAGCAATTGCTTTAAATATTGCCCGTGTTCTTGGAGGAGCAAGTATTGTGGTGCCAATTAAAAGCTTGCAAGGACAATATAAAAAAGATTATATGGGCGAGATGTTTTTGTTAAAATCTAATGGTAAAAAATTATGCATTTCAATGATTACTGGCAGAGACAATCATGACTCTGTATTTGAGCCTGGAGTATCGTGTGCTTATGCTTTTTTGCCAGACACTATACAAATCATTGAAAAAAACTTCAAGAAGTTAAAAGAATTTTATGAGAAAAATCCTTTTATAAAATATAAGAACATTTACAATGTAAATCAGTTAAAAAGAATTTCAATAGCTCCAGTAAATCCTTATTGGAGTCCTATTATCCCTATAAAATATCACCCTAATCTGCCTGATGCTAAAAAGAAAATATATAAAGGATTAAGAGGGACAGATTTTATTTTTTATCACAGAAAAAAAGGATGTACATATTATGATCAATATCAGGCATATTTTGATTCTGATGTGATTATTTTTAATTCAGCAAAATACAAAATTGAGGTTGCATTAGACAGAAAGCCAGTAACAGAGGTGGAGATTATTGACGAGGCAGATGAGTTTTTAGACAGCTTTTCTACTCAAAGTGAATTGAATTTAACACGTCTGAGAAATTCACTGGCTAATATCTATCCAGAATATGATGGTACAGTAGAAATTATAAGCAGAATAAATAATTTAATTAAGTTAGAAGTGAAAAACAAAAAAGCAACAGGGGTAAATGAAAATAAGATTTTCCATATAAATGATACTAACATAAAAAAGATTTTATCCTTACTATTAGAAGATGGAATTATTGAGTCAGAGATTTCTTTGGAAGATTCTAATTCCAGCTATGTTGGTAAAGCACTTGAGGTTGCCAAGGATTTTGAAGGATTTTTTAGTGATACTTATTTAACTTATAAAATTTATGAGGATAATTTATATGCTAGTCTTGTTACTACAAATTTATCTAAAAGATTGCAGGAAGTTTTAGATAAAAACAAGGCTTTTGTGTTTATGTCAGGAACATTGCATTCAAAAACTGTTTTAGAAGAGGTTTTTGGTATAACAAATTATAGTTTTGTTGAGGCTGAAACAATCCCTCCTGGAACAATTGAGATTAATAAAACTGGAAAAGAATTTGAGTGCAGTTATAAATATCTTAATTCAGATAAAGATAAAAGAGAGCAGTATTTAAATATCCTGGCTGTTTGTATTGAAAAAGCCAAAAAACCTGCCTTAATTCACATAAATGCATTTAGTGATTTGCCAAGTGAAGAAGAAATAAACAAATTTAGCCTTACTGGTTTATTGTCTCGTGATGAATTAATCAAACAACAGAAAAAGGATAAGACAGGAAAATTAGTTTTAAAATTCAAGGAAAAGTTATTTGATTCTCTTTATACTACTAAATGTTCAAGGGGTATTGACTTTCCTGGTGATTCATGCTCTTCAGTGATTTTTACTAAATACCCAAATCCTAATTCACAAGGCACATTTTGGAAGATTTTAAAGAAAACACATCCACATTATTTCTGGGATTTTTATAAAGACAAAGCAAGAAGAGAATTTTTACAACGCTTATATAGGGCTTTGCGTTCCCCTGATGACCATGTTTTTGTTTTATCACCAGACTCTAGAGTTTTAGATGCTGTTAGAGAGCTGCAGAGAGGGAAAGGGGATATATAATCCCAACAACTCATTTTATCTTGAAGTTTAGGTTTTTCATGAAACTTATAGAAAAGTTTAAAAGTAGGAAAATCCTACTTTATTACATGGAAATAATTAAAGTAAATTCAAAAGGACAAATTGTTATTCCTCAGAAAATTAGAAAGGAGTTTGAGATAACAGAAGATTCCATACTAGCATTAGATAAAATGAAAAATCACATTATAATAAAAAAAATAGATACAGCATTATTAGATAAAATAAAAAGAAGTTTAGAAGATATTAAACACGGAAGAATAAAAGAATGGAAAGATTAACCTTTATCCTTTAATGTTTTCACAATAAATTTTTCATATTCTTTGATTTTAGAGATTATCTTATTTATTGTTATTTGTTGTATTTTTTTGTTGCTTATTCCAACTGCTAAAATAATTGTAAATTGTTTGTAAATAAGAAAGTATAATCTTTTTTCTCCAAATTTTTTCTCTCTAAAATAAGATTTCCTAAGGGATTTGCCAACTTTATCTCCTTGTTCTTTTAATTGTTTCATTATTTTGCGAACTCTTTTTTTGTCTGATTCGTCGAGATTATTAAAATCATTATCAAATTCCCTTGTAGTAAATACTCTGAACATAAAAGTAAATTATTAAATTAACTTAAATAATTATCTAAATCTTCCTCTTCGCAACAACAATTTATTGATTTGAAAAAAGCTCTTGAAAAACAATCTGATGGAGTAGTAGAATCATTAAGTAAACCTTATGAAATAGTGGGGATTATAAAAGGAAAGGAAATCCATGAAATACGTAGTGATAGAAAACCACATATAATTGAATATATAGAAAAAGATGGAGTGCCTTATGAAATTCGTGTAGGAGGAAAGAGGAAACCTCTTGGAAAGGCTAGATATTTTAAGAAGAGGGATTAAGAAATCACCTAATTGTTTGGAAAAACTTATAAATAAGAGTAATAGAGGTATTTTATGCTTACTAGAGTTGGGCTATATAATGAAGATTTTAAAATGAGTGTGCCAGAAATCAAAGGGAAACCAGAAATCAAGATTTGATATTTTAGCTGGACCCTTAGTTTTTCAAGGCGATCTACTAAAAGATACTTATGTTCTTGAAATTGATTATAGTGCATCTGAAAAAGCCCATAAGGCTAGGTTAGGAGAGACTTTTATTTTTGGTTCACATCTTTATGTGGATTATGCTGAGGTAGCACATGATTTAGCTTCAAAATTTTGTGAAGAAAATGGCTTTACAATTAATAATCATCTTAATTCATGGCCTATATTCCAAGCAGTCATTTCCAGAACACGGCATTAACATGTTTGTTTA
>JAFCDK010000051.1 GCA_017609745.1 Candidatus Pacearchaeota archaeon
ATTAAGACAAAAGTTCCCTTTTTTAGTATTAACTAGAGAAAAATTAAACAAGTGTGTTAGAGATTATAAAAAATAGTTAATTTTTACAAAAAGTAAGGTTTTTAATATGTGTGTGGATTAGAGATATTATGGTAAAAGATAATGAAAGAAGAATTCATGAATTAAAAGAAAAAATAAAAGAATTTTGTGATGCTAGAGATTGGGGCCAATTTCATAATGCAAAAGAATTAGCCATTGCCTTATCCATTGAAGCCTCAGAATTATTAGAAATTTTCAGGTGGAAGACTCATGAAGAAACTGATGAATTATTTAAAGATAAAAAGAAGAAAGAGGATATTGGAGATGAAATGGCTGATATTTTATATTTCTTAGTAAGGATTGCTCAAAAATATGATTTAGATTTATCAGAAGCATTAGATCGAAAAATGGAAAAAAACAATAATAAATATCCTGTAGATAAATCAAAAGGGTCACATAAAAAATATAATGAGTTTTGAAAATGATTAGTAGTAAAATAATTTATAACAATGATCAGGAAAAATTCTTTCAGGATGTTCTTTTAAATAAATTTGCAGATTCTATGAAAGAAAATTTCAAGATTTCTTTTGGAAGAAATCCAGGAGATTCTGAATTCAATTCTTGGAGAGATGCCGGCGAAAAAATTAAGAATTTAATAGAACTCGGAAAATTAAAAAATATTCATGTGGCTTTTGAATACCAAGTCCCATATACTCAAAAGAGAATTGATTGTTTATTATTTGGTAAAAATAAAAAGGGCAAGGGAATTGTTGTCCATATAGAATTAAAACAATGGCAGAAAGTTGAAGCACTAGATTGTGAAGGAAATTTTGTTGAAACTTGGACAGGAGGAAATACCAGAAAAGTGATTCATCCCTCTCAACAAGTTAAAGGATATCACGATTATCTTTTAGGATTTGTAGAAGTTTTTGAAGAGGGAAA
The DNA here is from genome assembly GCA_017609745.1 of Candidatus Pacearchaeota archaeon. GTDB lineage: Archaea > Nanobdellota > Nanobdellia > Pacearchaeales > GW2011-AR1 > JAFCDK01. The sequence goes on from JAFCDK010000051.1 coordinate 961, forward strand.
TTTAGAGTTAATTGGATGTTCTTATTGTCCAAATTATCATAAAATTGAAGGAGAAGGGTTGTTTAATTATAGTTACAAAGAAATTATAAAGAAGTTCCCAATATATACCAATACAGATATTTTAGAGTTGGCAAATAGGTTAAAAGAATTATTAAGTGAAGAAAATGGTTTAGATATATTTAATAAATTTATGCAATCTCCCAATAAACCATCTAGGAAACTATTAGATAATGTCTCGAATGTTATCAAAGAAAAATCTAAATTTGTTTTGATAGATGATCAGATATTTGCTAGAAATGTTATTTTGGGAAAAATAAAAAAAGCTTACCAAGAAAATGAAAATTGTGTAATCATAGTTAAAGGAGGGCCTGGTACTGGAAAAACCGTAATTGCATTACATATTTTAGCAGAAATAGCAGGGTATAAAGAAAAAAAATATAACACCTTTTTCTCTTCAAGATCTAAACCCTTACTAGAAGCCATAAAATTTAAATTAGATAGAGGGGATAACTCTAAACTATTATTGCAGAATCTTAATTCATTTATACCCTCCAGGGTTAAAGAAAATGAATTAGATATTTTAATTATTGATGAAGCCCACAGAATTGGTGAAAGTTCAAATCATAGATTCACCAAAACAGATGACAGGACAGATATGCCTCAAGTAGAACAATTAGTCAGATGTGCAAAAACTTCTATTTTTTTTATAGATGATAAGCAAGTTATAAGGGGTGCAGAAGTTGGTAGCACCAATTTAATAAGAGAAGCTGCAAAAAAATATAAGAGAAATATAGAGGAAATTGAATTAAAATCTCAATTTAGGTGTAATGGTTCAGATAATTATTTAGATTGGTTAGAATCTGTATTAGGACATACTAAAGAAAAAAGAATTTTAAAAAAAGAAGATAATTTTGATTTTAAAATATTAGAATCTCCTGAAAAACTTTACGAAATAATTAAAGAAAAGGATTCTGAGAAGGGTAAGTCTGCAAGAATTGTTGCAGGATATTGTTGGAATTGGTCTACTAGTCTAAATGAAAAAGGAGAATTAGAAAAAGATGTAAAAATTGGAAATTTTGAAATGCCTTGGGAAACCCATGGAAATATAAGGCCTCCTGAAGGGTATGTTAAGTGGTATGAATGGGCATATAAACCTGAGGGAATAAAACAAGTAGGATGTATTTACACTGCTCAGGGATTTGAGTTTGATTATATTGGAGTAATTGTTGGGCCTGATTTAAAATATGATAAAGAAAATGATTTTCTTATTGGAAATCTTGAAGGAACAAGCGACCCTATGTTAAAGAGAGGGAAAGGAAAAGAAAAATTTGATGAATATGTAAAGAATATTTATAGGGTTTTAATGTCAAGGGGGATGAAGGGTTGTTATGTCTATTTTATAGATAAAGAGGTTGAAAAGTATTTTAAAAAGAGGATTGAAAAAACAGAAAGATTGTTTTAGATGCCCTTAGCTAGGACATTAACGATAAAATCATTTATTGCAAAATTGATTGTATCAAAATAATTTTTTTTATATAATTGTAATAAAAAATCTTCCTCAAAATCTGCTCCACATTCAAATGAAAATTCATCTATGCTATCAAAATTTTTTTCATACCATCTGATTAGCATATCTTTTTGGGTACTATTAAGATTTAGATGTTCCAAATTCTCCATCTTACAAAATCATTATCCTTCCTAATTCTGTGATTTTTAATTCTTTATTATTTTCTAAATATCCTTCTTTTTTTAATTCAGTTATATTTTGATATAATGCACTTTTTCCTATTTTTAATTTTTTCATTAATTTATCTGGCTCACTATTATTTTTAGAGACTTCATTTAATAAATCTCTTTTTGTTCCATTAAATTGGAAATCGAGTAAAGGAAGACTAATTAATCTGTGTTCTTCTTCAGTTATATAATATGCTTTTTCAATTTTTTCTTTTCTTGTATAAGCCGCAAATAATAAAGCAAGAGAAGTAATTTTTCTTCCTTCTGTTATGTGGGCAATAATTTTATTATTTTTCTTATACTCTCTATCAATTATTTTTATTACTTCTCCCATTATTTTAGAGAGATTATATGGGGAAATTTTGACAGTCTCAATTTCAATAGCTTCTTTAAAAAAATCTTTTAACGATTTTATAACACTATACATTCTTTGTTTTTTTCTTTCTTCTGGGGGCTCATCAATTAATAAAATAATCTTATCTGGAGAGAGTTTAGGTATAGCGTGTTTAAGAGCATACCCTTCATAAATAGTAGAAATAATAACTCTTTTTCTATCCTCTTTTTTCATAATAAATATAATTAAATAGTATTTATAAATGTTACGAAAATATTGGATTTTCCATATTTTATAGGAAATTCCATTAAAATAGAAAAGCTTAAAAACTAGAAATACATACCCTTTTTATATAAAATGACAAAAAAATATCTAAGAATAGTCAAAAAAGTTGTAGATGGAGATACTGTTGTAGTTAGTAGTTCTGTTAGAGGTTCTAGTTACATAAGGCTTGCTGGAAAAAATGCTCCTGAAAAAAGACAATCCGGATACCAAATATCAAAAGATAATCTTAAAAGTAGGATAGGAGGAAAAAAGGTTTGGGTAACTCCTGTTGGAAAATCTTATGGAAGGACAGTAGCAAAAGTTAGAAAAGTGAGGAGAAAATAAAGATGGAGAAGAAAGAGAAAATCCCTCTAGCGGGACAAGATTGGCATATAGAAATTACATCCGAGAGTGAGAAACATATAAGCTTTCTTTTTATAAAAAATGCTCCTGATTTTTCTTCTTTTACTGAAGAAGAAAGAAAAAAGATAAAAAACGATATAAAAGATTGGGGAAAGTGGAGAAAATACAAGGAATTAAAAAAAGATTTGGAAGTTTAAAATGACAAATTATTGTAATCTTTCAATATTTTTAGGATTTATTTTATTGATAGGAACTCTATTGTCAATCCCAATACCTCATTTAAAAGTTGTTTTTAAAAATATTAAAATTTCAGGAGTTTCAGGAGTTGTTTTGATTGCTTTAGGAATAATTTTGGGGTCTTTAGGAGTTTGTGGATAAATACAAAAAGATAGTTAAAACAGAATATTTAAATTGCTCTAATTCTTTTGGGTTACATGACACAAACCTTCCGCCTATCACCAAGTGCACTAAACCTCATGCAAGAGTGTCCGAGATGTTTCTGGTTAGCACAGCATAAAGTATGGAAGCGTCCTGCAGGAATATTTCCAAGTCTGTCTTCTGGAATGGACAGAATTCTAAAAAATCATTTTGATAAATTTAGAGACCAAGGAAAAATGCCTCCTGAATTGTGTG